>JBBQFW010000350.1:0-3924 GCA_038322445.1 Gemmatimonadales bacterium
CCGCTCTCGGGAATCACGCCGATCGTCATGTCGATCTGGACGACACGGCCATCATCGAGGCGGCGACCGCGCACGACGCCGGACCAGCTCCGGCCATCTCGCGCCTCGCGCAGGATCGCCCGGAACTCGGCGCGCGCGTCGTCGTCGGGCATGAGGTCATCCGCAGCGAGCGATCCCACGTTGAGCGGGTCGTAGCCAAAGATGCTCGCATGTGTGCCGTTGGCGTAGTGAACCCGTCCCGCCTCGTCGATGATCGCGACGGCCTCCTCGCTCAGGTGCTGGAGCGCCACGGCGAGTTGCCGTCGCTCGGCGTCCGCCAGCCAGCGCGTCGTGAGGTCCTGGCACGTGCCGACGGCGCGCGTGGGCGTGCCGCTGTCGTCCACGTGCGTGGTCCAGCGTTCCTCCACGTGCTTGATCGTGCCGTCGGCGAGTCGCACGCGATGCTCCACCGTGCTGACGTCGCGCGTGTTGAACGACGCGCGGAATGCGCCATCCACCATGGCGGCATCGTCCGGATGGATGCGGTCGAGGAAGGCCTGGTGCGTCGGCGCAAAGGTGTTCGGATCAAGGCCGAAGATGCGATACGTCTCGCCCGACCACATGACTTCCATGGTGGCAAAGTCGGTTTCCCAGCTCCCGATCTTGGCCACGGTCTGGGCGGCAACGAGCCGCTGACGCTCCGCCGCGACCTCCAGCACGAGCCGCTCGCGATCGGACTGCGCCAGGGAACCACGCACGCGGTCGGTCACATCGAGCAGCGTGCTGAGCGAGCCACCGATGCGGCCGTCCTCCTGCGGCACGGGTGCGACACTGGCATCGAAAAAGGCCTCCTCCAGTTCGCCGCGCTCGCCGCGATCGAGAAGGTACGGTGCCTCCACGAGGGTCACCGTCTCTCCGCGGAATACGCGCTCGAAGATGGGATCCTGCAGATGGCGGATGGCGGGCCACGTCACGTGCGTGGGAGCGCCCAACGCTTCGGGATGCTTGCTGCCGATAAGGGGGACATAGGCGTCGTTGTAGACCTGTACGAGATCCGGTCCCCACACGAGGATCATGGGGAACGACGAGTGCGTCACGACAGACACGGCGGTGCGGAGGCTGGTGGGCCAACTCTCCACCGCACCAAGAGGCGTAGCAGCCCAGTCGAGGGCGCGACACCGCGCGCGCACCTCGCCAGGTCCGGCAAAAAGGCCCGCAGCACGATCGCCCCTCGCAGTCAGGGGTGCAATCGCTTTCGTATCGTCAGGCGAGGACGTTGGCATCAGCAGCAAGTATCGGATGGTGTCGCGAGAACTCGGACGGGCTGACGACATTGCGCGGCCCGTCCCAGCAACGCCATGGCAATTTCCGCGCGCCGCATCAATGGCCCAGCATGGCGTGTACGTCAGCCCAGATGGATGGCTCCGCCTCCACGCCTTCCCGCATGCTGACACGCCGCCTCTCGAGGGTGCGCTCACCTGGATAGCGCACCGCATCCCCAGCGAGGTGAAGATCCGCGACGATGGCATCCAGCGCGGCGGTCGCATCCGCGGCGCCACCGCCAAGAGTGGGATCGATGGCGATGAAGACCTGCGATTGGCCCGTCTCATCAGCGGGCCCGCCCGTGATTTCGTGCGTCGCCCGACCGCCCGAGAGCAGCGCGGCGATCATGTCGAGCACGATCGCGAGCCCGGATCCCTTCCAGAATCCCATCGGTAGCAGACGCCCCGTCGCCTCGATCGCCGCTGGCGAACGCGTCAGTCTTCCCTCGGCGTCATAGCCTCCGTCGACGGGAAGTTCCTCTCCCCGCATGCGCTTCACGCTCAGCGCGCCGTAGGAGAATTGCGACATCGCCATGTCGAGGACCACGTGGCCCCCCTCGCGCGGAACGGCGATGATGAGCGGATTGTTGCCGATGCGCGGTACTGTTGCGCCCCATGGTGGAACGTTCGGCAGCGTGTTCGCCCAGCAGACGCCGATCATGCCGGCGTCCGCGGCCTGCCAGCCGTACGCACCGCCACGCATCCAGTGGTTGGTCTGCGCGAGCGCCACGGCGCCGATACCATGCATACGCCCAAGGGTGATCGCGCGGTCCATGCAGTGATGCGCGTTGAGGTTCCCCGCGCCGCGCTTGCCATCCCACCGCTCGAGCCCACCGAAGCTCGCGACGCATTCGGGAATCACGTTGACGTCGACGAGCCCGCGCTGAACGGCCGAGATGAACGGGAGGAAGCGGTTCAGGCCGTGCGAGGGAAAACCGTCCGCGCTCGCCTCGGCGAACAGTCGCGCGCTCAGCCCGGCGCGGGCCGGTGACATGCCATGCTTCACCAGGATGTCGCGGAAGGTGTCGTGGAGCGTCTCGAAGGGGATGCGCATGGTGATGACAAACTATCAGTTCGTGCGCACATTGAGACGACAGACTTCCCCAAACTCCGCCGCTCATGCGCCAGTTCGCCCGCCTCGTCGCACTCGTGTTCGCGCCTGCCCTCGTCCACGCGCAACGGACGAGCTTCGTTGCCGAGGATGCACTGGGGATCGTCATGGTGGCTGCGGCGGACCTCACGGACGACGGACGCTACGTCGCCACGATGTCGACCATCCGCCGAGATGCGTATGGCATCGACTATCGCCATGACGGCGACCCAACGTACCTGCGCGTCGCGCCCACCCGGCTGAGCATCATCGACACGAAGTCGGGCGCGAGCACGGTTGTCTTCAAGGACAAGCGGGCGGTGCGCGCCGTCCGCTGGGCACCGGACGGCCGCCGGCTCGCGATGCTGCTCTTCAACGGCGACGTGCTCGAGCCGGTGATCTGGGATCGCATGTCGCTGACACTCGTAACGCTCAAGATGCCGGCAGGACGATATGTCGCCGAGAATTCCGACGTGCGCTGGAGTGCCGATGGGCGGACGGTGCTCGTCGCGACACACTCGACCGAGTGGCGCACGAGGGCGCGCGAGGTGTTCGCCACCATGACGTCGGGGCCAGTGTTCGTGCAGAACAGCAAGGACCCGTTCCTCTCGTGGGACGATATGCGCCGGCAGGCGAACGTCCGCAGCATCGTCGCGATCGACGTCGCAACGGGCAAGACGACGGAACGTGTGCCCGAATCCATGATTGCCACCTACACCGCGGCGGAGGATGGGTCGGCGATCAGCTTCGCGGCGGACATCCAGAAGCAGACGGATTACGACAGCTTCAATGCGGAGACGTCGCTCCGCGTGCGCGACAGCTCGGGCACGGAACGGATTCTCCGGCCGACGACGAAGAACATGCAGTTCGCGTGGGCGGAGGACGGCAAGCACTACGCGTACGCCAACAGCGGTCGCGTCTACCTCGGCAGCATCAGCGACAGCGCGGTGAAGCTGATCGCTGGCGCGCCGGAGCCGAAGAAGGGCGAGACGGCGGATACGTCGAAGGTGGCGCGCGACAAGGCGGCGCTCGAGCGGTTCAGCGTGCTGCGCTACTCGCCCACCAACGACGCGGTACTCGTGTCGAACAAGGAGGGCATCTGGCTTGCCGACGTCGCGACAGGTGCGAAGGAAAGGATCATCGCGGCGAGCGATTCGGACGACGCGTTGCCGCGCGTTTCGGCGCAGGCGTGGAGCCAGGACGGACAGCACATCTGGTTCACGACCGCTTCGCGCCAGAAATGGGAGCGCGGCGTGCTCCGCTACGACCGCGACACGAAGCAGGTGAAGACACTCCGCAAGGATGGCCGATCGTACGCGGGACTGCGCATCGCCAAGGATGGCAGGACGGTCGTGGTCAGCGTCGCCAACGGGAATCGGCCGGCGGACGTCTACGCGGGCAGCGGCGATCTCGGCGACCTGCACCGGATCGTCGAGTCGAATCCGCAACTCGCGTCGAAGGACTTCGGCCGCACGGAGCTCGTGGGGTATCTCGATGCGGACGGGCATGCGAAGAAGGCGGTGGTGTTCTACC
>JBBQFW010000351.1:0-3897 GCA_038322445.1 Gemmatimonadales bacterium
CCTCCATGAGCGGCACATGCTTGTGCGCCGCCGCGTGAAACACGGAGTACGGCCGATGCGTTGAGAAAACCCGCTGCATGCGGCGCTCGTCCCGCACGTCGGCAATGACCGGATCCACTCGCGTTCCGGGAAAATCGCGATGCATTTCCTGCAGCAGCTCGAAGATTGAGTTTTCGCCACGGCCCAGCGCCACGATGCGAGCCGGCTCCAGGCGCGCCAATTGTCGACATAGCTCGCTGCCGATCGAACCCCCTGCACCCGTGACCAGCACGGTCTGGCCCGCCACGAGCGAGCGCACCTGTTCGATGTCCGTCGTGATCGGCTCCCTGCGCAACAGATCGTGAATTTCGATGCTCCGCAGCGAACTCACGAGCTTGTTTCCCGCGAGAATCTCGTATAGCCCCGGCACGGTGCGAGTCTGGAGCCCGCTCTCGCTGGCGCTTCGCACGACCTCCCGGATGACCTTTCCCGGTGCAGACGGAATGGCCACGATGACGTCGACCGCATTGTGGCGCACGGCGATCTTCGAAAGACTGGCCAGCGTGCCGAGTACAGGTACGTTGTGCAGGCGTTGGCCCTGCTTGAGCGGATCGTCGTCCACGATGCCGACGGGCATGATTCCGAGTTGCGTGTTCTCCAGCAGCTCGCGGACGATCAATCCTCCTGCCGCCCCCGCACCAACCACGATGGCCGGCCGCGATCCTTCCAACCGCGCCCTTCGCATTCCAACGCGCGCCGCAAAACGTGGCAGGCCGACGAAGATACCTGTCATGCCCGCATCGAGGATCAGCACGGACAGCGGGATGCGCGCCGGGATGAAGCCAGCAAGCGGCAGGATGATGCCCCCCAGGGTGGCGCTGGCAGCGCCACAGATCGCGCTCGCGCGGGCGATCAGCGCGAGATCGGTGATGCTGGCATATCGCCAAAGGCGCGCGTACATGCCCAACCCGTACAGGATGAGCAGCTTGACGGGAAGCGACGCCACGATGAACCGCACGAGACTCCTGCTCGTGTCCGGGCCCCAGCTGGCCCCTTCGAAGCGTACCATGTACGCCAGAGCGACCGCCGCTGGCAGCAGCAACAAATCGGAAAGAAAAAATATCCGGTTTCGCACTCGACGCATTGACTTAATTCCGGTCTGGTATGGACGTCGGCTACCAAAGGCAGCAACGCCACCGGCAGTCGGGGATCGTGCGATCTATCGCACGGCTTCGGCAACGCTCCCACATGGACGGGAACCGAAGGTAGCTAGAACGCCCCTGTCCTGGAGCACACGGCGGGAACAGTCATGCAGAGTATCTTGAGATCGAGTCCGATCGACCACCGATCGATGTATTCCCGATCCATGCGAATGACTTCCTCGAAGTCCATGACGTCGCTGCGTCCATAGACTTGCCAAAGCCCCGTGATCCCGGGCTTGACGCCGAGCCGGAGGAAGTGGTGATCTTCATAGTCGACAAAATCATCCTCGAAAAATGGTCGAGGCCCGACCAGCGACATCTGGCCTGACAGGACGTTCACGAATTGCGGAAGCTCGTCGAGGCTCCACTGCCGGAGGAAGCGACCCACGCGCGAGATCCTGGGATCATTCGGGATCTTGAACAGCCGCTTGTCGCCCGATGCATTCAGGTGCGCGAGCCTCAACTTTTCCTGATCGGCACCAGCGCGCATCGTGCGGAACTTGAGCATCTGAAAGCGGCGGCCACCGAGCCCGACGCGTTCCTGCCGGAAGAAGATGGGGCCCGGCGAATCAACGCGAATGGCGACGGCCACCAATACCCACACCGGCAGGCCCACAACCAGCGCCACCAACGATCCCACGACGTCAACGCACCGCTTGGCCAGCAGTTGCGGTGCTTCCAGCTTGGGCGCCTCGGATCGCATGAACGCAAGAGGGCCGCGCCATACAAAGCTGGAGCGGACCCCCTGCACTCCCGGGGACGGCGCGGCCGCAAGGAACTCACAACCGGCGCGCAGGCTGATCTCGGCAATCCCGACCAGCTGCGAACTCTTGACCTGGCCAAAGACAATGACCGTCTCGGCGCGAGTGCGGCGAATGAGGCGCGCGAGGTCGCGCATGCGCGCCTCCGAGTGTCGCCAGTCCAATACCATCGACCCGGCCACCCTGTATCCAGCCGCCGACGGCAGGACAGCCGCCGTACCGGCATCCGCCGTCAGCACGATGGCGGGAGCAAGGCGTCGCTCCTCGGGCACCAATCGCGAGACGAGGGCGTCCGACCCCAGACGCATGGCGAGCAGCGCGACTGACGACGCCAGCAACAGAATGACCGCCAGCGGAAGCGCGAGCAACGCGTGCGCGCTCCACACCGACGGCCAGTAGACGACGATTGCCCCGAGCGACGCCCCTGTGAGCAATCGGAAATGGAGTTGAGACGGGCTCGACCGCTGATAATTGCCGGTGAGCGCGAGGCAGACGAGCATTGCGACGCAGACCTGCCCCACCCCTATGGTGGGAAGCGTCGTTCCCTGACGCGTAGCCACGGCGCGCGCCGCTGCGCTGACCGTCGCGCTTACAAAAGCGATCGCGAAAGCGTCTCCCGCCACGACATACAGCGACCGAACGACCCGGCGCGCGAACTGGCGTCGAGTATTGCCGATGCGCGACTGGTGCAGAGCCACCTCAGGCTGCACCAGCGTCGCAATCTCGCGATCAGTCGGATGCGCAATTTCCGCACTCGTCCGGACACGACCGCTCACCGGCTCGAAAGTGTTCATCACGTGTCGCACACCCCTCAATCGTCTGATCTCTTCCTATCCGTGGTCGGCCCCCGCAGGAACGCGCGGAGCATCGCAAAAGACCGGCCCACACGAACTTGGGAGGATGCGCCAGTCAAGGCCGCCACTGCTGCAAAGATACCCACCTGGGGGCAATCCGGCGACAATATCCCCAGATTTTGCGAACCTAGGCCTATTCCCGGACGACGCCCACCGAGTCAGGTCCCCGGACGAGTCTGTGGCCCGCTGCTCGTCACGATGCGCGGTCACGAGCCGCGAGCAACGCCGAGACCTCCGCCTCCAGGCCGCGACGGAAGCGCTCCGGCGAGAATCGGGTGCCATTTGCACGTACTGTTGCATCATCCCAGTCCCGGCCGAGCGCACGCTGCACGGCGGTCGCCAGCGACTCCGGCGTCGGCTCGTCAAAGAATTCCACCGACTCGCCGTCGACCATGGTTTCGCGCGCCGCGCCGCGACCATAGGCGACCACCGGCAACCCGTGTGCATTCGCCTCGACGGGCGCGATGCCGAAATCCTCCTCCGCATTGAACAGCATGAGTCGGCACGTTTCCATGAGTTCGCCTGCACGCTCTTCGGTCACTTCCCCCAGGAATCGCACGGTCGGCCCGGCCATCCGCTCGAGCCGGCCCCGCTCCGGACCGTCGCCGGCCACGACGAGCGGTTGTTGCAGGAGATTCGCCGCCTGGATTGCCAGGTCCACTCGCTTGTATGGCACGAGGCGGCCAAGCGAAAGCAGGTCCTTTCCGCGGGCGGTACGCGTTGCGGTAAGCACCTTGGCACTTACCGGGGGATACACCACTGCGGCTTCCCTGCCGTAGCATCGACGGATACGGTCGGCGATGTAGTGGGAGATCCCAACGAACTTGTCGACGCGATCCGCACTCTTCCGATCGACGCGCCGCAACACCGGGCCAGCCATGCGCAGCACCCCGCCGATGACGCTCGACGCCTCGGCGTAGGTGTCCTCGAGGTCGTAGAGGTAGCGCGGCGGGGAGTAGCAATAGCAGAGGTGCGGCGTGCCAGGGCTCACCCGAATGGTCTTCGCGAATGCATGCGCGCTCGAGATCACCAAGTCGTATCCGGACGTGTCGATCGACCGAAACGCCGCGGGATACAAAGGCAACAACCACCGGTGATGCG
>JBBQFW010000352.1:0-3892 GCA_038322445.1 Gemmatimonadales bacterium
GCGTCACGGCGATGCACGCGAACCACGCGGTGCTGATGTCAGTCGTCGCGCAGCGCGTGGGTGAAGCGACCGGCGTGCCCTACGCCGTGATGCCGCACGGCAGTGCGCTCGAATACGCCGTGAAGCCGGATGTGCGCTTCACGTCGTATGCGAGCAGCGCATTCTCGGGGGCGCGGCACGTGTTCGTGCTCGGCGAGGAGATCCGGCAGCGCGTAGCCACCATGCTCCCTGCGGGCGGAGATTGCGGAGGCGATGAAGCTGAATCCGCTCGACACGGTCGCGGACATTGTCCGGAATGTGTGGACCGCACTGCGTTTCGGCATTCGCTACAAGGACGTGCTGAGCCGCACCGCGCAGGGGCGTTACGACTGGACGAGCGTCGGGCGACTGCTGCGGCACGCGCTCGACCTGATGGCCGAGCGCGGCGGGGTCACGGAAACGCGTTGATGAACTTCTCGCGGGCGGCCTGAAGTGGGAGGTCGCGCGGCTCGCGCTCACGCATGGCGCTGACTGCGGCTGGCGGGTGCGGTGCCTCAACGCGACGGAGCAATTCCGCGAGCGGATAGCGGGCGATCGCCATGGCGTAGTGGAACCTCCCCTCGTCGGCGCGCGCGCCGGAGAACCAGACCCGCACCACATTGTCACTGGGGAAATAGCGGAACGTTGAGCGATACACGAGATCGCGCAGCGGCAGGAGGACACCCGGCTCGAGGAGCGGCGTGGGCGACACCTTCCACGTGGTGCCATCCGCGCTGCGCGCAAAGAAGACCGACGTGCGGCTGCAGTTGCTGGCGTCCGGATACGCCGCCACGAGCGCCCAGTATTCCTTGCGCTCCTTGACGTACTGCACGTCCCAGTGCCACGGCACGAAGTTGCTGATGGAGAGGCTCACCGGTTCGGCGGCGTTCCACTTGATGCCGTCGCGCGAGCGGCGCTGGGTGAGGGTGAGGTCAGCGGCACGCGCGCGACATCCGCCGACGCTGGCATTCACCGTCCACATGCGCCAGCTGCCGTCCGCCTCGCGCACGATCGCGGGTGAGATCAGCGAATACCGCGCATCCTGGAGCACGAGCGCCGCCTCGCTCCAGTCGCTGCCGGTCCTGCTGGTGCGCAGGTACACCTGGTCCGCAGTGCTGGTGGTCTGTCGGTAATAGAGGCGGACGCGATCGTGTGCCGCGTCGTATGACAGATCGGGATCCGAGAGGTATCCGTCCGTCGACGGTCTCGCGATCGGATTGGTCAGGCCGGGAATCGTCCGCCAGTCCCGCGCCGAGTCGCCGGCGAACCCGGACGGATTTTCAAGCGTGGAGTTTCCTTGTGGGTATGGCGTTGCGGCGAACCAGTAGCGATGACCACTCCAGCGATGCGGAAAGACGAGGGCATCAGGGTGGACGAGTTCGCCGCTCCCGTCGTAGGTCTGGACTTCGACCCGCTCGGGCTCGAGGAGCAGGTCCGCGGAGAGCATGTCGGACTCGTCGACTTCCGCGGCTTCGGGGACAAGCGGCTCGGTGAGCTCAGTGGTCTCGCGATCGCCGGACGAGTGGCATGCGAGGAGTACCACTGCGAGGGACAGTGTGAGGTATCGTGCCTTCAACATGCCTGCGTCGGCGTTGGGCGATTTGATCGAAGGCCGTGGAGAACGAACCGGCGCTGGTGGGGCCGCCAACGTACGTGTTGGTTCGCGGCGGCGAAAGCACGAGATTCAACCCTCGCGCCTGCTGGCTATTGCCCGCCCTGCCGTGGCGGCCTCCACGTGCCTCGCGCGACGGCGGGCACGAACGCATCGAGTCCCGGCGGCGGGAACGCGATGGTCCGTCCCTCCTCGGCGCTCTGATACGCCGTCATCAGCATCTCCATCACCTCGACGCCATCCTCGAGCGTGAGCAACGGCGTCTCCTTGCCGAGAAAGCAGCGCACGAAGTGTCGGTCTTCCGCCTCGTAGCCGTAGGCGACCGCCTCATTCGCCACCACCGGCATCAGTCCCATCTCGGCGTTCTGCTTCTCGACGAGATCCTCGCCGGCGCGCCCCTGCACCTCGCGGCTGAAGAAGAGCTTCAGCCCCGAGTCGAGCGAGTTCCACGCCATCGAGTACTCTGGTCCGAGCAGTTCCGCGGACAAGCGCAGGCCCGCGCCGACGAAGCTCCACGATGTCGACACCTCGCCCAGCACGGTGTATCCGTCGCTCGTCTCGAACTCGATGGTCGCGCTGGCGAAATCCTCACTCGGCGTCACGCTGTAGTTCGTTCCCGGCTGCGCCTTCGCGAGCCGCTCGGCGTACTCGGGGCGACTCCACTTCAGTGACGCGATATGTCCCGTGATGCGCACCGGGCGAACGGTGGAGCGCGGCTGGCCCGGCGCCGTGAGCAGGTGTCGGACGACGAGCGCCGAGTGGCACATCATGTCGTTGAGGACGCCTCCGCCCTGCAGCTCGCCCTTCCAGAACCAGGGCGTGTGCGGCCCGCTGTGCTCCTCGGCGGCGCGCGCGAGGTAGGGGCGTCCGGTGGTGGCGGCACCGCGCGCCCACAGGAGTGACCGGCCCGTCTCGATCTGCGGGGCGAACACCTGGTCCTCCAGATAGCCATGCTGGAGGCCGGCGCTGGTCACCAGTCGCAGCACTTCCTTCGCCTCCGCGACATTGCGGGCGAGTGGCTTTTCGCACGCGATGCCGATGAGCGATCCGCGCCCACTCAGGATGGCGTGGACGATCTCCTGCACGTTCTCGATGCGCGTGTGGTTCGGGCCGGTGAGCCAGATCGCGTCGATCGCCGGATCGGCGACCATGTCCCCGATGGACGCGTACGCCTTCGCCGCCCCGACGTCGAGCTCGTTCGCGTACCGTGCCGCCGAGGCGGCATTGGCGGCGCTGGGGCTCCAGACGCCGAGGACGTCTGCGTCTCGCACGCCAGTCCAGCCGAGCATGTGGAACCGGGCGTTGAATCCGCTGCCGATGAAGCCGACGCCGAGGCGATTGGTGGTCACGGTGGGGAAGAGCAAGGAGGATAGGAGAATAGGAGGATAGGAGGATAGGGAAGCGGTCTCTTTCGTCCTATCCTCCTATCATCCTATCGTCCTTCACGTCAGTGAGCAGGCATCTGTGGGACATCCAAAAGGTGTTCCTGCACGATGACCCACCTGCCGGTGCGCCGCTGAAAGACGGCGGTCCATGCGGACCGACGACATGAGCCCGGCGTGCCGCTCGGCACGGTCATGATTCGCGGTGGAGTTGGGCCGATCGGCAAGTGCGATCCGCGCAGTGGCGCACAGGTAGCCGGCATGCTGGCGGGACGACCCAATTCGGCGATGCCGATGATGCCGTCGACATCCGTGTTTGGGCGACGGTAGAAGCCAGCCCGCGAAATGCGTCTCGATGCTCTCACGCATCGAGCATCTGCTTGAGCAGCGGCAGCGCCTCGTGGGGATTCCCCGAGAGGCGCAGCCGCCATCCTCCGCCGGCGGCGATGGCGCGCAGCGCTGGCTCGTGACGCACCGCGTGTCGATCGAAGCCTGGGGCGACATCACGCTTCAGTGACTCGACGACGACTCCTGCTTGGACTCTCTCGAGCGATGCGGTGCCCTCACCGCGCGTGAGCAGGCATACGACCACACGATCGGCGTGGAATTGGCGCGCGCCGCCAGGGCGCAGGGCAAGATCCACGACGTGGCGCTGCTTCCCGGGTCCGCAGGAGCGGATCGCGGCGGCATCAAGCTCGGGAAAGTGCACGGCGGATTCGGGACGCAGGTGCAGTCGCAACGGCCATCCCCACACGCGCAGCAACGGTGACTGCTGGACCCAGACGCGATCCTCGCTCATCACCTGAAGACCGGAGCGGTGCGCAAGGTAGGCGAGCGTACTCTTGCCCGTGCCACTTGGCGCCGCAAGAAGGACCGCACG
>JBBQFW010000353.1:0-3888 GCA_038322445.1 Gemmatimonadales bacterium
GATCACCTCGGCGGCAATGACACCCTCCTCCTCCGCCTTGTGCGCGAGCAGCTTGCCGCCGACGCAGTCCCCGATCGCGTACACGTTCGGCAGGTTGGTGCGCATCTGGTCATCGACGATGGCCTCGCCGCGCTTGCTGACCGCGAGCCCGAGCACCGCGGCGTCGACACCCGAGAGCGATGACCTGCGCCCGACCGAAACGAGCACGTAGTCCGCTTCGAGCGTCTCCGTGGCGCCGTCCTTCTCGACGTCCACGAACATGGTGTCGCCTTCGCGTCGCGCGCCGGTGACCTTCGAGCTGGTGCGCAGCACGAGGCCCTGCTTGCGGAAGATCTTGTCGGCTTCCTTCACCACGTCTTCGTCCATCCCGGGCAGGATGGTCGGCATGAACTCGACGACGGTGACCTTCGCGCCGAGCCGGCGCCACACGCTGCCGAGCTCGAGGCCGATCACGCCGCCACCGACGACGATGAGGTGCTTCGGGACCTGCGGAATCTTGAGCGCGCCAACGTTCGACAGGACGCGCTCCTCGTCGAATTTCAGGAACGGAAGCTCGATGGGTACGGATCCCGTTGCAATGATGACGTGTTTTGCCTGGTAGGCGGTAATACTGTTTTCGGGGGGGGCCCCCCGCACCTCCACCACATTGCCCGCCTTCAGCGTCCCGAACCCCTTCGCCCACGTGATCTTGTTCTTCCGGAACAGGAACTCGATGCCCTTCGTGTTCTGGCCCACCACGTCATCCTTCCGCTTCAGCATCTTCGCGACGTCGATCGTCACATCGCCAACCCCGATGCCGTGCTCGCCCGCGTGCTGGCCGATGAACTCGTAGTGCTCGCTCGAGTTCAGCAGCGCCTTCGACGGAATGCAGCCGACGTTGACACACGTGCCGCCGAGCGTCTTGTCCATCTCCACGCAGACGGTGTTGAAGCCGAGTTGCGCGGCGCGTATCGCGGCGACGTAACCGCCGGGTCCACCGCCGAGGATGACGACGTCGGCGTTGATGGAAGAATCAGCCATTGGTGAAGCGGGTGTTTTGAGAGGTGATTGATCCAAAGTTAGCCGGTCGCGAAAGGCCGGAAAAAGTGAGGAGACCACGAGCCCAACGCCGCTCGTTCGCTCTCCTGCCGCGGCGCGACCCCGCGGGGCGACTGCGCGGTAGCGTGGTTGCAGCGATGCTCATTCCAAATCTGGAATGAGCGTCGTCGCCCCTCACCTCGCCGACCCCTCCCCGCAAGCCAACCAACCGCCAAGGAATGCGGCAGCCGCGCGCAGACTCGCGTCGCCCATGCGGGACCAGCCAGGGCGCATTAATCCACCAGCATCGACGCGGGATCTTCCATCAGCTCCTTCACCTTCACCAGGAAGAGCACCGCCTGCTGCCCATCGATCACGCGGTGATCGTACGACAGCGCGATGTACATCATCGGCCGGATGACGACCTCGCCCTTCAGTGCGATGGGACGATCCTGCGTCTTGTGCAGCCCCAGGATCGCCACCTGCGGGAAGTTGATGATCGGCGTCGACACGAGCGATCCGAACACACCGCCATTCGTGATCGTGAACGTGCCGCCCGTGAGGTCATCCATGCCGAGCTTGCCCTCACGCGCCTTCTTCGCGAGCGCGCCGATGTCGCGTGACACCTCGAGCATCCCCTTGCGGTCCGCATCCTTCACGTTCGGGACGACCAGCCCCGCCTCGGACGCGACCGCGATCCCCATGTTCACATAGTGCTTGTACACGATCGAGTCGCCCTCGATCTGCGCGTTCACGATGGGGAACGACTTCAACGCCATCGTCGCCGCCTTCACAAAGAACGGCATGAAGCTGAGCTTCACGCCGTACTCCTTCTCGATCTTCTCCTTCATCCGCTCGCGCAGGGCGCTCACGGCGGACATGTCGATCTCGTTGAAGGTCGTGAGGTGCGCCGTCGAATGCTGCGCGAGCAACAGGTTGTCGGCGATGCGCTTCCGGCGCGTCGTCATCTTCTCGCGCGTCTCGCGCTCCGCTGCGGTCGCTGGTGCCATCGGTCGCGATGGTGCCGCCAGCTTTGGCGCCTCAGCGGAAGGAGCGGCCGCAGGCTCCGGTGCCTTCACCGGTGCGGGCGCCACAGCAGCGGCCACATGCTCGATCACGTCGGGCTTGCTCACCACGCCCCCACGACCCGTGCCGGTCACCGTCGCGAGGTCCACCTTCTGCTCGGCCGCTACACGCTGCGCGGCGGGAGATGCCCTGACCTCCGGCGCCGCGGGTGCACTTGGTGCCGCGGGCGCGGGTGGTGCAGCGGGAGCCGCTGGCGCTGTCGCTGCCGCAGGAGCCGCGGCGGTCGCACCTTCCTCGACCTCGGCCAGTACGTCGCCAACCTTCACGACATCGCCCTCGTTCACCGCCTGCTTCGTGAGCACACCCGCGCTCAACGACGGCACCTCGACCGTGATCTTGTCGGTCTCCAGCTCCACGAGAGTGTCGCCCGACGCGACCGCATCGCCCGCCTGCTTCAGCCAGCGGGACACCGTGGCCTCGACGATCGACTCGCCGAGCGGAGGAACCTTGATTGCCGTCATGAGTGCGCCGTCCCCTAAAAAAATGGCGACGCGCACGGCGACTTTCGCGCTCGGACAACGTCGCATAGCATTCCGCTGCAAATATAACCCGGTGCAGAGACATGCGAGCACTCACCATCTCCGCGCACGGTGGCCTGGAGCAGATCGAATTCCGCGACGATCTCCCCGCGCCCCAGCTCTCGGCGGCCACCGACGTGCGCATTCGCATGAGCGCCGCTGCTCTTAACCACCTCGACCTGTACCTGCTGAAGGGGCTGCCAGGCGTTACCATCACGCCCAGGTGGATCCTCGGCGCCGATGGAACCGGCGTCGTCGAATCCGTGGGGAGCGGCGTCACCGCCGTCGCACCGGGCGATCACGTAATCATCAACCCGGGCATCAGCGACCGCACCTGCGAGCACTGCATCGCCGGTGAGCAGCCGCTCTGCCCGCGTTTCGGCATCCTTGGAGAGCACCGGCCCGGCACCATGGCGGAACTGCTCGTCGTTCCGGCCACGAACGTCAGGCGCATCCCGCCGCGCACGGACGACGCCGAAGCGGCCGCGTTCACCCTCGCAACACTCACTGCGTACCGCATGATCGTCACGCGCGCGCGCGTCCAGCGCGGCGAGCACGTGTTGATCTGGGGCATCGGCGGAGGCGTCGCCCTCGCGTGCCTCCAGATCGCGAAGCACCTCGGCGCCCATGTCACCGTCACCTCCTCCAGCGACGAGAAGCTCGAGCACGCGCGCCACCTCGGCGCCGACGACACGATCAACCATCGCGACGTCGACGTCGGCCGCGAGATGCGCGCGCGCACGGCCAAGAGGGGCGTGAACGTCGTCGTCGACTCCATCGGCGAGGCCACGTGGTCGCAGTCGCTCGGCGCACTCGGCCGCGCGGGGCGCCTGGTCACGTGTGGCGCCACTTCCGGCCCCATCGTGACGACCGACGTTCGCAAGCTCTTCTGGAATCAGTGGAGCATCCTCGGATCCACCATGGGCAATGACGCCGAGTTCGACGCGATCACCAGGATGTTCGCGGACGGGTTGCTGCGACCCCCTGTCGATCGTGTCTATCCACTGGACCAGGGGCGCGACGCCTTTGCCCGCCTTGGCGAAGGTGCCCAGTTCGGCAAGATCGTCCTCCGTATCTGACTGATGCAGCCTCAGACGCAACCCGATCCACTCTTTCTCGGTCTCCAGCTCGCGCTTGCCGGTCGGTACTCCATCGATCGCGAGCTCGGCCGCGGCGGCATGGGTGTCGTGTATCTCGCGCGCGAGGTGCATCTCGACCGGCTCGTCGCCATCAAGCTGCTCCCGCCGGAACGTTCGGCGATCACCAC
>JBBQFW010000354.1:0-3885 GCA_038322445.1 Gemmatimonadales bacterium
CCTGTCCCCAGGCTCCTGCCTTCGATGGTGGACAATGCGTTGCGCGCCTCCGAAGGCGCGGAACTCGTGATTGTGTCGTCATACTTCGGCGCGAGCACGAGTACCGCCACCATGGCAGCAACAGGTGGATTGCCCGAGCTGATTGACGCGCTCCAGCGAGCAGGTCGCAAGGTACTTCTCGTTTCCTTCGCCAATCCATATCTCGCACTTGGCCTTCCGGCGACGCCGGTCTTTCTCGAGGCATGGAGTTCGTCGCCCTTGTCGCAGCGGGCGGCCGCGCGCGGCCTGCTCGGACTCGCCCCAATCACGGGTCAGCTTCCGATCAGCATCCCGTCAGTCGCGCCTTACGGCACTGGCGTTCAGCGTCCCGCGCTCGTTTCTCTCACGCCATGACGCGCTCGCGTCTCACGTGGAATCCGTCGTGCAACACGTCGTTGGCATTGGTCGTTCGCCAAGTCCAATCCACGGCATTACAAGCGAGGAGGGGGGTGTCGCAAGCTCTCCACATACGTACCCACCCACCGCGCAACGAACATTCGGTTATATCGTCCGTTGACTCGGCAAACGAATCTCCGTATATCACGCTTCGCTGGAACGCTCGATAAGAATCTTGTAGTTCTTCGCACGCGGATACTCGCGTGCATTGCTCGACTCGCGTGGCCAGCCGCGTGAGTCGCCGTGCTGGAACGGGTCCGAGGCACCGCTACCCGCCTCGCCACGAACGACGCAGACGCGCTGCGCGCGCCATGACAGTCGTTCGACACCGCTAAAATCGATACACTTGACATTGGTGCCGAATTGTTACTAATTCGCGCCACACATGCGTGACCGACCTGTCGTCCAGATGAAGCCTGTTGTACGCCGGACGACGCTTGCCGTTGACGTCGTTGTGCTTTCACCCCGATCCGATGCGCTCGCCGTTCTCCTCGTTCGCTCACCGGCGGGCGCACGGGAACGCTGGTCGCTGCCATGGGATGCACCCGCGATCGGCGAAGCACTCGAGGACGCGGCGGCGCGCATCGCGGGCGCGGTCCTCGGCAGCGTCCCGGCGTTTTTCGAGCAGGTCGGCACACTGAGCGACGGGCGACGCCATCCGGGTGACGCCGAGGTGTCCGTGGGCATCGCGGCACTTTCGCCGGCTGGCAGCGGCGCGCCCAGTGAAGAGGCGGAGTGGTTTCCACTCGCGTCGCTTCCCACGCTGGCGCCGCGTCATCGCACCATTGTCGACCGCGCCGCCGCCGTCGTGCGACAGCGGGTGGATCAGTCGCCGCTGGCGTTCCGGCTCCTGCCCCCCACGTTCACCCTCAGCGACCTGCAGTCCGTGTACGAGTTGCTCCTCTCCCGCCGCCTGCACAAGGCGAGCTTCCGGCGCGCGCTGCAGGCCAGCTACCTGGTCGAGCCCACGGACGAATGGCGCAGCGAGGGGCGTGGACGTCCGGCCCAGCTGTTCCGCTATGCGCCAAAGAAGCGCCGCGGTGCGCGACGTGGCGTTCGGTTCGACCTGTTCACGGAGTAGGCGCCCTGCTTGTCACTCAATGGATACAGAGCGACTCTTGCGCATGGCACATTAGTCGCAATATGTTTATTAGGTCAAATCATCGGGGCGAGATGCTCGACTATCTGGACGGCCTGTGCGCGGCGCTGCTCGCGCGCAATGGAACCGAGATCCGGCGCCTGCTGCGCCACCCCCTGGCACGCGCCCTTCCCCGGCGCGTGCGCGAGGAGGGCTATTCCATCGCGCGCTCTGGTCCCGATTCCCTCCGCGCTCCCGTCCAGACCCTGCACTTCTACCACCAGACACTGCACCTGCTGGGCGCCCGTCCCGCCGCGGCACACGCAGAATCGCTTGCGTCGGACCGCGGCACCGACCGCCAACTCGAGATGCCGCTACGCGCTGCCGGCGGCTCAGCAGCCAGCTAGCATCCATCCTGAACGCGTCATTCAAAGCACGGTATCACGCGTCTTCCAGCATCCCCCCCAGGATCTGCGCTGCCTTCGCGAGCGCGCGCCTCGACGGCGCCGGCGTGAGGGCCGCTCCCCAGAGATCGCCCAGACGCATGACACGTCTGGGCATCGTTCCTACCGTGAACGACGAAACGCGCAACCGCGCCGTGAGTTCGCGCTCACTGAGCGGCGCTGACACCGGCGCCCCCTCCTTCGCTCGCACGCTGTACGCGCACGCCATGCTCTTGCCGCGCGCGTTCTGCATGGGATCTACATAAATCGTTCCCGCCGGCCGGCGGCTCAATGACCGCTCCACCGTCGCGCGATCCGGGTTCCGCGCGACACCGACACGGGCGATCAGCATCGCGAGCTCGGACGACACGTCGTACGTCACACCGGCCGGTAGCGGAACCACGAGATGCATCCCGCTCGCACCCGATGTCTTCACCGCCGCGGTGAGTCCGCACTCGCGAATGATCGCCATCAGCGAGCGCGTGAGCGCCACCACCTCCGCGAACGAAACGTCGTCCCCGGGATCGAGATCGATGAGGCATCGGTCGGGCGCGGCCACGTGTCCCACGCGCGACAGCCACGGATGCACTTCAATGGACCCGATCTGCACGGTATAGAGCAGCGTGGCGAGATCGCCGCCAATGATACGCGGTTTCGCGCCCTCATCGCGCGTGTCGACATCCTCCACACGAACGCTCTCCGGCACATGCTCCCCGGCGTTCTGCTGAAAGAACATCGGGCCGGACGCACCATCCGGGTAACGCTTCAGCACAAGCGGGCGGTCGCGCAGATGCGGCATGAGCGCGCTCCACACCTGCGCGTAGTATCGCATGAGCGCGCCCTTGGTGACGCCATTCTCGAAGTACGGCTTGCCGAGACTCGACACGCGCAGCGATGCACTACGTCCGAAGGTGACGTCTCCTGTGCCGCCGTCGCGCTCGATCTGCTGAAGCTGGGCGACGACGTCCGCCGGATCGCCCCCCTGCGTCGCCTTGGGGCTCACCGAGGTTCCTGCAAGACAGCGGAGCGGAAGCATGGGCGGCGATGAATGGAAACCCGCGCAGCCTCAACGAGAACGCCTCGGCGTGAGGCCGGGGCGTTCCACAGAGAACAGCGGTCGACAGTGGTATCGGCCGGCAAGGTCACTCACGAAGGCTTGGTGACGTCCGCGGCCTGAGGCCCTTTCTGCCCCTGGACGATCTCGAACTCTACCTTGTCTCCCTCCGCCAGCGACTTGAACCCGTTTCCCTGAATGGCGCTGAAGTGCACGAAGACGTCTGGACCGCCTTCACGGGAGATGAAGCCGAAGCCCTTCGCGTCGTTGAACCACTTGACCGTGCCGTTGATGCGTGCCATGAGCCGTACCTCGAACCAGTGCTGTGAACCCTGAGCACACGGCGGAGCAGTTGGCGTGACTCCTCATTCCGCGCGATCGTGTGATGCCCCAGTGAGCCATATCGTGCCGACCCCCGAAGCGGGATGAATTTCCACCTCGGGCAAGTTTTGTGCACATCTGGTTACAGTCCGGTTGAGCTGGCTTTTACGCGTTCAGCCATAAGTCTGCAAACGCGACACGGGGCCGATCGCTCGGCCCCGTGTCGCGGGTCTGTTCACTACCACCGCCAGTGTGCCTAGGCAGCGCCCGCGATATATCGCGCCACTCGTCCGCACTCACGACACTGCAGGGTGACCTGCGAGCGCGGAGGCGGTGGAAAGTCGTCGGGCGTGCGTTCGATCTGACCGGAACACGACGGACAGCTCAACGGCGAGCCATTCCGGTCATTCGCGATCAGGTGAAGCGCTTGCACTGGGTTATACGTAGCCGGTCGCGGCTTGCGCATAAGTCCCCTCCAGAATGATTTCGTACAGACCCGGGACATATCGAGGCGCCGGGACGCCTTGACGAATAGTAACCCTCAAAGGGCCTAA
>JBBQFW010000355.1:0-3884 GCA_038322445.1 Gemmatimonadales bacterium
GGCGTCGACCTGTCGACCCTGCCGAACACCACGGGCTTCGGCACCGAGGCGTTCCAGGAAGCATTCGATGAGCCTCTGAATCGTGGCGACGTGATCGCCATCGTGCAGCCGTTCTTCATTCCGAACATTTTCTAGCTCCATGCTACGGCACACAGTCGTCACATGCGCCACGTCACCCCGCATCGTCGCCATGCTCTGCATGGCGACGATCGCGGGAGGCTGCAGCATGAAAGACAAGAACGCACCAGCGGTTGACTCGACTGCCATGGCCAGTGCACCGGCAATGGCGTCCAATGGAACACCGGCCGCCGCAGCGCCGGCCGCGCCCGACAGCGCAATGCAGCAGGTGCTCGACGAGCTCGGCGCGCTCGGCGGCAAGCCGATCGAGACGCTGGATGCGAAGGAAGCACGCAAGCAGCCCACGCCGACTGACGCCGTGAAACAGCTGCTTACCAAGCAGGGCAAGCCCACAACCCCGCCGCCTGGCGCAACGATGACGACGCGCACGGTGCCCGGTGCGGCGGGTCCGCTCGCGGCGAACATCTACACGCCGGACGGCGCAGGGCCGTTCCCCGTGGTGGTGTACTATCACGGCGGTGGATGGGTCATCGCCAACAAGGACGTCTACGACGGTGGCGCGCGGTCGATCGCGATCAACGCCAAGGCGGTCGTGATCTCAGCAGATTACCGTCAGGCGCCGGAGCACAAGTTTCCTGCGGCCCATGACGATGCGCTCGCCGTGTATGAATGGGCGCTGAAGAATGCGTCGAGCATCAAGGGCGATCCGAAGAAGGTGGCGCTGGCCGGAGAAAGCGCTGGCGGCAACCTCGCCGTGGCGACGGCGATCGCCGCCAAGGCGAAGGGGCTGCAGGCACCGCTTGCGATCATTTCGGTCTATCCGATCGCCGGCGGTGATACGACGACGCCGTCGTACGTGGAGAATGCGAACGCCAAGCCGTTGAACCGCGCGATGATGAGCTGGTTCCTGAACAAGTACGAGCGCACGCCGGCCGATGGACAGGATCCGCGCATCAATCTCGTGGGCGCCAACCTGGCGGGCCTGGCCCCGGTGACGATCATCAATGCGCAGCTCGATCCGTTGCGCAGCGAAGGTGAGATGCTGGCCGCGAAGATCCGCGCGGCGGGTGGTAGCGTGGACCAGAAGACCTACGAGGGCGTGACGCACGAGTTCTTCGGCATGGGCGCCGTGCACCCGAAGGCCAAGGACGCCGAGTCGTATGCGGCAGACGCGTTGAAGAAGGTATTTCAGTAGGATGGGCGGCTATCGCATGCGCACGGACGGCTTCGCTGGGGATCTTGGCGAGCTGGTACGCTCGGCGATGGAGTGTGGAACGGAGGGGCGAGCACAGGATGCGGCGGCCTTGTACGAACAGGCCTTCTGCCTCGCGCTCTCCGGTCACGCCGAGATTCCCGCGTCCATCGTGGGGCGGCTCGCCGTGATCTATCGGAGGCTCGGGCGCTTCGACGACGAGATCTTCCTGCTGGAGCGCTATCGCGATTCGCTCACGGATGACGATATGCAGGCTCGCTACCGTGCGCGTCTGGCGAAAGCCTACGCGCTCGCGTCACAGCATCGCATTTCGGACTCGGTGGCGCTCGCCTCGGTGCGGGCAGCCACCGAGCGCGGGATCTCGAAGCGGCGGATGAGTCGCCGACAGCACCATCGCATGCACGGAACCGGAACCGAGACGCCCCAGGCGTAGTTCCACGGTCATCGACGCGAAGGGTGAGAGCTGGAGCGAGCACAGCGCGTTGCCGCTGGCGCCAGGGCGACGAGAGCTTGCCTTCATCTTTGCGTTCTGGGTCTTGTGGGCGCTCCTCTCGGTCGGCAATCGCGTGTTCGACGCGAATGGTGGTGCGACTGGCTCGACGACGCCGATCGCGCTGATTGCCGGTGCGGAGTCGCTGTGCTGGGCAATCCTCACTCCATTCCTCTTCTGGTTCGTCTCGCGCCTGGATCTCGAGCGGAGCGCGCCGACAGAGCGTCGCGCAAGGAGCGTGGTGGCGCTGGTGATCGCCGTGGTGGTTGTGGCGCTCGTTGTGGGCTTCATCTTCACCGAGCTTCGGTCGTCCCTTACTCCCTTCACGTCCCGCATTGGCGCACAAGGGGGTCGCGGCGGCGCCGGGGTCGGTGGGTCACGCATGTGGTTCGCCTTCATCAGCGCCTTGCTGATCTCCTTCGCCATCGTCGCGACGGGCGCGGCGCGCGCGTATTTGCTGCGGCTGCGCGACCGGCGCGAGCAGAACATCCAGCTGACCGACCAGCTCGCGCAGGCTCGGCTCGGCGCCCTCCGACGGCAGCTCGACAAGCATTTCCTCTTCAATACGTTGAACGCGATCTCGTCGCTGGTGGAGCGTGACCCGCGTGGGGTACGTCGCATGATCGCGCGGCTCGGCGACCTGCTGCGCCACAGCTTCGAGGGGGGACGCGAGGCGGAGGTGCCGCTGCGGCGCGAGCTCGCCCTGCTGGGACTCTACGTGGACATCATGAAGGTGCGGTTCCATGACCGGCTCACGGTCGAGATCCGCGTGGATGACGCCGTGCTCGAGTCGCAGGTGCCGACATTGATCCTGCAGCCCCTGGTGGAGAACGCCATCAAGCACGGCATCGAGCGGTATACCGAAGGTGGGTGCGTCGTGGTCGAGGGGTCGCGTGATGGAGACATGGTCGTCTTGCGTGTCATCGATGCGGGCATCGGAGGCGTGGCGACGGTCGCGGCGTCGAACGCCAGCGGCGTGGGTCTCCGCAACACGAAGGAGCGGCTTCATCAGCTCTATGGACGTTCGCAGAGCTTCTCGCTGACGTCTGCCGCGGATGGTGCGGTTGCGGAGGTGCGGCTCCCACTTCGCATCCTCGGGGCAAGCAGCGGATCATGACCCTTTCCCGGGGTTCGGTCTGCACACGTGTCCTCATCGTCGACGACGAGCCGCTTGCCCGGATGCGTCGGGGAGAGCTCGTGGCGGTTGTGCCGGGTGCCACGGTGGTCGGCATTGCCGAGTTCCTGAATCCTTCGAACCAACGCGGGACCACGCTCGTTACTACAGGGTGCAGCGGTACCGACCTGTCGCACCCGAACCGCGCGGCTTCCCTCCCGGGCCGCGCCAACCCACCAGGAGTCTTGATGATGAAGGTCCGCCCAACGGCACTGTCGAGCGCGCGCGCCATCGCGGGTTTCCTTGCCGCCGTCTGCATCCTTGCGCCAGCGGTTGGTGCGCAGGCCACGAAGTCCGCGAAGAAGACCACCGCGAAAAAGGCCGCGGCCAAGGCGGCGCCGACGCCCGAGCTGCCCATGCGGTTCGTCGTGACGCCGACGGGCAATGAGGCGCGTTATCGCGTGCGCGAGCAGCTCCTGGGCGCGAACCTGCCCAACGACGCCATCGGCACCACGACGCAGGTGTCCGGCAGCATTCTCGCCTACGCCGACGGACGCATCGTGAAGGACAGCTCGAAGATCGTCGTCACCATCACCACGTTGAAGAGCGACAAGGATCGTCGCGATGGGTACGTCCAGCGGCGCACGATGGAGACAGAGAAGTACCCCACGGTCGAATTTGTGCCGACCTCGGTCCGCGGCTTCAAGGGTTCCCTGCCCGCGTCCGGTCCAGTCACCTTCGAGCTCCTTGGCGAGCTCACGGTCCACGGCAGTACGCATCCCGCTGTCTGGCAGGTCACCGCGCATGCGGAGGGACAGGAGGTTGCCGGTTCGGCCACGACGGCCTTCACGTTCAAGGACATCAATCTCGACCAGCCCAAGGTGCCGATCGTGCTGAGCGTTGCCGATACCGTCAAGCTCGAGTACGATTTCCGTTTCACCCGGCCGGCGGCCAAGCCGTAGCCGACGTAACGCCGACGGGTGATCGAG
>JBBQFW010000356.1:0-3845 GCA_038322445.1 Gemmatimonadales bacterium
GGCGACGATACGCGCGGTGCCGCGGCCGACGGTGAAGCTGAGGTGCTTGGCCTGTGCCGCGCCGATGCCGTGCTCGCCGGCCCTGAGCGTGATGGGGAAGTCGCTCTCGATTCCGCCACTGAACGTCGACACGCTCAGCTCCGCGCCGACGTCACCCGGCAATCCGAGCGTGACGGTGCCGGAGTGCGTGGTGAATTCGTAGCGTCCGTCGTCGAGGATCGGGCCGTTGAAGCCGACGTCGCCACTGGTCGTGTGAACACGGACCTGCCGTGCGATGACGTCGCGCAACGCGATGTCGCCGCTGACGGTTTCCGCCGTGACGTCGCCGCGTGCGGCACCCAGTGCGATGCTTCCGCTGATCGTGTTCACCTTCGTTTCACCCTTCACGCCGATGATGTTGACGTCGCCGGAGAGACTCTCGACGTCCACCCGGTCGCCCGCATCGCGCACGGTGATGTCACCACTCTGCGCACGGACCTCGATCTCACCATGCACGCCGCGGACGCCCACCGAGCCGCTCCACGTGCTGGCCGAGAGCCGCGTTCCCGCTGGGACGGTGACGTCGAAGCGTCCCTCGCTACAGCCACGCCCCGAGGCAGTCTCCAGCGTCGCACGCGAGCCGTTGCTCGTGAAGCGGATCGGTCCATTCTCGGTTCGTGCTCGCACCTTGATCTCGTTGCGGTCCGATCCGGTGACGGTCACTTCGCCGCCAGGGCAGCTGACGGTCAGTGATCCGCGCGCGTCGAACGTCACGGTGGTGTCGAGCGCGCCGGCGCGGGTACGCTCTTCGCGCTCCCCCTCGCGTTCGCGATCGCGATCCGCCTTGTCGCGGGCGCGCTCCGCCCTCGCCTCCGCCGCCTCGCGCGCGCGCTCAGCCCGGGACTCCGCGGCCTCCCGGGCGCGTTCGGCCCGTTCGTCGGCGGTGGAGGATTGAGCGCTCGCCGCCGCGGGGGCGGCGAGTGCAAGGGCGATGGTCAGGAGTACAAATGGCTTGAACATGGGTCCTCTAGGTGCGCGCGGGCAGCAGCGCCGCTGTCCGCAGCAGCTCGACTTTCTTCTCGAGCGAGTGATTGAGTTGCGTCGCGAGGAAACCGCTCGCGGGGTCCTTCTTCAATGCCGCGCGACTCTGCGCGATGGCCGAATCCATCACGGCGATGCTCTGCTCGAGCACCGCGACCGTCGTCGGGTCGAGCTGGGCGCGACGTTCCTTCACGATCTGGCGCAGCTTCGAGATCTCAGACCTGAAGACCGGATCCGCGACGTCCGCACCGGGCGCCGTGCTCGCCAGGCGTGCGGACGCGGTGGCGCGCCGCTCGACCGGCTGCGCCGCACGACGCGGAGACACGAGCGTTGCACTCAACTCGGCGGGCCGTTCCGTGGCCGTCGACGAGATCGTCGCATCAGGGGCCGGCACCGTTGACGCGGCGACCGGTGGCTTCAGCGCCACCGCCTGCGTTGCTGCGGGCGACGACAACGCCGCGCGCGTGGCGTAATGCGTGATGCCCGCGGTGATCCCGACGAGCGCCGCTGCCGCAAGGGCCGGCCGCAGCCAAATGCGACGGACGACCGTGCGCGACGCCACCGGCGCATCGAGCGGGATGACGCGCGCGTCGATCCGCTCGACGATGCCGCTCCACAGGTCGCGCGATGGGGTGAGTGCTGGAAGCGCCGCCGCCTCGGTGCTGATGTCCCGCAGGTCGGCGAGCAGCTGTGCGCATGCGGTGCAGGAGGCAGCGTGCCCCTCGACCGCCGAACGAACACTCTCGGAGGCATCGCCCTCGAGATAGTCCGCGAGCGCCTCCGCAAATCCGTCGCAGTCCAGGTGCATGATCGGTGTGGTCATCGGGTGAGTGCCTGCCTCAACAGCATTCTCGCGCGGTGCAGCTGCGCCTTGGTGGCTCCAGTCGTGACGCCGAGCATGTCGGCGATCTCCTCGTGCTTGTACCCTTCCACGTCGTGCAGGGTGAAGACTCGCTTCGCGCCCTTTGGCAGCTTGTTGATCGCCATCTCCAGGTCCATGCGGTCACCCGGTGCGTGTGGCCTGCCGGGCAGGTGATCGATCGTGTCGCCATTTGCGTCGTCCTCGAAGCGCGATCGCTGTCGCCCCTCGGTCTTTCGCTCGTTCAACACCACGTTCACGCTGAGCCGGTGCAGCCAGGTGCCGAAGGCACTCTCGCCGCGAAAGAGGTGCAGCTTTTCCCAGGCCCGGACGAAGACGTCCTGCGTCAGTTCCTCCGCCCGGGTGCGGTCGTTCACCATGCGTGCGCAGAGCGAGAACACCCGGGTCACATGCAGGTGGTACAGTCGTTCGAACGCGCGGCGATCCCCACCAGCCGCGAGGCTGATATCCGGATCGGCGGTGTACGCCGCGACAGTCTTGACTGGTTCTGACAGTGCCACTGCGGTCATCGGTCGTGTGGGTCGCCCTCCGTATACTGATGGGATACCCAGACTGCTCAGAAGGTTTGAACTGCTCAGCGTTTGGTGGTAAAGTCGCGGACGACGGCGGGAAGGACGGTGATGTCGTCAATGACGACATCGGCGCCGCTGGCGACCATTTCGGTTCGCGAGAAGGCACCCCAGGTTGCGCCCACCGTGTAGACGCCGGCAGCAAGCCCCGAGTGGATGTCGTGCGGGGAGTCGCCAATGAAGAGGGCATTCGAGGTCGCCTCGCCGAGCATGGCCAGCGCGCGCTCGACCGGCTCGGGATGCGGCTTGTGATTCACGCAGCTATCGCAGCCGACCAGGGCGCCGAACAGGTCGCCAATGCCCACGAAGTCGAGTGCACGCTGGGCGAGCCAGTCGGACTTGCTCGTGACGATCGCCAGGGGATGGCCGGCCGCGCGGAGCGTGCGCAGCGTATCGACGACGCCGTCATACGCGTGCAGGAGCCGGTCATGGTGCTCCAACTGATACTCGCGATAGCGTTCCAGCAGGCGATCGGCCTCGGCCTGATCCCCCGTGGTGTATTCGAGCAGCACCGCCTGGAGCGGCCTCCCGATGCCGGCACGCCACTCGTCGTCGGTGGGGATGTGCCCGGCAAAGCCGATGAACGCGTGGCGGGCGGAGCCGAGGATGAGCTCGATGGAGTCGACGAGGGTGCCGTCGAGGTCGAAGAGGAGGGCGGGCGGCATGGGCGAATGATACCCCCTCAGCCTTTCTGCACCACCCACGTCGTCATCGCGCGCATCCCCTGAACAACGGTGGTCTTGAGTGGATCGAGCAGTGATCCACCGAGCCGGCGCGTGGTTTCCATCAGCAGCGCCTCGTCCACGAGGAACCGTGTCGTTCCGTCGGGCAGCAGGTGTTGTCGTCCGTGGAGGAGCCGCACCTCGTCCTCGATGCCGATCGTGGAAGCGAGCCGACAGAAGAGCATTCCTGCAGGGGCAAGCACGCGCCACATCTCGCGCACCATCGCGTTGAAGTGCGCGTCGTCCCGCGCGAAGTGGAGCACCGCGCTGCTGATCACGACGTCCACGCTGCCACTGGCGAACCCGAGTGCGTCGATATGCTGCACCGAGAGGGGCGACGGGTCGAAGCCTGGGACAATGTCGATGAGCCGTTGCCGCGCTGAGGCGATGGCTTCGACCCCAGCGTCCACGCCGTACACGCGCATTCCCGCGCGCACCAGGAAGACGAGGTTGCGTCCGCTGCCACAGCCGGCGTCGAGCACCACCGCCTTGTCGTCGATGCGGCCGCGGAGCAGCTGATCGAAGAGGTAGATGTCGATGTCGCCGAACTGTTCGCGCAGTTGCGACGGGCGGAGAGCGTCAGGCATTCGGCATACTAGCGTTGGTGGCACATGCCGTGTACTAGATACTGGCTGTCCTGAATCTCGTCATTCC
>JBBQFW010000357.1:0-3829 GCA_038322445.1 Gemmatimonadales bacterium
ATCGGCCAGGAAGCGCGCGACCCCGGGATTGTGCATGCGGCGGAGCGCGACGACGGCCGCAATGCGCACCGCGCGCGAGGCGTCCATCGACAAGGCGACGATCGGTTCGGCCGATCCGATACGCGCGAGCGCCGCAGCGCCGGCGTGGCGGAGGTAGACGTCCTCATCGTCATTCGCCCTCAGCATGACGATGATCGGCTGGATCGCTGCCTTCTCGCCGATCCGGCCAAGCGCCTCGGCGGCGAAAAAGCGGACGCGCGGGCTTGGGTCGCGCAGCATGGGCAGCAGCGCGCTCGACGCCGCACCATACCGGATGTCGCCGATGAGCTTCGCGGCCTGGGCGCGAATCTCCGGGTCGCCATCGGTCAGCAGGTCGACCACCGGTGCGACCTGTCGCGCGTCCCTCCGCGCAAGCTGGCCAATGCCCCAGATGCCATGGATGCGCGCGAGCTGATGATCCGTCTGTCGCGCGGATGCGAGCAACTCGCTCACCGCGCCACGGTCCACGAGCTCGAATTGCGCCTTCGTGCGCACGCGCATGTCCGCATGCCGGAGCAGCATGGCGACGTCGGCATTCGTGCGTTCCTTGAAGCTCGCGCCAATGAGCGCCTTCGTTTCCGCGCGCAACGCCGTGTTGGCCGTACCGGCGACGTCGACCTTCCAGATGCGCCCACGCTCCTTCGGATCCCAACCTTCGATCCAGTCTTCAGTGTACAGCGCGCCGTCGGGCCCGAATTTCATGCCCGTGGTAAGGAGGCCCGCCGTCACCATCTTGTCGTCGACCAGCTTGAAGCCTGCGCCCGCCGGCTTGAGCGAGAACGCCTGGACGCTCGCGCGCGCCGGCGCGCCGGTGAACACGGCGCTGAAGAAGTAGCCGTTCCAGCTTTCGTCCAGCGCGGTGCCCGGATTGTACGCGAAGCCCGCGGGACCCGCATGCCAGTTCGCGAGCGGCGCCGTGAAATAGGCCGGCTGCGCCGCAAAGCGCGGCTTGAACATGTTCTCCGCCATCCAGGGATTGTACGTGTTGTTATCCGGGTCGACGTACTTGCCGAACTGCCAGTTGATGCGCCAGCCGCTGTCCATGCCATCCACGATGTAGACGAGCCGCTCGAGCTCACCGGCATAGTCGCCATCGTTGTCGGGCGAGATGATGTTGCCGTATTCATCGAACGCGAACTCCTGCGGGTTGCGCAGGCCGTTCGCGAAGATCTCGGCTTCTGTTCCGTCGGGGTTGGCCCGGAGGATCACGCCGCTGTTCGGGTTGTAGAGGTGGCGCCCGTCGCGCGTCGTGATGTTGACGCCGAGGTCGCCCTGCTTCCAGTAGATGCGCCCATCGGGGCCGATCAGCGGACCGGAATGCCCGTGTCCACCGAATCCGATGTGCACGCCCGAGCCGTGCGTGATGGATTCCTTCGTATCGATGACGCCGTCGCCATTCGTGTCACGGAGGCGCCACATGTCGGGCGAGATCGTGAGATAGAGGTCGTTCTTGTAGGCGACCACCCCGTGCGCGACGTCGGTCACCAGATCCTTGAAGTCGTCGAGGATGAGCTGTGAAAAGTCGGCGATGCCGTCGCCGTTCGTGTCCTCGACGCGATACAGTTTTTCCGTATGCACGGTGAGGTCGTGCCAGTCACGCGATCCATCGCCGTTCCAGTCCTTCAGCCACATGTTCTTCGCGCTGTTCTCCGGCGCGAGCACGCGCTGGTAGAATGCACGCTTGTCCTCGACATCCTTGAAGCCGATCGACGGCACCATCCAGTCGGGGTGGGCGCGAATGTCGATTTCATCGCGGTTCGTGCGCGCCGTCCGTGTGACGTAGGCTCGTCCCAAGTCATCGAACCCCAGTCCCACCGGGTCGGAAATCAGTCCCTCGGGCGCCCACAGCGTCAGCTTGAACGCAGGGTTCACCTCGGCCGACACTGCCGCGCGTCCGGCCGCAGCGAGCTTGGCGGCTGAATCTGGGGAGAAGCGGACGATCGAGGGCGTGAACGCGGGCACCTGTTCCACCACGAGCGGACGGGCGGTGGTCGGTGCTTCCATCGGCTCGGGTGCGGGAGCAGCATGACACGAGGCCAACACAGCCAGCGCGCCGACGGACGCAATACGCGACCGAAGGTTCAGCGGCGCCGAGGCATCGACGGCAGGGAATCGCATGTGTGGCGAGCGGTTGTGATGGGGAATGGACATTGTTCGTTTGGGAGACAATGCCTACACGCCGCGCGCGGCGCAACCGGTGTGTCAGGGAGGGTGCGCGTCGTTTTCGGGGGCTCCGTCGTCTGATGGCGCGGTTGTCTGCGACGGGCGGTCGTCCGGGGAGCCAACACCTCTCCCACGCCTTGTCGGCACAAGGATGCCACCAACGAAGAATGGCTGGCCGCGAAACCGCGGCCAGCCATTCTTCAGGAGGAACTGCGGGAATCAGGCGTTACGCTTGCGACGCGCGAAACCGACGATGCCGACGAGGCCCGTTGCCATCAGGACCATCGAGGCCGGCTCCGGCGCGCTGGTGGTGCCACCAGCCGCTTCGGACTCGGTGAGGATCGTAACGGCGGCGAAGTCGCCACCGAAATCACCACTGAGGTTGATCGTGCTGTAGCCCGGGGTGGTCGTCGCAAACGTCATGTGGTACGAGCTGTCCCAGCCGCTCAAGTCAGCCGAGGTGAGACCGGCGTTGACGGGGTAGCCCGTAGACGCGGCGGGAATGATGACGTTGTTACCACCGGTACCGTAGCTGACCTTACCAGTCAGCTCAGTGGCGAGGAACGAATTGGCATTGGTGAGCCATTGCGCGCAGCAATCGGAAAGCACCACGACGCCAAGGCCTGAACCCGACGCTGCCCAGTTCACTGCGTTCGACATGAACAGCTGCGCTGCACCCGGCTTGGAGCCGTTTGCCTCGTGGAAATCCGCATCCTGACCGGTCAGGAATGTGCGAGTTCCGCGTGCGGCCGTGAGGGCAGCCTTCGAGCTATAGACATTGCTCCAGTCTGTCGTCTCTGCGCTCCAGCCGAAGACGACCACGTTGTACGCACTCAGCTGCGACGCACTCATGGCGCCCGACCCGGGCATCCACTGCGTGAGGGTCCAACCATTTGCGGCAGCGGTCGTAGCCATCGCAGCGTTTTCCGAGCCGCTGTTGTAGAACAGGACATTCTGGGCACTCGCCACTGCCGGCGCGAGAACAACCGAAAGAGCAAGAATACCGCGAAGCAAACGCATGGTGCCTCCTGAAGTGTGCGAGATCTGGAACGGGGCCAATGGGGCTTCCCTGAGTCCGCATCAGGCAATTCGAGCGCCGCGGGTGTGGCATTAGTCGCACAGTGTGCACGTTACTGTGGCGAGCATGCTCCAAACACATTTAATACAATCACTTACAGCTATTGCTAAACCATTCGATCATGGAAAATTGACTACATATGTTCGTGTTCCATGCCCGGTGGAGTGTTGGCGCCATTCAACACAGGTGTGGTGACAATGCCACACGCAGGAGCCCGCTTGTCGCAGTCAATAGCTGATAAGTCATCCCGATAGCCTGCCACAAGCACGAACGGCCCGCGAACTGAATCGCGGGCCGTTCGGTGCAACCAGGCGAACCTGGTTACGGGTGCTTCACGCCAGCGCGAGCCGAGGCAGGAAACTCATCCTCTTCCACCACCGAGAAGACGTTCGGCAGTGCATCCGGCAGCGGTGCCAGCTCGGCCTGCGGCACTTCCAGCCCTTCCAGCTCGACGTCCTGGTACCGGTACATACCAGTGCCCGCCGGGATGAGATGGCCGATGATGATGTTCTCCTTCAGGCCGAGCAGGTCGTCCTTCGCGCCACGGAT
>JBBQFW010000358.1:0-3813 GCA_038322445.1 Gemmatimonadales bacterium
GCTCGCGCGTCCGCAGGGTGAGGACAGTCCCCGGCCGGCCCGGCTCACGGACGCGCAGAGCGCGCGGCTCCGCACCATGACCGACAGCCTGCACGCGCTGCACGGTGCGCGGCTCGACTCCATTGCCAACGGCGCGGACGACGACGGCACCGGCACCGTGAGCGTGCTTGAGATCGCGGAGTCGTTCGCGGCGGCCAATGTACACCCGAAGCGCTCGATCCTCTTCGTGTGGCATGCCGGGGAGGAGAAGGGCCTCTGGGGCTCGATGTACTACACCGATCATCCCACCGTCCCACGCGATTCCATCGTGGCGCAGCTCAACATGGACATGGTGGGGCGCGGCGGCGCGGCCGACGTCACGGGCGAAACGAAGGCCGGAGAGCTGCTGCATGGCGGACCCGGCTACCTCCAGCTCGTTGGATCGCGGAGGCTGAGCACGGAACTTGGCGACCTGATGGAGCGCGTGAACGCAACGGGCAACTACGGGTTCAGCTTCGACTATGGCATGGACGCCAACGGACATCCGCAGAACATCTACTGTCGCAGCGACCACTACGAGTATGCGCGATACGGCATTCCGATCGTCTTCATGACGACAGGCGGCCACTCGGACTACCACCAGGTGACCGACGAGCCACAGTACATCGACTACACGCACATGGCGGAAATCGCGCGCTACGTGAAGGATGCCGCGACGACGATCGCCAACCTCGACCATCGCATTGCGGTGGACAAGCCGAAGCCCGATCCCAAGGGTCGCTGCGTCCAGTAGCGCCATTTCACCGCTGGCAGCGTTCGTGCGGTGTGGGCCCCTACACCGCACTCTCCCGCACCCTCATCGCATGCGACGTCTCTTTCTCGTGCTCGGCATGGTCGGCTGCGCGTCTGCCGCGAACAGCGCCCCGTCGAGCTTCATTCGCTCGAACGCGGACGCGCAGGTCACGCGCGTGCTCGACGTGCGCGAGGGGCTGTCCAGGACCCAGGCGATGCGCCTCCTCATCGACGCGCTGGCGCAGCGGTACACGGTGGAAGTCGTCGACGCACGCGCGGGGTTCGCCATGACCGCGTGGCAGGCGAGCAGCCAGCGCGACGGCGTGCCTGACCTGCGCTACCGGACGCGCGTGACCGGCAAGTTCATCGGGGACGACTGGCGGAAACTGCAGCTCCGCGATGAGGCGAACTGGCAGCGCGGCAGCCAGTGGGACGTCGGCTACGACGCCGCGCAGCTCGACAGTGTGGCCAACGAGCTCCGCGCGAAGCTCGGCAAACGCCAGTAGCCGCTACCGCAGCGCAACCATCTCCCACGCCGCGCCGCGCTTCACGAGCGTGGCGTGTTGCCGCAGGGGTGAGCTCACCTTCTGCCGCGTGTCTTTCTGCAAGGACACGAGCATCAGCGTGAAATCGACTTCCGCGGTGTCGCGCGCGACCTTCGTGGCCGCATAGCGCACCGGCGCCGAGATCGAGTCCGCGCGCGCGAAGAAGTTCTTCTCCCACGACTCCTGCTGCTTCGACGTGAGGCCCGGATAGGCCGCGCGGAGTGCGGTGACATCATGCTGCTCGATGGCGCGCGCGAATCGCGCGATCGGTGCGTGCACGGCGGCATTGCCCGCCGTCGCCTTCGCGGTGCTGTCACGCTCCTTCTTCGCGGCCGCCTTCTCTGCCTGGCGAACGCTGTCCACCATCGGCACGGGGGACGCGACGACCGGCACTGCTTGCCGCAGGGTGGCGCTGTCGACGCCCGCCGTGACGCGCGCCGCGGCAGCCACGCTGTCGCGCGAATTGGAGGCCGCGCGCTCGGCGCCGACCGGGTCGGGGAGGCCCTTGAGGACGAAACCGCCCACGAGGGCGACGAGCACCAATCCACCGACCACGAGCGGCGCACGTCGCGCGGGCGTCGAGGCCGGAATGGAGGTGATCTCGGTGGTGGCCTGCGTAGCCTGAAGGAACGCGACGGTCGGCGCACTTCTCGGCGTTGGCCGCGTGAGCTTCGTCGTCGTGAGCGGCGCGCCGCGACGCACGTGCGTGCCGGCGAGCGCCTCCTTCACCTCGGCGGCGGAGGAAAATCGCGCGGCGGGCGACCGCGCGAGCAGCCGCGCGACGATGTTGACGACGCTTTCCGGTAACGCCCCGTCGAGCTCATCGACGGTTGGTGCATCCTCCGCCAGCCGTCGCTTGATCATCTGCTCGCGCGTGGGCGCGAAGAGTGGCGGCGCCGCCGTGAGCATGAGGTGGAGAATGCAGCCCAGAGCGTAGAGATCACTGCGCGCGTCGATCGGGTCGCCGAGGAGCTGTTCGGGGCTCATGAACTCGGGGGTGCCGATGACGTGTCCGGTGCGGGTGAGCCCTTCGCCCTCGCCTTCCTGCATGGCCTTGGCGATCCCGAAGTCGACGACCTTGGCTACCTCGCGGCCCGCCCTGGTGCGCGAGATGAGGATGTTGTCGGGCTTGAGGTCGCGGTGAATGATGCCCAGCTCGTGCGCCGCGCCGAGTCCGTCGGCGATCTGGGCGGCGATGTCGACGGCACGGCCTACCGCGAGTGGCGCCTCGCGCTTGAGGATGCGCGCGAGCGGCTCGCCGTTGACATACTCCATCACGAGGTAGATGACGCCATCGCTCTCGCCGTAGTCGAACACGGCGGCGACGTTCGGATGAATGATCCGCGCCGCGTTCGACGCTTCGCGCGCGAAGCGGGCGGCGGACTCCGCGTCGTTGAGCAGGGCCGGGCTCATCACCTTGATGGCGCACTGGCGATTCATCTTGACGTGCTCGCCGAGGTAGACGCGGCCCATGCCGCCCTCGCCGATGCGCTTGAGGATGTGGTATCGATCCGCGAGGATGTGGCCGATCAGGGAATCGGCGCCCTTGGGCTTGAGGGCGGTGCCGTCGGCGGGACAGAATCGGGCGACGGTCTCGTATTCCGTGCCGCAGTGGGGGCAGACCTTGGCGACCGGAATGGATTGGTCACCGGAGGTGGCCTCCTGCTGCGCGAGCAACCCCGACCCCAGCCCGCTCTCGGCGAGCTCGGCGCTGCCGGACTCGTGTTTGGCCGGCTCCGATGTGGCGGCGGAGTCCTTTTCGTCGGGGGGCATACTGGTAGAGTACCCATGCAGCGGGGTGGCTCGTAAGGTCGGGCGGCTGCGAACTGCTGTGCTCGGCGCTTTCAACTGGATACCCGTTGCGGATTGCCGGAGCCGCTTCAAAATGCGGCTTGGTCTTGCAAGGGCAGCGGCAAGGCGGATGTGGCCTGTGGACTGATCGGCGAGCCTGGCGTTTTTTGAGGCGGGCCGTTGCCCGGAGCTTCGGGCCGCAGCATGGCCATGCGCCCGAGCCACGGCCCGTTTCAGAGTCCCGATGGAGGCGTCGAGGCCGGGGATGTACCCGTGGCCCGACGCTTCCGTTCTCCGTTCTCGCCAGACTTACGGGTTCTTGTGGTCCTTCCGGAGGTCCTTGCGGTCGCTGTGCAGGTCGCGCTTGTCGGTGCGGGCCTCGACGATGTCCTTGTGCGTATCGCGACGATCGCTGCGCAGGTCGTGGACGTCGCCCTTCATATCGCGCGTGTCGTGACGGATCTCCGCGCGCGCGGCGCGGACGGCGGCCGTATCGTGTGCGGCGCGGGCCGCGTGCAACTGGCGCGTGTCCTGGCGCACGTCGCGCTGCCCAGCGGCGACTTCACGCTTGTCGCTGCGCAACTCGCGGTGGTCGCCCGTGACTTCGCGCTTGTCGCCCATGAGCTCGTGTGCATCGCTTCGTACCGCGTGGCGATCCTGGCGGAGCTCGCGTGCGCGGGCGCTGTCCCCGACGGCCTGCGCGGAG
>JBBQFW010000359.1:0-3750 GCA_038322445.1 Gemmatimonadales bacterium
ACCAGCAGGCCGAGGATGATCACCGCCGCCTGTACGATTCGCCCAACCGCCAGCTCCAGTGTGCGGGCCTCGCCGTGCCGGTGCGCCACGCGCCGGATCACCGTCCGGATCGATTTTGCGATCACGATGAACACCAGCATCAGGATCGACGCGAGCATCAGCCGTGGCAGCAGCGCCAGGAAGTTGGTGATCAGTCCGTTGACGGTGTTTCCGATGACGCCGAGGTCGATGTTCATGCGTACTTGCGGTCGAGGAAGTATGCAGGCTACGTGGTCCGCCAGCCGCAACGGAACGCCACGCCGGATGTGGTCACTGCGTGAGGAAGGCGAACACGTGAACGAGCGCCTGATCGCCCGCGGAGTCGCCGGCCTTGCAGGTCGGCGGACGGGCGGACCACAGCTCCGTCGCCTCGGCGATGATCGCGTTGCCGGCCATCTCCTCCGCCGCGGCACGCACCCTGGCGTCGAGCCGCGCCTGCAGCTGCACGCGCCGCATCGAATCGGCCGGCGTGGCCGACCAGACATTGCACCGCTCCAGCACCGCGACCGTACGAGCCAGCAGCGCACGCGCGCGTACGAGGCGCTGATGCGCGCCGAGCCCGCGCTCCTCGGGATTCATCGCGCGACTGGAGTCGGCTTCCATGAGTAGCGCGGCGGTGCGCTCGTCGGCTGGTGCGAGTCGGTGCGCCTCGTCGAGATCCCGCAGCGCGTCGCGGAAGTTACCCATCGCGAGCGACGCCTCGCCGCTACCCGCCCACGCAACGGCGTCGCGCCGGTTGCCCGCGGTGAGTGATCGATAGACCGCAAGTGCGCGGTTCGGCGACTGTGCGCGGAGGAAGTCGTGCGCGAGTTCGCGCCGGAACGCCGCGCTGTCCTTGTACATGTCCTCCAGCGGGAGCAGTTCGGCGAGCAGCTCGCGCGACTCGCCGCGCTTCACCAGGAGGGCGATCAGCTCGAGCCGTGCGCTCATCCGCAGTGTCGCCGTGTCGCCGCGCCACCGTCCATACACGGCACGATGATAGTACGACTTCGCCGCCTCGGGATCGCGGGTGCGCACCAGGGTGCGCGCCATCGCGATGTTCACCGCGCCGTCAGTCTCCGCGCGGCTGAGCAGGCGCAACAGGGTCGTTCGCGCCTCGTCCACGCGATTGTCGGCGAGCATCGCCTCCGCCAGCGCCAGCTCGTAGTCGTGATTGTCGCGCTCCATCGCCACGGCACTCGCGAACCGATCGGCCGCTGCCGCGGGCTTGCCATCGTGGAGCAACACCGTGCCCTCGGCGTACAGGTCCGCCGCGTTCGACTTCTGTTCGCGCTTGTCGATGCGGGCCAGCGCGACGTCGAGCACGAAAAACGCCGCGAGACTCGCGAGGAGAATGAGGAAGGTGGTGATGAACTCCCAGGTGGGAGCGCTGGGGGTGCTGGCCGGCGCGGCGGGCACGTCAGCCATTGCGGGCCAGCTCCTCCGCGGGCAGGTCGCGCATCTCGCCAACGCCATACGAGGCGAGGATGTCCTCGAGCGTCACGATGCCCACGATCTTCCGGATGTTCGCGCGGCTCACCACGGGCAGAACGTTGTGGCGCGTTTCTCCCATGCGGACCAGCGCCTGTCCCAGCGGCTGGTCCAGATGAACGTGCGCCCGTTCATCTTCTGAATCGCCGGCGGGATCCTCCGCCGCCACGACACGCAGCAGCTCGTCGATCGTCTGCGCCTCCCGGCCGCTGGCCAGTGCCGTTGCGAGATCGGATTCGCGCACCATGCCGACGAGCCCGCGTGCATCCGTCACCGGCCATGAGCTGAGCAATCCCGCCGCCATGATCTGCGCGGCGGCCGCGACGGTGAGACCTGCGTCGATCGGCACCGGCGCGTTGCGCTGCGCGACGCTCACACCGAGCCGCCGCGCATGCGTGCGGAACGCGCCGGTCGGCAGATGAATGCCGTCCTGGTGCGCGAGTGCCTCGTAGATCGGTTCCCTCTGGAGCCGCTGCGAGATGTAGAACGCAATGAGGTTCGAGATCATCAGCGGCACGATGATCGTATAGTCGCGCGTGACCTCGAAGATCATGATGACGGACGTCAGCGGCGTGCGGATGATGCCCGCGAACGCGACCCCCATGCCGACGAGCGCATAAGCGCCGGCGCCCGCGGTCACCTCGGGGAAGGCCGCATGCGCGACATGTCCCACCGCCGCCCCGACCATTGCGCCGATGAACATGCTGGGGCCGAAGATGCCGCCAGCGTTGCCCGACGCGTAGCAGATGGCCGTCGCGAACAGCTTCAGTGCGGCGATCAGCACGACGAAGCGGATGACGACATCGCCGCTGAGCACGCGGTCCACCTGATCGTAGCCGACGCCGAGCACCTGCGGGACGACAAAGCCGAGCAGGCCGACCGCGAGTCCGCCGGCCATCGGCTGTATCCAGCGCGTATGCTGCGGCAGCGCGAGGAAGAACCGTCGCAGACGCAGCAGCAGTTTCACGAAGCCCACCGACACCAGTCCGCCCACGAGTCCGAGCACGACGTAGATGAGCAGCTCGCCCTGACTGACCAGGTGGTAGTCCGGCACATGGAACAGCGGCTCGTCGCCGAGGAGCAGGTGGAGCACCATCCAGGAGGTGGTGGAGGCCAGCACGACCGACCCGAGGATCGGTGCGTGCAGGTCGCCCACGATCTCCTCGAGGGAGAAGAGGACGGCGGCGATCGGCGTATTGAACGCGGCGGCGAGCGCCGCCGAGGCGCCAACCGGGATGAGCCACTTCACCTGCGCCTTGCTGAGGCCGAGTCGCCGTCCGATGACGGAGGAGATGCCCGCGCCGATATGCACGGATGGGCCTTCGCGCCCCAGCGCGACGCCGCTCGCGAGCGTGGTGGCACAGCAGACGAACTTGCCGAACACCGTGCGGAAACCGATGTGCCCGTCGTGGATGTAGATCGCGGCCCGGGTCTGCGGAATGCCGCTGCCGCGCGCGTCGGGGAAGAAGCGGTAAAGCAGGATGCCGCTCACGAGCGAACCGAGCGTCGGCACCAGGATGCGCCGCCAGCCGGCCCCGCCCGCTGGGTACATGTGCGCCGCGAGCCGGCCGGTGAGGAGCACGAAGGCGACGACAATCAGGCCAACGAGCGCGCCAATGACGAGGCTGAGCAGCAGCGCGAGGCGATCCTCCTCGCGCCTGAGATCCTCGACCAGTTCGGTAACACGGTCGAACCACGCCGCGGCACGCCGCGGCGCGGGTATCAGGTGACGGTCAGCGTTTTCGTCGTGCATCGGAATTCAATATATGTGTGGAACCCCCGCATCCCGCCGCGGAATGGTAAGGCATCGCGTCCCGGACTTGACTGCGAATGCTGTGCATCGCGAGATGATGAACGTGTGCACCCGCTAAGAAAATTTTGTTCCGGCCGTAGGGGAGGTGATTTCCGCGCTCTGCTCCGCGCTGGCGGAGTGCATTTTGCACGCGCTCCGATACGAACACCTGAAGCGCCGGGCTGAGCAGTAACACACACTGTCCCTTCAGACGTAGACCAAATGTCGCTTGGCTTGCCACAGATAGTCTTGCTCGCGTTGCTGGCGTCCGCGTGTGTCGACCGTCCGCCCGTCGCGACCTCGATGTCGACGAGCGAGGCGGATCGCGCCATCCGGCATGCCATGAGTGACGGCGTGAGCTGGCCCTCGTATGGCCGCGACTACACCAACGACCGCTATTCCACCCTGGCGCAGGTCGACACCACGAACGTCTCGCACCTCAAGCTCGC
>JBBQFW010000360.1:0-3731 GCA_038322445.1 Gemmatimonadales bacterium
GTGCGCAAGCTCATCGCCGTCGCCACGCTCGCCCTCGGGTCGGCGTGCGCGTCCAAGGACCAGAAGACCATTCCGATTTCCACCGTGCCCGTCACCAGGCGCGACATCGTCATCGATGCGCAGGCCACTGGCGTGGTGGAACCGATCTTCGTCGTCGAGGTGAAGTCGAAGGCGGGTGGACAGATCGTGAAGCTCCCCGTCGAGACAGGAACTGTCGTGAAGCCCGGCGACCTGCTCGTCCAGATCGAAACGCGCGACGTGCAGAACCAGTATGACCAGGTGGCGGCACAGCTCGACGCGGCCAAGTCGAAGCTCGAGGTGTCCACGGCGCAGAAGAAGCGCGCCGATGAGCTCTTCAAGACGCGCATCATCACCGCGACGGAGCACGAGGCCGCGCAGATCGACTTCGCCAACGCGCAGTCGCAGCTCGTCTCCGCGCGCACCAGCCTCGACCTGCGCAAGCAGAGCCTCGAGGACGCCACCGTCAGGGCACCGGTGGCCGGCACCGTCATCGAACGCACGGTCGCACTGGGCACCGTCATCACGTCCGCCACCGGCTCGTTCGGCGGCGGCACGACGCTCCTCAAGATGGCCGACCTGAGCAAGGTCCGGATTCGCGCGCTCTTCAACGAGACGGACATCGGGCAGGTGCGCCCCGGACAGACGGCGACGGTGACGGTGGATGCCTATCCAGACCGACGCTTCGTCGGCACCGTGGAGAAGATCGAGCCGCAGGCCGTCATCCAGCAGAACGTCACGATGTTCCCCGTGCTCGTCACGCTCGACAACACGGAAGGGCTGCTGAAGCCGGGCATGAACGGCGAGACGAACGTGATGGTCGAGCAGCGCTCGGCGGTACTGGCCGTGCCGAACGACGCGGTGCGCAATCCGCGTGAGGCCGCAGCCACTGCGCCGATGCTCGGCCTCAATCCCGATACGGTTCGCGTGCAGCTCGCGGCGCAGATGGCCGCGCATGGCGGTGGACGTCAGGGCTTTGGCGGTCAGGGTGGTGGCGGTGGCCAGCGTGGCGGGCAGGCCGGTGGCGCGCAGACCGGCACGTCGCGTGGCGAAGTCGCACTCGACCCGCAGCAGGGCCAGCAGGGCGGCGGACAGGGCGGCGGCTTCCAGCAGATTGACGTCACCGACGCGCAGTGCAAGACGGTGACAGCGGCATTCGCGAAGAAGCCCGCCGAGCGGAAGAAGCTCGACGACATGCGGGCGCAGATGATGCGTGGGACGATGGATCGCCAGGCCATGCGCACGGAGTCCGAGAAGATCTACGCCGCGGTTGGTGTGGATGCGCGCGTCGCCGGCGCTTGCCGTCGCAAGGAGATGCAGGCAAATGGCGGTGGTCAGGGCGCACCGGGCGGTGGCTTCGCCGGTGGTCAGGGCGGCGCTCCGGCCGGTGGTGCGCCGGCTGCGGCCGGACAGGCCGGACGTGGCAGCGGCGGCAATGGCGGCGCCACACGCGGCGGCGCAGCGGGCGGTGCGGGCGGGCCCGGACTGAACATCGGCGGAGGTGAGGGTGCCCCAACCGGCGCTCGTCGCACCCGCGGTGGACTCGTTTTCGTGAAGAAGGGGACGAGCTTCGAGCCGCGCCTCGTGCAGCTCGGCGCCTCGAACTTCGATTACACCGAGATCGTGAGCGGCGTGAAGGAAGGTGAGGAGGTCGCGCTGCTGGCGGCCGCCGCCCTTCAGGCGCAGCGTCAGCAACAGAATGAGCGCATGAAGGCCGTCACCGGCGTGCCGGGTATGCAGCAGACGCCCGCCGGCGGAGCGCGAGGTGGGGCGCCCGCTGGTGCCGCCGGCGGACGAGGCGGCTGACCCATGCTCCTCGGCGAGATCATCACCGTCGCGCTTGGAGCGCTGCGCGCGAACAAGCTCCGTTCCCTGCTCACGATGCTCGGCATCGTGATCGGCGTCGCCGCGGTCATCGCCGTCGTGGCGCTCGGCTCCGGCGCACAGAGCGCCGTCAAGGCGCGTATCAGTTCCCTCGGCACCACACTCCTCACGGTGATGCCGGGCCAGCAACGCGGTGGTGGTGGCGTGGCCTTCGATCAATCGGTGAAGCTGACCATCGCCGATGCCAAGGCGCTCGAGGACAGGGCGACGAACCTCAACGCGGTTCAGCCCGAGATCAATTCCCGCGTGCAGGTGCAGTACCTCAACCAGAATGCGAGCACGTCTGCCGTCGGGACGACGGCGAACTACCTCACGGTTCGCAAGTACGAGCTCGCTGCCGGTCGGATGTTCACGACGCAGGAGGACGAAGGTCGCCAGCGCGTCGTCGTGCTCGGCCAGACGGTCGTCACGAACCTCGGCATCCGTTCAGCCGATGCGATCATCGGTGAGAACGTCCGCATCAAGGGACTTCAGTTCCAGGTCATCGGCATCCTGAAGCCGAAAGGTCAGTCCTCGCCGTTCGGCGATCCCGACGACCAGGTGCTGATCCCGCTCACGACCGGTCGCTTTCGCGTGTTCGGCACCGATCGTCTCCGCTCCATCAGCGTGCTGGCGCAGAGCGAGGAGAAGATTCCCGACGCGATGGCGGATGTGCAGAAGGTGCTGCGTCGCGAGCATCGCCTCACGTCGGCGAAGGCGGATGATTTCCAGATCCGCAGCCAGGCCGACTTCCTCAACACGCTCGGCGAGACGACCGCGGTGTTCACGTACCTCCTGAGCGGCATTGCGGCAGTGTCGCTGCTCGTGGGCGGCATCGGCATCATGAACATCATGCTCGTGTCGGTCACCGAGCGTACGCGCGAGATCGGCATCCGGAAGGCACTCGGCGCCACGAGCGCGAATATCCTGCTGCAGGTCCTGATCGAGGCCGTGGTGCTCTGTCTCCTCGGTGGCCTTGTTGGTGCGGCGGTAGGGAGCGGCGGTGCGTTGGCGATGAGCAAGTTTGCGCAGTGGAACACGCAGATCTCGCCGTCGTCGATCGTGATGGCGTTCGTCTTCTCGGCGGTGGTCGGCGTGCTCTTTGGCGTGTGGCCGGCGCGACGCGCGGCGAGCCTCGACCCGATCGTGGCGCTGCGATACGAGTAGATCGTCATTCCCGCGAGAGCGGGAATCCATGATCGCCGTTGCGAGCCCTGAAATGGATGCCCGCTTTCGCGGGGATGACGATCCGCACGGTTGCCGTCGTTTACGCCGCTCAGTTCCATCCGCCGTTCGACATCCCGACGATTGTCGCTGGTACCATCACTTCAGCGTGAAGCTGAACGGGATCTGCACCATCGTGCGCACCTTGCGACCTTCCGCCTCGCCCGGCGTGAAGCGATAGCCGAGCAATGCACTCTTCACCGCTGATGCGAAGAGCGGGTGCGTGGCCTCGACCACCAGCAGGTCCCCGAGTTCGGCGCGGCCGAGCGTGTCTACCACAAAGCGGACGATGACCTGTCCTGTTGCGCCGCTCTGCCGCAGCATGTCCGGGTAGCGTGGTGGCGCGGCGTTGCCCACGATGCGCGGCACGCGGTCCACCACGCCCACGTCGAGCACCGCTCCGGGTAAGAACGAGCCAGCTGATCCGGTGCCTGGTGTCGCGTTTGGTAATCCTCCGCCACCGATCATGATCTTCTCTTCCGGCGCGCTGGGTGCAGCGAGGTCGATGGGCGGAAGGGACGTGGGCGTGGTGGTCGGCACGGGAATCGAGAGGACGGGCGCGCTGGGCGTCGGCGGCGCGCTCGGCGTACTGGCGAGCGTGCGAGGTACTTCGCGCGGGGGCGGAA
>JBBQFW010000361.1:0-3711 GCA_038322445.1 Gemmatimonadales bacterium
AGCAGCTGCACGCGACGGCGGAGGCGGGAACGGGGCTCGCGCCCTCCCTGCTCTTCCTGGAATCGCTGGTCGCCATGGCGCTGGCGTGGACGACGTACCACCGGATCGGACGGACGCGCATCGGCGTCCCGCTCGGTCCGCTGAAGGATTTTCGCTTCAACGACCAGCTCGTCTGGGGGTTGATCGCCGGCCTCGCGATCGTCTTCGTGCCGGCGCTCGACTTTCTCGACGGGGCGGGTCGCAACCTGCTCGTCTTCTTCGGTGCGCTCTATGCGATCCGCGGATTCGGCGTGCTGTCCTGGTTCCTTGCCCCGGGATCGCTGGCCGTGATGCTGTTCGTCGGGTTCGCCATGTTGTGGTTGCCGGTGCTGACGCCGGTCGCCGTGCTCGGGTTCATGCTCCTGGCGCTCGCCGCCTTCGGGCTCGGCCTGGGTGATACCTGGGCCGACTGGCGCCGCCGTGCGCGCCCTACCACGTAACTCGAGGGTTTTAATCATGGAAATCATTCTGCGGCAGGCGGTCGAAAGCCTCGGGCATCCCGGGGATGTCGTGACGGTAAAGAACGGCTACGCCCGCAACTACCTGCTTCCGCGGGGCTTTGCCTTCGAGGCGACGCCCGGCAACCTCAAGCGCATCAACGCGGAGCGTTCGCGTCTCGTGGCGGCGGAGAACGAGCGTCGTGATGGCGCCTCGGACCTCGCGAAGAAGCTCGAAGAGGTGCAGCTCACCTTCTCGGCGCGTGTGGGCGAGGAAGGCAAGCTCTTCGGCTCGGTCACGTCATCCGACATCGCGGAGCAGCTTGCCGCGCAGGGCTTCAACATCGAGAAGCGCCTCATCGACCTGCATGAGCCCATCAAGGCACTCGGCGTCTATCGCGTGCCGGTGAAGCTCCACGCCGACGTGAAGCCGGAAATTCGCGTCTGGGTTATCAAGCAATAAACCGGTAAGCGCGTACCAGAGTACTGCGTACACCAGTACCTGGACCGGCAATACGCCACGGGGAACAATTGATCCATCTCCGTGGCACGATGGGTCACGATCACACAGCGTCTGACGTTTCAAGCGCAGTTCCGACAAGCACACTATCTACTGTTCCCCGTGGGTCGTATGCCATTCCAGGTACCAGGTACGATGTACCAGGTACGCCGTTCACGCCGTTGAGCAGCTAATGCCAGTTTCCGCACGAAAACAGTCCGACACCGACATTGCCGAGCAGGTCCAGAAGGCGGCGTCTATCCTCATCGACCGAAAGGCGAATGATGTCGTGCTCCTCAGCCTGAAGGGCGTGTCGGACATGACGGACTATTTCCTCATCGCCAGCGGCACGTCGGACACGCACGTGCGCGCCCTCGGCAACGCCGTGCTGGAGGACATGAAGAAGGACGCCGGGCAGATGGCGAATCATTCCGAAGGTCTCCAACAGGGCCGCTGGGTGCTGCTCGACTACGTCGATTTCGTGGTGCACGTTTTCCATCCGACGCTGCGTAACTTTTACCAGATCGAGCGCCTCTGGGCTGACGCGCAGGTCGTACCGATCACCGCGGCTGCCTCGGGCTGACCGCGCGGGTCCGCCTTCACCATCGCTCGGCGGAGAGTGCATGTGACCCTGCGTACGACGCTCGCGGCATTCGCGCTCGCGTTCACCGCCTGCGGCGGCGGCGACCGCCAGGCGACACCCTCACAGCGGGTATCGCCATCGGCCCCGGCCGCACGCGGACCGGACCGGCTGGTGCTGCGCGTCCCGCACGTTGGTGGCGTGGCGCGGGTGTATGCGTACCCGCGTCTCGATACGGTGGTCTGGAGCGCCGACGGCGCCCCTGCCCCCGCGCGCGTCCTCGCATTCGACGCTGAGGCGGGCAGCTTTGCCTATGTCGATGTGAAGGGCGTTCCCGCGCGCATCGACCTGCGGCAGGGAATCGTCAGCACCGTCACGAAGACGAAGCTGAGCGGCCTCGCCTCATGGGACGGCTCGAACATCTATGGCATTGCCGCGGACGGCGGTGTTGAGCGCTATGGGCCGAACGGTCCGTGGAAGTGGAAGCCGAAGCTGCCGGCACGCGCCGTGTTCCCGCAGCCGGATGGCAGCGTCCTCGTGCTCGCGCAACGCGCGGAAGGCAGCGTGGTGTGGCGCGTGCGCCCGCCGGCCACGAAGATCGTCGACTCGGTCGCGCTCGGGGTGGTGAATCGCACGCTGCGGACGCAGGTGGGGGACCGTCTGTATCTCGGCAGCGGGCGCGAGCTCACGGGCGTGCGCACCAGGACCATGCAACGCGCGGCCAGCATCGAGCTGAGTGACGACATCGAGCTGATCGAGGCGACGCCGAGTGGCGATCGCGTGTTCGTGGTGTCGAAGGGCAGCACCATGGTGGAGGTCGTCGATCGCTATCGCGAGACGATCAGCGCGAAGATCGACCTCGGGCGCCACGCGGAGGACCTGCGGGTGGATCCCCTGGGGCGTTACCTCCTGGCGCGGACCGAGGGGAGCGACAGCGCGCTCGTGATCGCGCTCGGCACCAATCGAGTCACGGGCGTGGTGGCGACGAAGTGGCGCGAGGACCTGCCGTTCGTTGCGGCCGATGGTGGCATCGCCCTGGCGCAAGGCGGAGACGTCGCCGTGGTGGATGCAGAGACGCTGCGCCCGAAGACACTCGTGCGCGGTGGCGCCGCGGACTTCTGGTATGCGTTCCAGTGGACCGGCTTCCGGCCGCGCGATGCGCGACTGGACAAGCCGGTCGACTTCGGTGGTCCGCCGGTGGACAGTACGCGCCTGCCCGGCGACACGAGCGCACGGCGAACGGATGCCACCGCGGCTCTTGCACCGCCGCGCGACACGGCGGTTCGCCGAGCGAGTGGATGGACGGTCTCCTTTGCGGCATTGTTGGCAGCGGACAAGGCGCGTGAGCTCGCCGCACAGATCAAGGTCGGCAACGAAGCCGCGCGCGTCGTCACTGCCATGCGGGATGGCGCTTCGATCTACCGTGTGGTGCTCGGTCCGTATCCCACGAAGGACGAGGCGGAGCGCATCGGACGCGAGTCGAAGCAGTCGTTCTGGGTGTACGAGGGAGGTCCGTGACGGCTGCCACGGATTGGACCGCGCGCGGTCGCGACCTGGCGCCGACGCTCGACCGGTGCTTCGCGGTGGTCGTCGTGGGCAGCGACTCGATGGCGACGGCAGAAGTGGCGCTCGGTATCGGTCGGGTGCAGGCAGAGCATCGCCGCGTCGCCGTGGTGGATCTCTTTGGCGACGCGCCTCCGCTGCAGGCATTGCTCACGTCGGACGACCCGCACGGCATCGTGGACAGCTTCGAGTTCGGCGTGTCGCTGAACCGCATCGCGCAGGAGGTTCCGGGTGCGGGCGCGCTGTTCGTGATCCCGAGCGGCACCGTGCCGATCGACTATCCGACGATGCTCGCGAATGCGCGGTGGCGGCGGTTGGCGGGCGGATTCCGTGAGGTCGGGGCGCTGCTGGTGCTGGCCGCGCCCGCCAATGCCGAGAGTCTCGCAGAGCTGGTGCTGTCGACGGATGGCGCGATCGTCGTGGGTGATACCGTGCCCGCCGATGTGCCGGTCGCGCAGACGCTCGCGTGGCTCCGCGAAACGCGGCGCAGCAGCGTCGCGTCGACCCCGAGTGAGGCGCCCCTCGCGGTGGTCGAAGCGGCGCGCGAGCGTCCGCGCGAGATTCCCACACGCTACCTCGCGGGAGCCGCCGGA
>JBBQFW010000362.1:0-3677 GCA_038322445.1 Gemmatimonadales bacterium
CTGGACGTGGAGCAACACGGCCAAGTTCAACCGGCAGTACAATCGACAGGGCGTGACGCTGCTGCTGGGCCAGGAAGCGAATCATTCCCAGAACAGGTTCATTACGGGATCCGAGTCGAACCTGTTGTCGTCGGACGTGAACGCTCGGTACATCCAGGATGCGCTCGGTGACGCCAAGAGCAAGGCGGTCAACAGCTTCGGTGGCGAGAGCGCGCTGCTGTCATTCTTCGGCAAGGCGGACTACAATTTCGCGGACAAGTACATCGCGAGCGCCACGGTGCGTCGTGACGGCTCGTCACGCCTCGGACCGCAGCATCAATACGGCACCTTTCCGGCCGTCGGCCTGGGTTGGAGAATCTCGAAGGAGCATTTCCTCGAGAACAACCACGTGATTTCAGATGCCATGCTGCGCGTGGGATACGGAATCACGGGCAACCAGTCCATTCCGTCGGGCCGAACCGTCAACCAGTTCGGCGGCAGCAACGGGGATACCTACTACGACATCACCGGCTCCAACACGTCGGTCCAGTCGGGCTACCGGGAGACGTCCCTCGGGAACCCCAACCTGAAGTGGGAGGAGCAGAAGTCGACGAATTTCGGTGCGGATCTCGCACTGTTCGACAATGCGCTGAACGTGGTCATCGACGTCTACAGTCGCAACACGGACAACCTGCTGTTCAACCCGGCCATTCCAGGAACCGCTGGTGTAGCGTCATCGCCGATCGTCAACATCGGGGCGATGAGCAACAAGGGCTTTGATTTCTCGGTGGGACATCAGGCGGCGAACTGGAATGCCACCCTGACAGGTAGCCACTACAACAACAAGATCGTCTCGATCGACGGCGTACAGACGTTCTTCTACGGCCCGGTGGGGAACCGCGTCGGCAACATCGTGATCAACCAGGTCGGCTCGCCGATCGGGTCGTTCTTCGGCCTGCAGTCGCTGGGGTACTTCAAGGATGCCGCGGACGTGGCCGCGTCGGCGAAGCAGACCGGCGCCAAGCCGGGCCGCATCAAGTTCGCGGACACGAACGGCGACGGGATCATCAACGACAAGGATCGCGTCATCATCGGCAGCCCACACCCGAAGTTCACGGGCGGCCTCGATCTCGGATTCCGTCGCGGCAACTGGGACCTGAATGGCAGTATCTACTCCACGTTCGGGAACAAGATCTTCGACTCGCAGAAGGACTTCTACGTTTTCCAGGACTTCTCGACGAACGTCCGCAACGACCTCCTCACGAACTCCTGGACACCGACCAACCAGAACGCGAAGTACCCCCAGCTGGACGTGAGCGATACGTACAGCAAGGCCATCAGCAGCTACTATGTGGAGGACGGCTCCTACACGCGCCTCCGCAACCTGCAACTCGGTTACAACGTGCCACAATCGATGGCGAAGTTCCTCTCGGCCACGCGCGTGTACGTGCAGGGCGAGAATCTCTTCACCCTCACCCATTACAGCGGACTCGATCCGTCATTGCCGAATGGCAGCTTCGGCGGCTCGGCCGGCGACATCCGTGATCAGGCGATGGGCATCGACCGCGGCGTCTATCCGAGCAACCGGACGATCAGCATCGGCCTCACCACCGCGTTCTGACCCATGAAATACTTCAACCAGAGGGCTGCGATGAACAAGGTTTCGAAGCGGCCAGTGCTCCTTGGATTGGCGGTCATGTTGTGCTCCGTCAGCACCCTGTACGGGTGCAAGGATTTCCTGACGAACGCGGCATTGCCGCAGGGAACACTGGACCAGGGTACGCTGGCGAACAAGGCGGGAGTGGAAGGCTCGCTCATCGCGGCGTACAGACAGCTTGACCACAGCAACGGCGCTGGTGGCGGGTGGGGACCTTCGGCCAGCAACTGGATCTGGGCCAGTGTGGCGAGCGACGATGCATACAAGGGATCGACCGCCAGCGATCAGCCGGGCATCACGAATGTCGAGAATTACTCGTGGTCTGCACCGGACGCACAAGGTGACCTGAACGACAAGTGGAGGTCGATGTACGAGGGCATCAGCCGGTCCAATGCCGCGATCAGCCTTCTCAAGTCCATCGTCACTACCAAGCCGAGCGAGTTGACTGCCGCCGATCAGAAGGGGATCGAGGGGGAGGCGACATTCCTACGTGCTCATTACCACTTCGAAGCCTGGAAGATGTGGGGCAACATTCCCTACTATCGCGAGACGGATACAGATTTCCGCAAGCCGAACCTCACGCAGGTGCAGGCGATCGACGAAATCATCAAGGACCTCGATGCTTCGATCGCGCTGCTGCCGGCCACGCCGCGCAATGGAAATGTCGGGCGCGTCACGTCGTGGGCGGCCAAGGCCTACAAGGGCCGCGTGCAGATGTACAAGAAGGACTTTCCCGGGGCGCTCGTGACGTTGAAGGACGTCGTCAACAACGGACCCTACGGGCTCGAGAGCAGCTACGACAAGGTCTGGACAGGTATCTTCAGCCAGGAGAATGGCAAGGAAACCATTTTCGCCTATCAGGCGTCGGCGAATGATGGACAGGCTGACGGAGCGAACGCGAACTTCGGTGAGCGCCTGAACCTGCCTAATGGCGGGAGCAGCAGCCCCGGCGGATGCTGCGGCTTCCACCAGCCGTCGCAGAACCTTGTCAACTACTTCGGCACGGACGCAGCCACGGGATTGCCGGTGGCGCTCACGAATCCAGCGGGTTGGAATACCAACAACGTGAACCTTGATGCGACGGTGTTGACGCCAGTTGATCCGCGGCTCGATTGGACGGCAGGCCGCGACGGCGTGCCCTACAAGGATTGGGGTCCGGAGAATGCGAGCTGGGTGCGCGATGTGTCCAACGGTGGCTTCTACGAGGCCAAGAAGAACGCCGCCGAGAAGTCCAGCGGCGCGATCTCGACCGTGGGCTGGCAGAACACGCAGTTGAACTCGGTGAACATCCATCTGCTTCGCTACGCGGACGTCTTGCTGCTCCTGGCGGAAGCGGAGGTGGAGGTCGGCTCGCTGTCCAACGCCATGGCACTCGTCAACCAGGTCAGGGCGCGCGCCAAGGTGAAGGTGCAGGGGCCGGGAACGACCGCAGCGAACATGGCGGTACCGTACGGCGATCCATCCGTCACGTGGGCGAACTACAACATCAACACCTATCCCGCGGGCTCCCCGTTCTTCGCAACGCAGGCCGCAGCCCGTGAAGCAGTTCGCGCCGAGCGGCGCGTGGAGCTGGCCATGGAAGGTCAGCGCTTCTTCGATCTGCGGCGCTGGGGTCTGGTCACCACCGTCATTCCCGCCTACATCAACGGCGTGGGCGGCGGAGCGGAGAAGACCAGGAGACTCTATCTCGCTACCGCGGCGGCGGTCACATCCGCTCATAATCTGTATCCGATTCCGTCGATCCAGATCGATCTGAGCAAGAATGGAGCGGGCGCAGGCCTGACACAGAACCCGGGCTGGTAACAGTCCGGGCGAAGAGCCTGCAGAGAGAAAGCAGGTCCTTCCCCGGCTTCGCTCAGGGCAGGCGCTACGCTCAGGACGACAACCAATCATGGCACTGGTACAGGCGTACCAGTGCCGTGATTCCGTTTACGAAGCGTGAAGACCTGGAGCGAGTCGCCGGTGTTGGCAACGAGCACGGCTTTCCCTGTCGGGGTGTTCAGGAGGGCCAGACCAGCGACATTCCGTGGCGCCAGGAATC
>JBBQFW010000363.1:0-3675 GCA_038322445.1 Gemmatimonadales bacterium
GCCACCCTGACCGGTGTCGACACGCTGATCGACCGCGCGCTCGTGCTGCGGCCCGATCTCGCGGCACTTCGGGCGCAGATCCAGCAGGCACAGTCCCAGGTGCGCGTCGCCCGCTCAGCGGAGCTGCCGTCGGTGACGCTCGGCGCGAACGTCGGAAAATCGTTCTCGGATGTCGCGAACTTCCAGGGGTTGAATTACGGCGTCACACTCGGCATCCAACTGCCGATCTTCAACCTCGCTCGCCAGTACAACGTGACGGCCGCGCAGGCGCAGGTCGATGTCGCATCGGCGCGCGCCGACGTGCTGCGCGTGCAGGTCGGGCAGCAGGTGTACGCGTCGTACTACGCGCTGCAGACCGCTACGCAGCGCGCGCGGACATCGGACGTGCTGCTCGCGAGCGCCACGCAGTCGGAGACGGTCGCTCGCGCCCGTTACCGCGCCGGTGTCGGGACGATCGTCGACCTCGTCACGGCGCAGGCCGCGCTGGCCAATGCACGCGCGCAGCGCGCACAATCCCGCTGGGTATGGGCCAACGCCCTCGCCCAACTCTCGCACGACGTCGGCGTCCTCGGCCCTCGGGGCCAGACCGGCACCCCGCCCGATTCGGCAGGTCTCCGCCGATGATCTCCCCACGCTCGTCACGACACGCCATGCGCCCGTACCGGTCAACGCGGCGCATGCGCCTCGGACCCATCCTGCTGTTCATGCTCCTCGCCGCTTGCGCGAAGGCCACGCCGCCCAAGGGCAGGCCATCCGTGCCCGTGGTCGTGACGCGTGCGCGCCTGATGGACGTGCCGTACACCATCGAAGCCAATGGCGTCGTTGTGCCATTGCGTTCGGCCACCGTGGGATCGCAGGTGGAGGGTATCATCAAGCGGGTGGCGTTTGCCGAGGGACAGAATGTCACCGCGGGCCAGGTGCTCTTCGAGGTTGATCCCCGGCCCTACCGTGGCGCCTACCAGCAGGCACTCGCCACGCTGAACCGCGACAAGGCGAATGCCGAGAACGCGCGACGTGGAGCCGAACGCTACGCGGCACTCGCGGCGCAGGACTACGTGACGAAGGAGCAGGCGGAGCAGCAGCGCGCGAATGCGGGGGCGACGGCGGCGAGCGTTGCCGGCGATGAGGCCGCGTTGGCGAACGCGAAGTTCAACCTCGACAACACCACGATTCGCGCGCCCATCTCCGGGCGTACGGGCTCCCTGCTCGTGAAGGAGGGCAACCTGGTGCATGCGTCCGGCGCCACGCCGCTCGTCATCATCAACCAGGTCAGCCCCATCCTCGTCCGCTTCGCCATTCCGGCGACCCAGCTTCCGCTGCTGCAGCGCTATGGTGCGGCTGGTGGCCTGGCCGTCGCGGCGACGCCGAACTCCGGCGCGGCGACTGTCGATCCGGGTGCGCAGCAGCAGGTGCGCCTGAACATCGGCCGGAATGATCCGGGCGGGGCGTCCGCAGCGAGCGGGCCGCCGGGAAGCGCGACGACTCCTGACGCCGGTGCGCGCGGCGCGGCCGCGCCCGTCTCGACGCAGTTGTCCAGCCTCGTGCAGACGGAGCACGGGTCGCTCTCGTTCATCGACAATGCAGTCGACACCACGACCGGAACGGTGCTGCTGAAGGCGACGTTCCCGAATCCCAACCAGCGGCTCTGGGCCGGGGAGTTCGTTGCCGCTCAGCTGAGTCTCTTCGTCGAGCAGAATGCCCTCGTCGTGCCCACACAGGCTGTCGTGACGGGTCAGTCGGGCTCATACGTCTACGTGGTGACTGACAGCGGCACCGCGGCCCAGCGACCGATCACGGTCGAGCGGACAGCGGGCTCGATGTCGGTGATCGCATCGGGGGTGCGCAACGGCGAGCAGGTCGTCACCGAGGGCCAGTCGCGGCTCACGCCGAACGCGAAGGTCCAGGTCACGACGCCACAGGGAGCGGCGCCCGGCGGGCGTGGTGGTCGAGGCCGAGGTGGTGCGGCGGGGGCCGGTGCCGGTGCCGGTGGTAGCGCAGCGCCGGCCGCACCGGCACCGAAGTAACCTCGTATGCGGATCGCGACATGAACTTCACCGCGCTGTTCATCCGGCGGCCCGTGATGACGACGCTCATCATGATCGCCATCCTGGTGTTCGGCGTGGCGTCGTACCGGAAGCTGACGGTCAGCGACCTCCCAGCGGTCGATTTCCCCACGATCAACGTCCAGGCGAACCTGCCTGGTGCCAGCCCGGAAACCATGGCGGCAACGGTCGCCACGCCGCTCGAGAAGTCCTTCTCGGCCATCGCCGGCATCGACAACATCACGTCGAACAGCGGCATCGGGAACACCAACATCACGCTCCAGTTCTCGCCCGACCGGAACATCGACGCGGCGGCGCAGGACGTGAACGCCGCGATCTCCGGATCGCTGGCATACCTGCCGTCGACGATCATCCCGCCGTCGTACCGCAAGCAGAACCCGGCAGCGGCACCGATCCTCTTCTTCGCGCTCACGTCGAGCACGCTGTCGCTCACGGCGCTCGACGAGGTCGCCGAGACGACGATCGCGCAGCGGCTCTCGCAGATCGAGGGCGTGTCGCAGGTCAGCGTGTTCGGATCCGCCAAGTATGCCGTGCGCGTCTCGCTCGATCCTTCCCAGCTCACCGCGCGCGGCCTGAGTGTGAGCGACATCGCGAGCGCGGTGCGAAGCAACAACGTCGTTTTGCCCACGGGCGTGCTGTACGGCAAGGATCGCACGCTCACCATCCAGGCCACCGGCCAGCTCTCGAACGCCGCGCAATTCCGCACGATGGTCGTGGCCAACCGCAATGGCGCGCCGATCCATCTCGGCGACCTGGGGCAGGTCTACGACGACGTCCAGAACAACAAGAACGCGAGCTGGTACAACGGCAACCGCGCCATCGTGCTCGCGGTCATGCGGCAGCCCGGAACGAACACGGTCGCGGTGGCAGACCGCGTGAAGGCCACGCTCGCGGAGATCAAGCCGTCGCTGCCGCCGTCGGTCAACGTGATCCTGCGCTACGATCGCTCGGCCGGCATTCGCGACTCGGTGAACGACGTGAAGCTCTCGCTGCTCGTCGCGCTGGTCTTCGTGGTGCTGGTGATCTTCGTCTTCCTGCGCAACCTCACCGCGACCGCCATTCCGAGCCTCACGCTCCCAATGGCGATCGTCGGGACGTTCTCGGTGATGTACGCGCTCGACTTCAGCATCGACAACCTGTCGCTGATGGCGCTGACCCTCGCCGTCGGCTTCGTCGTCGACGATGCGATCGTGATGCTCGAGAACATCGTGCGGCACATCGAGGACGGTGAGCCGCCACTCGAGGCCGCGCTCAACGGCGCGGAAGAAGTGGGCTTCACCATTCTCTCGATGACGTTGTCGCTCGCGGCGGTGTTCATCCCGCTCGTGTTCATGGGCGGCATCATCGGACGCCTCTTCCGTGAGTTCGCCATCACGATCGGGGCGGCCATCCTCGTCTCGGGCTTCGTGTCACTCACGCTGACCCCGATGCTCTGCGCGCGCTTCCTCACATCGCACAAGGGGGAGACGCACGGACGGATGTACAACCTGTTCGAGCGCGTGTTCGACAGCGTCCTGCACGGCTATGAGCGGTCGCTCGGCTGGGCCATGCGCCGTCGGCCACTCACGCTCGTGTTCTCCGTCGTCATCCTGTTGCTGACCGGGTTGCTCTT
>JBBQFW010000364.1:0-3674 GCA_038322445.1 Gemmatimonadales bacterium
GTAGTGAATCACGCGCCCGTACCGCAGCCGCGAACCCGCCGAGCAGGTGCGCCACGCTGTTCGCATAGTAGCTGATGAGCGGGCGCCCCCTCGGCAGGACAAGGTAGCCGTGTTCCGTCTCGGAGAGCACCCGGCGCATGCTCAGCATGCGCCACGCGCGCACGAAAATCTCCTCTGGCCCGTCGTCACCACTCAGCACCCGCGCATTCAACTCGTGCAGTACGCCACGCATGTCAGTGATGCGCTCGAGCAACGCCGCGTGAGGGATGAACTCCGCGTCGAAGCTCTGGATCGCCGCGCACACCAATGGCACCGGAGTCACCGGTATGAGCTCGCCCACGCGCACCAGCAACGAATCACACAGCGCCTGTACGTGGGCAAGCCGCTCCGGTTTCTCCACGTGGAAGAGTTCGGGATGCGCGGAGAACCACGGGCCGAGCGGTATCGGCGCGCCGACGACGACAGCCGCACGCCCGTAACGCTTCCATCGACGGGTGAGCATGCGCACGACATTCCATCCGACATAGCGCGCCACCTCGGTGAGCTGGCTCACGCGAGACGGACGACGACCGCCGTTCGACGCATCCAGCTCACGCAGCAGTGAGCGATCCTCCAGCACGCGGTCGTAGTTCACGGCGACCGGAACGATATGGAGACGCGCGGCGAACGCGGGATCGCGACCGATGCCGAGGACGTAGTCCAGCAGGCCGACCTTCGGCGCGCGGAGTCGTCCGTCGCGCGTCAGTCCGCCCTCGACGAAGATCCCCTGCGTCACGCCCTCGCGCGTGATCAACTGTACGTAGCGCTCGAGCACCGTGTGGTAGAGCGGCTCACGGTACTTGCGGCGGATGAAGTACGACCCGAAGGCCTTGAACGCGAGCTCGAGAGGAAACGCGCGTGCCCATTCACCCACCGCGTACGAGATGGCGACCTGGCCCGCGAGCGCGTGACTGACGAGGATGTAGTCCGCGTTCGACCGGTGGTTCATCACGTACACGAGCACGGCATCGCGCGGGAGCCGTTCGCGCGCGCGCGCATCGGCATAGTCCACCGACGTCTTGTAGAAGAGATGGAGCAGCCAGCCGGCCGCGCGATAGCCGATCTGGTAGTACGCGACCACATTGAAGAACGGGACGATCTCGTGGATATACGCATCCACCCGGCGCCAGGCGTCGTGCTGTGCGGCGCCGGTCTCCTCGGCGTGGCGCTGCACCGCCTCGGCGATGACGTCATCGTCCATCAACCGCTCGCGCACATGCCGGCGACTGGCCAGCTTGAAGCGGTCGATACGCGCGCGCGATCGCAGCACCGCGCGACGGCCCATGCGGGCGAGTGGTCCTTGCATGGCACGAAGGTGCCGGGAGTGCCGAGCGGCGGCAAGCAGGAGTGCGCACGACGACCCCGTACGTGCCGCTGGCCGCACGCGCGGCACGATGATATTGTCGCCGGATGGAATCTGCCGCCCTCGCATCACCTGCCCTGATTGGCCTGGACTGGGGCACGTCTTCGCTGCGGGCCTATCTCATCGACGGGCATGGTGCGGTGCTGGGCGAACGAGATGAGCCCTGGGGCATCATGCACCTCGGCGATCGTGATTATGTGCGAGCCTGTGGCGACATCACCGCACAATGGAAGGGGGCCGCGGCGCTGCCGATGATCGCGTGCGGCATGGTCGGCAGCGCTCACGGCTGGGTCGAGACGCCGTATTGTCCTGCACCCGCCGGCGCGGCGGCACTCGCGAAGTCGCTGACGACGGTGACCGGGACGAACGTCCACATCGTTGCGGGCATCGCGCAGCACGGCGATGCCGACGTCATGCGCGGCGAGGAAACGCAGATCATCGGGGCGCTCTCGCTGCACGCGCGCCTGGCGCAGGACGCTCGCGTGGTCTGCCCGGGCACGCACTCGAAGTGGGTGACGGTGCGGAACGGCGACATCGCTGCGTTCACCACGTACATGACCGGCGAGTTGTTCGCCGTGCTCAGCGCGCATTCCATTCTTGGTCGGTTTGCGCGCGACACGGGTATGTCGGACGATTCCGGCACTGATGCTTTCAGGCTTGGCGTACGCACTGCGCGCGATTCGAAGCGCGATAGCGCCCCTCTGCTTTTCTCGGCGCGGGCCCGTGTGCTGCTCGGAGAGCTACAGCCGGAGCAGTCATTGGACTACCTGTCGGGAGTGCTGATCGGCAGCGAGTTGCGGAGTGGGTTGACGGACCACGCCGCGCCGACCGCGCTCATCGGTGCGCCTGCCCTCTGTGCCCTTTACATGCAAGCGCTCCGTGAGTTCGACGTCCCCGACGTGTTGGTGATCGACCAGTCCGCTCCGCGGGGACTCTGGCAGATCGCGACCGCCGCGGGACTGTGTCCTTCAGAGATCCTCACCCCGGAGCGCCGGTGATCCGCGACTTCCTGCAGCGGCTGCCACTCATCGCCATCCTGCGAGGCGTATCGCCGGAAGAAATCGGCGACGTTGGCGATGCGCTTGTGAAGGCGGGCTTCGCGATCATCGAGATTCCGCTCAACTCTCCCCGGCCGTTCGACAGCATCCGTCGTCTTGCGGACACGTTCGGTGCGGACACCCTCGTTGGCGCGGGCACGGTGATGACCGTGGACGACGTGGACCGCGTGGCCGATGCGGGCGGCCGGCTGATCGTCATGCCGCATGGCGACTCGACCATCATTCGCGCGGCGAAGGCACGCGGAATGGCGTGCTGCCCTGGAGTGGCAACGCCCACCGAAGGCTTCGCCGCGCTGGCCAGCGGTGCGGATGCGCTGAAGTTGTTCCCCGCCGAACTGGTCTCGCCTTCCGTGTTACGCGCGATGCGCAGTGTCTTTCCCGCCGACACGCTCATGTTCCCGGTCGGCGGTATCACGCCGAATACCATGGCGGCGTTCCTGAAGGCCGGAGCATCCGGCTTCGGACTGGGTTCCGCGCTGTACTCACGCGGCGATCACGCGGCCAGCGTCGCGGCAAAGGCGGCGGCTTTCGTGTCGGCGTGGCAGCGTCTGGCCACCGTGGAGGCAACCGGCACATGACATCACATTCGATGCCCCCCATCAACGCATGAAGATCACCAAGCTGACGACCTACCTCGTACCGCCACGCTGGTGCTTCCTCAAAGTCGAGACGGACGAAGGAATCTCCGGGTGGGGCGAGCCGGTGCTCGAGGGACGTGCGCACACGGTTGCCGCCGCGGTCAGCGAACTCGCCGACTACCTCGTGGGCAAGGATCCGCGGCTGATCGAGGAGCACTGGACGGTGATGTACCGCGCGGGCTTCTATCGTGGCGGCGGCGTCCACATGAGCGCCCTCGCCGGCATCGATCAGGCGCTCTGGGACATCAAGGGCAAGGCGCTCGGCGTCCCCGTGCACGAGCTGCTCGGTGGACAGCTCCGCGATCGCATTCGCGTCGACTCGTGGATCGGCGGCGATCGTCCGTCGGACACGGCGGCCATGGCTGCCGAATGCGGTGCGCGCGGATTCTCGGCCGTGAAGATGAATGCGACGGAGGAGATGCAGTACGTCGACAGCCACGCGAAGGTGGATGCGGTCGTCGCGAGGGTCGAAGCGATTCGTACCGCAATGGGTCCGCACTTCGGCATCGGCGTCGACTTCCACGGCCGCGTGCATCGTCCCATGGCAAAGGTCATCGCGAAGGCCCTCGAGCCGTT
>JBBQFW010000365.1:0-3637 GCA_038322445.1 Gemmatimonadales bacterium
CTGTCGTCGGGGTTCATGCGCTCGCCGGCCCTCGGGGCGTTGGCGCCCTGCTTCGATGTGGCCCCGCGCGCCCAGATGCTTCTCGACCGCAAGCGCCGGCCTGACATGTGAGGGCCGACACGCGTAACCTCCACGGAGGAGAGACCGCGCCCGGTCTCATCGAGCTTGCAGGTTACGATACCGGTGTATTTGGCCTGCCAGTAGCAGCCGTTGTTCTTGAAGGCGCACGTGTCCGAGCAGGTCGCGGAGATCGATACGCTCGTCGTCGCCACGAACGGCCTGACAGCAACGAGACGAGGCCCGAGCGTCGCCCCCTCGAATGCCACCGGAGACAACTTCCAGTTGGCGGACCTCGCCGTGAATTGACCCGGAAGGGGTGCGCTCTTCTTTCGGACGCGAGCTCTTGGACCTGGTGGCTCTGGAGCGGCCGCGGGTCGAGTCCCGGCGGTCTTTGACTTCGCGCTCTCGCGCGGCGCACGAGAGGCTCGACTCTTCTGAGTTCGGGAAGCCGGCACCGGTCGCCCTGACTGGGCCTTCCATCGCGCACGCAGCACGCGCAGCTCGTCCACGGTGATCGAGCGGCGACGGAAGTCGTTCCTGAAACTGCGACCCGGGGCGGGGCCCCGCTCGGGGTTGGCGAGGTCAGCCACGAGCTCGGCGAGGTATTCCGGCGGGAGGGACTCGTCGTCGTACCAGTCGATGCCATCGGCTCGCTGGATCGCGCTCGCGTGCACGGTCCCGACCCTGGCCTGCGCGAGCTGATGATCCCGTAGCGTTCCTGTCGCGTCGCTCGTGATTGAAAAATCAACCGGTAGTGGCTGCGCTCTACAGCCTTCGAAAGAGCGGTCGGCCACCGGAGTCAACGTGACCGCCAATCCTGATGGGTGGGCTGGCCGGAGTATCCGCCGGGCGCCGCATCCATGGTCTCTCCGTTTCGATTTTGCACTGACCCCGGACGGGGCGCGCTGGTCAAGTGAGCGCGCACGCACGTGCCGCGTGTCTGAAATAGACTCGTGTTTACGTGCGAGCGCGATCATGGCTACTCCGCCGCCGCCAGCTTTGCGGAGTGGACCTCGAGGCACCCCTCAGCGCTGTGCAGCAGGTTCCTGGCGACCTCGATAAGGATGAACTCGCGCTCCTCAGAAGTCAGCTTGGGCAGTCGCTTCTCCAGCTTTGTCGTCGAGGCGATACGCGCCTCCGCCGCGAGATCATCGACGAAGTTGAGGGCACCCGTGATCGTGAGTTCGGCGACGTGATCGGCTAGCACGTAATACGCCGCGTAATGGTTATGCCTGCTATATTTCATGTCGACACCATTCCTTCCTATTTGCGTTTCCACACGACGGCTCGGCGCTTGAACGTCGGGCCGTTTGCTTTTCGGGACTACCTCCCGCCGCCCTCCCGCGCTCCTTCGCGCCACCGCCTGCGGACCTCAGCGGGCGGCCTGTTTGGTCGGCCGAGCTGTCATGGCGAGATCTCCGCGGCCGCACGCGTCATTGCCTTCGACAGCCAGCCGAGGCCCGTACAGGTCTTGCATTGCGGGCGCGCTTCCTCGCCGCAAGGCGCGCACCGGGCCTGCGGAGTCCATTCGTCTTCGAGGAGAACTCGCAGAGCCTTCACGGTCTCAAGCATTCGCGGCAGACGCTTGAGGATCCGCTCCACGTCGGGCCCGGGACCGCATTCCCACCCGCAGAGGAGCTTCGTCAACGCAGCCTCCGTCGCGAGGAGCCCGCGCGTTGCCTCCTTGAGCTGCCGTACGTCGTCGAAGATCGTGCCGCCGTGATGGCTGTCGGTTTGGTCGGATGTACTGGCGGGAGGCAAGGCCTCACGCACGTGCTTGATCTCGCCCGCCACGAGGCGATCGGCGACCTGCTGCTGCTCCCCGACCGGCAGGCCTGCCGGGAGGCGGAGCTCGCGCTTGTTGTTCGCGATGGTCGTGTGCCGCAGGCGGCGAGCAACGTCGGCCCCGATTGCCTCGCCGAGTCGTGTCTCCTCCGCGATCGTCGACCGGCCACGGTGTGTCTTCTTCGCCGTGTCGTTGACGAAAGATCCAGGCCCAGGATCTTTCGCGCGCTTTCCTCCGCCCGCTACCCCTGGCGCGGCTCCGTGGCGCGTGTCTGGATAGAGAGATTCGTAGACGGCCTTTCGGCGAGCGAGATGCTCGGCACGCTCCAGCACCGTGAGCGAAGCCTGCAGCAGGTTCTCATCGATCTCGGTGAGCGTGGCCAGCGCGCCGTCGATGCTCAGGACGCGCGCCGCAATCGTGTCGTGTCCGAGCTGTCGACACGCTTCGAGGCGGTGGTGCCCACTGATCAGGACGCGGTTCGCGCTCACCACAATCGCGTGAAGGAGCCCTACCTTCGCGATCGAATCGGCCAAGAGGCTGACATCGCCGAGCGGTCGCAATCGGTCCGAAGGAACCACGACTTCCGAGATGGGGACCTCCTCGACAGCGACCCACGGCAAACTTGACATAAACAACCGATAATCGATATCCGTTATTCATGCAACCCATTTACTCGGCCGAGCAGGTTTCGGACGTGTCAGGCATCCCGATGCCGACTCTGCGGTTCCTTGTCGCAAAACGCGCTCTCGTCTCGAGCGCTCCGCGAGCAGAAGGCCGGGGCTCTGCGAACGTATTCAGTTTTTGGGATGCTGTCGGCGCCACCGTCGGCAACATGGTCCGTCGTTGCGGGAACACGTTCGACGATGTCCGCTCGTTGATGTCGTTCCCGCGAGAACATCATGCCAGCAGCGGCGCGGTCGACCCGAACACGCTCGTCGTGTTCATGCCGAACGGATCGACGATTGTCGCGTCCAAGACGGAGACCGTGGGTGAGCTTCTCGCTCGCTGCGCCGCCAACCCGATCACGATCGTCGACTTCGCGCCCGTTGTTGAGGCCGTCGAGCAAGGGCTTCGATGCTCGCTCCTCACGTCGCCGGGGGCTACCGGCCGAGCTCCCCGTCTAACGACAGAGGCGGCGCTTGCCCGAGATGTGGAATTAGCCTTCGCGGGCAAGAGGCGGCCGGCCACGAGGACGAAACCGCGGCGAAAGGTGCGCCCGTAAGAGCGCAAGCACAAGCCGACCGCCGCGGCTCCGGGGGGGTAGACCCGAGGAGCCGTCGAACACCGGGGGCATCGCACTCGGCACCCGAAACGTCTCTGCGGGCACCTGAGAGCAGGCCGGGCACAACATCGCGCACTGAATGCCCGCCACACGACCTCCGCGAAGGCGCGGCCCGGGGTTCGCGGCGGGTCAGACGATCGATGCCTCGACCGCGGCGGCACGGTCTGTCGTGAATGGGCATCTGACGTTAGGGAAAGCGTGGCATGGCGGACCTCGGGGCCACGGTCGGCCTGTTGTTCAGAGCAGGCGCGAGCGCCGAGATCAGCCCGTCATGAGCCAGCGTTCCTGCACACGACGGGCCAGACGCCCGTAACGCTGGTGGCAAAGCCACTTCGTGTTCACGATCTCATCGCGGCGGTCTCGGAGGGCCTCCGCCAGCTTCGAGCTGGCTCCAACGAACGCAGAAAGCTCGTCGATGTTCCCGCGCGGCCCCTGGCAGATGGGCGCGCTCTGGACGCGCTTCATCGGATCGCCGTTGAGCACGCGCTTCTCTTCGGCGGCATGCAGAA
>JBBQFW010000366.1:0-3624 GCA_038322445.1 Gemmatimonadales bacterium
CGGGACTGCTGAGTGGAGCGACGGATGCCGCTCTGCTCCAGCACGCGAACCTCATTGGCGCCTACGTCACCACGCAGTACGGCGCCGTGCCCGCCGATCAGGGCTCCGCAATGTCGCTGCCCGTTGCGCCAGTACCACCGCCGAAGCCGAAGGTGAGGACGCCAAAGTCAAAGCGCTCGCGCCGGTAAATGGAGCTTCGCCACCTTCGCTATTTCGTTGCGGTCGCCGAGGAGATGCACTTCGGGCGAGCCGCGGAGCGGCTGCGTATTGCACAACCGCCACTCAGCCGGCAGATCAAGGATCTCGAGCGTGAGATCGGCACCCCGTTGTTCGATCGCGTGCCTCGCGGCGTGGAGCTGACGCCTGCAGGACAGGCCTTTCTCCCCGAGGCGCGCCTCACACTCGCGCAGGCCGAACGCGCCCAACGCACCGCGCAGCGCGCCGCACTCGGCGAGACCGGCCGGTTGCGCGTCGGCTTCGTGGAGGCGGCGACGCACTCCGGCATTCTGCCGGATGTTCTCGGCTTCTTTCGGGTGCACTTGCCGGCGATCGGACTGTCGCTGTTCGAGCTCGATCCATTGCGGCAGGCCGAGGCGTTCCGCGATGGTCGCCTTGATCTCGGCATACTTCAGGGATCGATGCTGGAGTCGGCACGATGGCTACGCGAAGAATCCATCTATGCGGAGCCGATCGTGCTCGCCGTTCCCGGTGACCATCGGCTGGCGGGGCGCGCGCGCTTCACGCTCGAAAGTGTCGCTGATGAGGCGTTCGTGCTCTTTCCGCGCCAGACGGATCCTGCGCTGTTCGATGACATCGTTTCACGCTGCCGCGCGAGAGGCTTCAGTCCGCGCGTGGCGCAGGAGGCAACGGGCTGGCATACGCTCGCGAGCCTTGTGGGGGCAGGTGTCGGCATCGGTTTTGTGCCGAGGTCACTCGCGAAGTTCCAGCAGCACGGCGTGACGTACCGGGCCATCCCTCAGTTTTCAGTGCAGATGACGCTCTCCGCGGTCTGGCCGGCCGGCCAAAAGTCTCCGGTACGGGAGCGCTTCGTGACCGCGTTGCGAGCGGTGGCCGGCAGACCTCGAACGCGTTGACGCGAGTCGCCCGGTCGCGACGATGATCGCCTAAAGTGCCCGTCCGTCTTCCAAGCCAGGAAATCGAAATCCATCGTCGTAACCGGCGAGCCCTGAATCGCCGCCGCGGCGTTCCCGATCAGCACCACATCCAGACGGCGCTCGGCCAGGACACGAGTCACGAGCGACAGAAGCGGTTCGGCGTTCACGGTCGAATGGTACTTCGCCGCATCGGCCGCGTCACGGTGCCTGCGACACCGTCCGCCAGAACCGCCGTTCGAACCACGATGCCGTCGCCGAGTCGACGAGTACCCAATTCGCGTGGCGCATCATGTGATGGGTGTCGTCGGGGATGACGATCTCCTCCATCGTCACGCCCTTCTTCTCCAGGCGACGCGCGAGGCTCACGGTCTGGTTGAAGCGCACGTTGCGGTCGTCGTCACCATGGATGAGCAGCACGGGTGAACGCCACGTTTTCACAGACGACACCGGCGACGACCTCCATGCGATGTCCAGCGCCCGCTGGAGGTCCGCTGGCTTCTCGTAGCGTGGCGCCAGCAGGCTCGCCGCGCGCTCCGCCGTCCAGTCATGCACGCCGTGGATGTCGACGCCCGTGGCGAAGATGTCGGAGTTGCGGCCGAGCGCGAGCGCGGTGAGGAAGCCGCCATATGATCCGCCGTAGATGCCGATGCGCGTTCGATCCACCTGCGGCATCGACTGGAGGTACTTCGCACCAGCGATAACGTCGCGATACTCGGATGCGCCGCGGTTGCCACCGTCCTTCGGATGCTGGAACTCGCGCCCGTACCCGATGCCGAGCCTGTAATTCACCGACAGCACCACGAAGCCTCGGCTCGCGAGATACTGGTTCGACGCATAGGCATTCGCGTAATAGTCGGAGTAATTCCAGCCGAGGAGCATCTGTCGCGGCGGGCCGCCGTGGACGTAGATGATGGCGGGCTTCCTGGTGCCGCGTGACATCGCGGTGCTGGCGGATTCGAAAAGCTGGCCGTGAATCTCGAGACCGTCGGCGGAGGTGAAGACGACCTTGCGCGGCGTGACGAGCTGCGCGGTGGGGAAGTCGGCCGGGATGCGGTCGGCGCCGATCCATGTGATGTGGCTCGGCTCGCTTGAGGACAGCACGGCCGGGAGTGGCGGACGCTGCGCGGTGGCGCCGATGAAGGCGACGGAGCCGCCGTCGCCGGTGAAGGCCGGCGTCCACTCGAGGCCCGTGCCCGGTGTGAGTACTTCAGGCGTGGCGCGGTCGATCGGGACGCGAACAATGTGGCGTCGGTCGATGTCGTTCGAGTCGCTGCCCGCGTTGCCGGCGAACGCGAGCCACCGGCCGTCCTGGCTCATGGTGATGTACTCCGCCATGAATTTTCCGGGTGTGAGCAACATTGCCGGACCGCCGTTCTCCGGGATCGAGTAGACGTGGGGCCAGCCGTCCATCTCGGAGAGGAAGGCAATGCGCCCCGCGCCGTAGTTCAGGTTCGTGCCGCCCTGCGTGCCGGGCACGGAGCCGCGCAATGTCGCGGGACTCTGCCACAGCTCGCGCGCGAGGCCGGTGCGCGCGTCGGCCGACCAGATGGCGAATGGACGTGGAACATCGGCCAGTACGGAGTCCGGTGCGCCTCCGCCCCCGGTGACGCGCACGAACGCGATGCGTGAGCCATCGGGCGACCAGCGTGGCGAGCGATCAGATCGCGTGCTCGGCGCCAGCCACCGGATGCCCACAGAGTCGCTCGTGTAGATGCCGATCATCGCGTGATCGCCGCGATCGGAAACGAACGCGAGACGAGCTCCATCGGGCGACCACTGCGGGTCACCGGTCTCGCCGTTCGCGGTGAAGAGCTTCTTCGCGGTACCCGAGCCGTCGATTGGCGCAGTCCAGATCGCGCGGTCCTTCACGAAGGCGACGACATCACCGCGCGGCGAGACGACCGGGTCGTCGGCTTCGGCGATCTTCTTCGGCGTGCCTCCGTCGACCGCAACGCTCCACAGCTCGACCTTCGGCGCCGTGGGCAGCGAGAGCGGGTTGGGCGACGCGCCGGCCCAGTTGGAGCCATGATCTCCACCGCGCACGTAGACGACGTACTTGCCATCGGCGCTGAGTGAAACGCTGGTGAGCTCCTGGCCGTCGTCGAGCATGTAGTTGGTGAGTCGTCGCGCCCTGTAGTCGGGCGCATCGGCGATCCAGATGTTGCGCTTGCCCTGCTCGTTCAGCGCCCAGGCGATGCGTCCGCTCTTCGCCGCTGACGTGAGCTCATTGGGGAACGGATAGCTCTTGACCTGCTCGATGGTGAATCCGCCCTGCGCGTGGAGGGCAGGGGTCGAGAGTGTCAGTGCGAGGAGGAGCGGAGCGAGGCGCATAGTCGGTGCGGAAGGGGAGGTCGCCAATGTGGCGCAGACGTTTCGGTTCCGCTATGCACGATGCTGGGTGAAGGTCAGATCAAGAACACGTGCAGGCGCGGGAGTGACGAACACGTGCCTGCACGGGGCGTGACGAACAAGACGTCAGCTTCGCATGAAGTGACAGGTGTACCCGCCG
>JBBQFW010000367.1:0-3597 GCA_038322445.1 Gemmatimonadales bacterium
CGCCGGTGCGACTGCGCGGTGGCGGCGTGCGTCAAGGTCAGGCCGAGGATGACCGCTGCTTTCGTCAGATGAGGCACTGGTTCACCGATGAAAATGGACGTCGGGCGTTCCTGTTCCACCGCCCCTGTTCCCGCCGTGCGCACGGCAACGCACAGGACCGGCGAGTCGTACCGACCTGCGTTGCGCGTCAACGGCCGCGTTCTCGGCGCTCGGTGCAAGCAGGCGCAACGCGGGAACGTACGCGCGATACCGCGACGCGTCCTGGTGTTGGCTCGCGCTGCCGGACACCAACATAGCCCCGGTCAGGTGTTGGGGTAGGTGTTCAAGGGCAGCACGCAAGCAGCGAGCGGTTCGGGGGCGCCGCAGGTACAGTGCGGAGGGCAAGCTGGAGGCGGTGCATCGCGCGACTGAACGCTGCGCGGCCGGCGTGCCGCGCACGCGAGTCGCCCCGGCGAACTGCACATCACGCCGGACTCGCTCCGTGCGTGCGCGCGGCAGAACGACATCTCCGTGACAGCCACTGCATATGCGCGCCTTCGCGTCTTCACGGATCTCACCACGAGCCCCTATCACCGCGCGGCATGGGCAAGCACGACGGACGTGTTCCCGGAGCATGGCCAGCCGTCCCGTGTGGATGATGTGCGCGGCGCAGCCGCTGGTCGCGGTGCCGTGCACTGCGATTTGTTCCCTTTCCATGTCCCAGGCTATCCAGCCATACCTACATTCATAGCTCGCATTCCTGCTCCGGGCATCACCGACCTTGACACCACATGCTTCCAAGCCGACATCTCGCCGCCGCATTGCTCGTCGCGATCCTTTCGTCCGGTATGCGAAGCGGCGCACAGTCCGTCGGTGTCACGGTGCGGGTCGTGACGGACCAGACCACCGATGACGAGCCCGTGCCTGACGCCGTCGTCCGCAGCGGACGCATTGGCGCGAGGACGGGCGCCGACGGGCGCGCCACGCTCATGCTCGCGGCCGGCGCGAGAGAGATCGTCGCAACGAAGATCGGCTTCTTGCCGGATTCGGTACGCCTGGTGTTGCGCGTTGGCGCCGATACGGCGATCAAGCTCGAACTGAAGGCAGCGGCGTCGGCGATCGTGGGGGTCGTGGTCAGCGCCATGCGCTCCGGCCATTCCGCGGAGAGCGAGCCGACGAAGGTGGAGGTCGTGGAACCCGAGGACGTGCGGGAGAAGGCGGCGATGACGCCCGGCAACGCGCGCATGATCCTGTCCGAGGCGCCCGGCGTTCGCGTCGTCACAACCGCACCCGCACTCGGAGCCGCGAGCGTCCGTCTCCAGGGTCTGCGCGGGCGCTATACCGCGGTGCTCACGGATGGATTGCCGCTGCTTGGCGCCTCGACCGAAGGACTCGGCCTGCTGCAGCTTCCGCCGGTGGATCTCGATCATGTGGAGATCATCAAGGGCGCGGCGTCGGCGCTGTACGGCGCGGCGGCTCTGGGGGGCGTGGTCAATCTCGTGTCGCGCCGCCCAGCGCATGATGAAACCGAGGCGGTGCTGAACCAGTCGTCCCAGGATGCGACGGACGTCGTACTGTGGACGGCCGATTCGGTCACCGAGCACTGGGGCTACACCGTGTTGGGCGGTGCGCACCGGCAACGCGCGCAAGACCTTGCCGGAACTGGATGGTATGACGTGGCCGGCTACAACCGGGGCGTGCTTCGTCCACGCGTGTACTGGAATGGCGACGGCGGACAATCGGTGTTCGTCACCGTTGGCGCGATGGGCGAGAATCGGATTGGCGGCACTGCGCCGGCCGCGGTGCTATCCGACGGCGATCCCTACCCTTTCGAGTTGCGCACCCGGCGGTACGACGCCGGAACCATCGCGGTGTTCCCCCTTGGATCCACTCGCTCGCTGTCCGTCCGCGGCTCCGGCACGGTCGAGGCTCTCGCGCATCTTTATGGTAGTGTGCGCGAGCGTGACCGGCTCGGCACGGGTTACGCCGAAGCATCCGTGACGACAACGGAAGCTGAGCACACGTGGATCGCCGGCGCCGCACTCCGCTACGACGACTTGCACGCGCGCGATGTGGCTGGGTTCGACTACGCGTTCACGACGCCCGGCCTGTTCGCGCAGGACACGTACACGCCGTCCTGGGTCAGCGATTCGGCGCTCGCGCTGACGGTGAGCGCACGCGTGGATCACCACGTCCGCTATGGCACAGTGGCGAGCCCTCGACTGGCGTTCCTTCTCAAACCGCTCACTCATTACACGCTTCGGCTCTCCGGCGGACTTGGCTTCTCGGCACCAACCCCCTTTACCGAAGAGATCTCCACCATCGGACTCGCTCCGCTGCGGTCCTTCAACGCCACCGGACAGCAGCTTCTGGCCGAACACGCCCGGAGCGGTTCTGCCGATCTCACAGCGCATTACGGGCCGCTGCGTGTGAACGGGTCCGTGTTCGCCTCCACCATAGCCCAGCCGGTGGCGCTGAGCGAACGTCCTGATGGCGCCGGATTGCTGAGGCTCGTGAACCTCGCGGGCGCCAGCCACGCGGCGGGGACAGAGCTCGTTGCGCGATGGAAGACAGACGACATCGATTTCTTCGGCTATTACTCATACCTACACACGTCCGAGCTCGATCCCGATACCGGCCTGCGGCGAGAGACGCCGCTCACACCGCGACACCAAGCGGGAATGGATGCACTCGTCGAGCCGATTGAGGGGATGCGATTGGGACTCGAGGCGTTTTACACGGGAAGACAATCCCTGGTCGACGACCCATACCGCGCGACAAGTCGGCCCTTCGTAACGTTCGGCCTTCTCGTGCAGGTGCAGGTTGGTCAACTGCAATTCTTCGCGAACGCCGAGAACATCACGGACATTCGGCAAACGCGCTATGATCCGATCGTGTTGCCGCGGCGAGGGCCCGGCGGCCGATGGACAACCGACGCCTGGGCGCCGCTCGATGGTCGGGTGCTCAATGTCGGCGTGCATCTCAGCACAGCACGGCGGTCCGCTGCGCCGTGACGGACCTTCGCAACACACATGAGCCAGCCCGGCGCGGTCCGAAGTGGTTTGCGCCGAGGCGCGGAAGCGGCGGTCTCCAGCTGCGGCATTCCACCGCGCCAGTGCTTCAACCGTGAAGCAAAGTTTTCACCGTTACGAAGTGAGGAAGCCAGGCCGCGGGCGGTCGCCTGCGTGCCGAAGCGCGTGACAGCTGGAGGAGGCCGATACGCTCCTCGCGCAGCATCACTGCTTCGCTGTTCGCGGGCCTCGGCGGGATCGCTGCCGGTGTATTGCCATACCAGCATCGACACGAGCGAGCGTAGCGCACCTTCATCCGGTCACCGCTTTCAAGGATTTTCTCATGTACGCGGACCTGTTCGCGCTCGGCATCCCTGCTGGGGAAAAGCTGATCCGTACTTTCGCCGTCTATGCGTTCCTGCTCGTCGGGCTGCGACTGGCGGGCAAGCGGGAGCTGGGGCAGCTGAATCCATTCGATCTCGTCGTCCTGCTGCTGCTGTCGAACACCGTGCAGAACGCGATCATCGGCAACGACAACTCACTTGCCGGCGGGGTGCTTGGCGCTACGGCGCTTCTCGTCATCAACTGGATCGTCGTTCGATATCTC
>JBBQFW010000368.1:0-3585 GCA_038322445.1 Gemmatimonadales bacterium
TGGCCCTGGCGTTCCACCAGACCTTTTGAAGTCGGACAGTCTGACAGTCTGACCCGGGCGAGCGGCTTCGCCGCCGCCCTCGTCTGACAGCGGGTCAACTGAAGTCTGACAGCTGTTGCCTGCACTGCTCGGTCCCTTGGCTGGTCCGCAGGTGCTGGGTGATCCGGCTAGTGGCAACAACGGCATATCAACCGAGTTGTGTAGATCATGACCGTCTGACCAGGGTGTTGACCCCGCTGTCAGACGAGCAGCCGCGCAGCGGCGAGCGGGTCGGACTGTCAGACTGTCCGACCCGGTTCCATTCACCCTTTCGTACATCACACAATGCCAAGCAAGTCGAAGAAACGCTCGCACCAGGAGTCCGCTCCCATCACCGGGCAGCGCGGGCGCGAAATCCAGAAGTACGGCACCATCAGCCGCATCCCGAATGGGTTGAGCGAGGACGTCTGCAAGAAGAGCGTGACCGCGCTCAACCAGGTGCTCGCGGACACCATGACGATCCGCGATCTCTACAAGAAGCACCACTGGCAGGTCGCAGGTCACACGTTCTACTCGCTGCACCTTCTCTTCGACAAGCACTTTGAGGAGCAGGCCGAGCTGGTCGACGCGATCGCCGAGCGCATTCAGCTGCTGGGCGGACTCGCGATCGCGATGGCGCCGGACGTGGCGGAACTGACGAAGATCGAGCGCCCGCCCAAGGGACGCGAGGAAGTGCCGGTGCAGATTTCGCGCTTGCTTGAGGCGCACGAGCACATCCTGAAGGAGTCGCGCAGGTTTGCCGGCGAGGCCGACGAAGTGGGCGACGACGGCACCAATGACCTGCTCATTTCGGAAGTCGTTCGCCGAAACGAGATGCAGGTGTGGTTCACGTCCGAACACCTGGTGGACCAGCCCGTGGTGCGCGCCGACTGAAGACTGGGGTCAGACGGTCTGACAGTCTGACCCGCTCGCCGCTGCGCGGCTGCTCGTCTGACAGAGGGTCAACTGCCTGGTCAGACGGTCATGATCTACACCACTCGGTTGATGCGCCGCTTTTGCCACCAGCGCGAACACAGAACGTGTCCCGACGCGGCGCGGGACCGAGTGGTTAGGCAACAGCTGTCAGACTTCAGTTGACCCGCTGTCAGACGAGGGCGGCTGGCGAAGCCGCCGCCCGGGTCAGACTGTCAGACTGTCAGACGCGCGATCACGGCGCCACTTCGTGCCAGGTAACTACCGTCTCGCGCTCCAGGACCCACCGCATGCCCCACTGGTCCTCGAAGAGCATCACCGGGTGGCCCTTCGCATCGTAGAGGAGCATCCGGCCACGGTCGCGCGCGATGCGGTCGATCTCGTCCTGCGGGCCCACCGCCCATCGCGGATAGCGCGCGGAGATCTTCTCCAGACGGCACGGCGCGCCGTACTCGTGCTCGAGACGATGCAGCATCACGTCGAATTGCAGTTGGCCAACAGCCCCGACGATCGGCGTGGGGCTGAGCGTGTCCGTCCCCGACGTGTAGAACACCTGCGCCGCGCCTTCTTCCGTCAGTTGCCGCAATCCGGCGTCCAGTTGCTTGCGCTTGAGCGGATCCGACGCGACGATGCGTGCGAAGTGCTCGGGCGCGAAGCGCGGTATGCCGGAGAACTCCAATCCATCGTCAACGGCCAGCGTATCGCCAATGCGCAGCGTGCCGCGGTCCATCACGCCGATGACGTCACCGGGCCACGCTTCCTCGATCATCGACCGTTCGCGGGCGAGGAACTGCTGCGCGCTCGACAGGCGCAGCGGCTTGCCCGTCCGCACATGCGTGACCGACAGGCCGGGTTGAAAACGTCCCGAGCATACGCGCACGAACGCGATGCGGTCGCGATGCTTCGGGTCCATGTTCGCCTGGATCTTGAACACGAAGCCCGAGAAGTTCGGGTCCGCAGGATTCACGAGGCCCGTGGTCGACTCGCGCGCCGTGGGTGACGGCGCAAGCTCGACGAACTCGCGGAGGAACGGCTCGACGCCGAAGTTGGTGAGCGCGCTCGCGAAGAACACCGGCGACAGCGTCCCCGCGAGCATCGCCGACTCGCTGAACGGGTGCCCTGCCTCATCGAGCAGCGCGATGTCGTGCACGAGCTGCGCATGCGCCTCGGCGCCCAGCATCTCACCGAGATTCGGGTCGTCGAGGGCCTTTACCTCCACGTCTGCTTCACTGGCGCCGTGGTCCTCGCCGCGCTCGAAGCGATAGATCAGCTTCCGGCGACGATCATAGACGCCGATGAAGGTGCCATTCGCGTGAATCGGCCAGGTGATCGGGTAGCAGTCGATGCCAAGGTCGGCCTCCACGTCGCCGATGAGCTTGAGCGGATCCTCGCCGACACGATCGCACTTGTTGACCACGGTGAAGATCGGCATCCGTCGCCGCTTGCAGACCGCGAAGAGCTGCCGCGTGCGCTCCTCGACGCCCTTGCGGTTGTCGAGCAGCATGACCGCACTGTCCGCGGCGATGAGCACGCGGTACGTGTCCTCCGAGAAGTCCTCATGGCCCGGCGTGTCGAGCAGGTTGATCTGGTAGCCGTCGTACTCGAATTGCATCACGCTCGACGTCACCGAGATGCCGCGCTCCTGCTCCATCTGCATCCAGTCGGAGGTCGCGTGCCGCTGCTGGCGTCGCGCCTTCACCGTACCGGCAAGGTGAATCGCGCCGCCGTAGAGCAGCAGCTTTTCGGTGAGCGTGGTCTTGCCGGCGTCGGGATGGCTGATGATCGCGAAGGTGCGACGGGTACGAATCGCGTCGTGCAGTGTGGGATCGATGGTCACCCACGAAATCTAGTCGCCGACGTGCCCCCTCCCAGCCAGCACCTGGGCCACGATCCGCTTCACCCAACCGAGCACGCCCTCGGGCGCTCGCGTCGTCGCGTCCTCCTGCACACCGTCCGCGAACGCGCGAAACTCCATCTCGACGGCGCCGAGACGCAGCAGGGTGCCGCTCGTGAGCTCGCGCTCCCCCGACGCGCGTGAGCCGTTGACGAACGTGCCGTTCGCCGAGCGCAGGTCGACGATGTACCACGCGTCGCCCTTCCGGAGCAGCGTGGCATGCGCGCTCGACACGCTGTCGTCACGGACCTGCACATCATTGTGTCGCGCCCTGCCAATGGTGCCGACCGGCTTGTCCAGATCGAAGGTGGTGCCATTGAGCGGGCCTTTCACGATCTCGATCCGACACGTGATCCGCCGCGCCGCACCTCCTCCCCGCGAAGGATTGCCGATGTGCGAGAGATCGATCACCTGCGTGGCGTCGTTGTCTGTCGCCGTCACGTGATCCTCGGTCATGCCTTCCACGTCGAAGCGCAGCTCCTCGTCGTGCAGCCGGATGCGATCGCCGTGCGCGAGCAAATGCGTGCCCGAGAGGGGACGGCCGTTCACCGTCGTGCCGTTTATGCTCTCATCGCGCAGGAGATAGCCATTGGCGGCGGGACTGATCGACGCATGCCGCCGCGACACACCCTTGCCGCGCAGCACGAGGTCGCACGAATCATCGCGGCCGAGGACCACGCGACGGTCCGTGAGCGCGAATGCCTGTCCCGTGTGCATGTTGACGACACGCGCGCCAATGC
>JBBQFW010000369.1:0-3575 GCA_038322445.1 Gemmatimonadales bacterium
ATGCCGGGACGCACGGCGCGGCGGATCCTCGTGTGGACCACAACGCCCTGGACACTCGTGTCGAACACGGCGCTCGCGGTGCACCCCGAGCTCACGTACGTCGAGCTCAGGAAGACGGGCAGCAAGGATACGCGCACCATCGTCATGGCCGAGGAGCGCGCGAAGGCCGTGTTGGGCGACGACTACATCAACCGCTGGACATGGGTCCGCACGCTGACGGGCGCCGACCTCGTCGGGGCGCGCTATCGGCGTCCGCTGGATTTCCTCGAGTATCCCGAAGGGACGAACCACGAGATCATCGTGGGCGAAACGTTCGTGAGCGCAGACGATGGCTCCGGCGTGGTGCACATGTCACCGGCGTTCGGTGCCGATGATTATGCGGCGGGACGTCGGCACAACCTGGCGTTCCTGCAGCCCGTGAATGCGCGCGGCGAGTTTCCCGAGGACATGCCGCTCGTGGGCGGCAAGTTCGTGAAGGACGCCGACGCCGACCTCATTGCGGAGCTGCGGCGTCGCGACGTGCTGTGGAAGGCCGGAACGCTGGTGCACTCGTATCCGCATTGCTGGCGCTGCGGCACGCCGCTGCTGTCCTACGCGCGGTCGTCATGGTTCGTGCGCACGTCGACGTACAAGGACGAGATGCTCGCGCGCAATGCGCAGGTGAACTGGAATCCACCCGAGGTGGGCACGGGGCGGTTCGGCGAGTGGCTCGAGAACAACATCGACTGGGCGGTGTCGCGCGACCGGTATTGGGGTACGCCGCTGCCGTTGTGGGTGTGCGATCGCGATGCGGCGCATGTGGACGTCGTCGGGAGCTTCGCAAACCTCGCGGAGCGGACGGGTACCGTGCTCGGTGACGACTTCGATCCGCACAAGCCGTTCATCGACAGCTACTCGTGGGGTTGCCGCGCCGAAGGGTGCGAGGGCACCATGACCCGTACGCCCGAGGTGATCGACGCGTGGTACGACTCGGGGTCGATGCCTTTCGCGCAATGGCACTACCCGTTCGAGAACAAGGATACGACGGCCGCGCAGTTCCCCGGTGATTTCATCGCCGAGGGGCAGGACCAGACGCGTGGATGGTTCTACTCGCTGCTGGCGATCGCGACAGGGCTTGGTGACGCGCTCCCGAACAACGCGAACGGCACGGCAGCGCCGTATCGCGCCGTGATGGTGAACGGCATCGTCACCGATGCTGAAGGGAAGAAGATGTCGAAGAGCCGCGGCAACATCGTGGAGCCGCACGCGGTGATCGAGCGACACGGCGTGGATGCGGTGCGGCTCTTCCTGGTGAGCAGCAGCAAGGTATGGGAGGAGCGGCGCTTCGACGAGAACGTGATTCGTCAGGGGGCCGGTCGCTTCCTGCGCACGCTCAAGAACATCTACTCGGGCATGTTCGCGAACCATGCGAACTTCGGGTGGGCGCCGTCCGCAGCCGATCCTGCGACGAAGGACCGGCCGGTGATGGATCGCTGGATCCTGTCGCGCCTCGCGACCGTGGAGCGGCAGGTTGACGCGCTGATGATGGCGTACGACCCGTTCGCGGCATCGCGCGCCGTGATGGATTTCGTGGACGACGATCTCGCGAACTGGTACGTGCGGCAATCACGCGCCCGTTTCTGGGCGGCCGACAATGTGTTCAGCAACGACAACAACGCTGCGTTTGCCACGCTGCACGAGGTGCTGGTGGTCGTGTGTCGGTTGCTGGCGCCCTTTGCGCCGTTCGTGACCGACCAGCTGCATCGGGAGCTCGTCGGGACATCGGTGCACCTGGCGCCGTTCGCGCGCTCCGGTGCCGACACTGCGTTGGCCACCCTGGGACAGGATGTCGCACTGGAGCAGGTCATGTCGAGTGTTCGCACGCTCGCCACGCTCGGCCGCGCGGCGCGCGAGCAGGCGAAGATCAATGTGCGGCAGCCGCTGTCGCGGATGGTCTGCGTGGCGCCCGCCGCTCAGGAACACGCCCTCCGTGAACTCCTGCCCGTGCTCGCGGCCGAGTTGAACATCAAGCAGATCGAGCTTGCCACGAGCGGCGACGCCCTCGTCACGCTGGAAGCGAAGCCGAATTTCCGCGCGCTCGGCAAGAAGTTCGGGAAGAAAACGCCGCTCGCGGCGGAGGCAGTGGCTGCGTTCACGAGCGACCACCTGCGCGCGTTCGAGCTGGGGTCGGAGCTCCTGGTGACGGTGGACGGTGAGACGCACGGCCTTGATGCGGCGGACCTCACGGTCGTGCGGCGCGCATCGGGGGCGCTGGTGGTCGAGGAAGAGCGCGGATACTTCGCGGCAATCGATCCCGTCCTGACGCCGGAACTGGAGCGCGAGGGGCTGGCACGCGAGGTGATCAGCAGGGTACAGCGTATGCGCAAGGAGGCCGGCCTGGCGGTCAGCGACCGCATCAGGCTCTGGATCGGCGGTGACCCGCCGGTGCTCGAGTCCGTCCGCGCGTACAGCGACTGGATCGCCGAGGAGGTGCTGGCTTCGGCACTCCTCGTCGGCGAGGCAGCGCAGGCGGGTCCGCAAAAGCTGGCGAGGCAGTCCGTGGATCTCGATGGGAACCACGCTGACCTTGCCCTAACCAGAGACGAGTAGCAATGCCCACGTCAGACAGCCCGACTGCAAAGGCGGCGAAGCCGAAGCCGATGCCCAAGAAGCAGCTCCAGCATTTCGAGAAGCGCTTGATGGAGGAGCGCAACCGCGTGCTCAAGGAGCTGGGTCACTACGACGAGGCCTTCGGCGCGACGTCGCAGGAAGCGGACGGAGACCTGAGCAGCTATTCGTTCCACATGGCGGACCAGGGCACCGACGCAATGGAGCGGGAGAAGGCATTCCTCTTCGCGTCGCAGGAAGGCCGTTTCCTGTGGCATATCGACGAGGCGCTGCGCCGGCTGTACCGTTCGCCCGATACGTTCGGCAAATGTCACAATTGCGGTCAGGACATTGCTTTCGAACGGCTGGACGCGCTGCCCCATGCGCGATTCTGCATCCAGTGCAAGCAGCGCGAGGAAGATGCAAAGTCGAAGTAACGCCCGGCTGTTCTGGCCCGTGCTGGCCTTCGTCACCGCGCTCGACGTGGTGACGAAGAGCGCGGCCGAGCGGATGCTGGCGCCCGCTCGGTTTCCGCACGAGATCGCGGGGAACTGGCTGCGGCTCACGCTCGTGTACAACCCCGGCGCGGCGTTCGGGCTCAACCTGGGATCGCAGTCGCGATGGATCTTCACGGGGCTCACGCTGGTGGCCCTGGTGATTCTCGGACGACTGTACCTGGCGACGAGCCGCGGCGACCATTCACGGACTCTGGCGTTGGGGCTCGTGTGCGCCGGCGCCATCGGCAACCTGCTGGATCGGTTGCGTTCCGGGATGGGTGTGGTGGACTTCCTCGACGTCGGTATCGGCGATACGCGGTGGCCTACGTTCAACGTTGCAGACATGGCCGTCAGCGTGGGGGCCATCCTCCTGGCGTGGGTGCTGTGGCAGGAGGATCGGGCTGCCCTGCACGCCGAGAGCACCGAGCAGTCGCCCGCGCTCGTGGGCGTCGGCGCGACGTCGCACGACGGCGGAGAGCTCCTCTGACCAGC
>JBBQFW010000370.1:0-3539 GCA_038322445.1 Gemmatimonadales bacterium
GGGCCGGCATGGCGCAGGGCGCGGTGAACACGGTGCGCGACGCGGGTCCGGTGTACTTCGACGGCCTCACGGTGCTGATCTTCGCGCTACTCGTGGGCCGCTTCCTCCAGCAGCGCGGACAGCGGCTTGCCACGGATGCGACGGAGCTCATGCACGCGATCGCACCGATGTCGTCGCGCGTGGTGGACGATGCGGGTACGCGAGACATCCCGACCGACGCGTTGCTCCCCGGCATGGTGCTGGACGTGCGCGCCGGCGAAAGCTTCGGCGCCGATGGTGTCGTCGTCGGGGGCCGCTCGAGCGTGAACATGGCGCTCCTGACCGGCGAGTCGCGCGCCGTGCGCGTGGAGCAGGGTACGCGCGTGTACGCCGGCACCCTGAACGTCGACGCGCCCGTGCGCGTGCGCGTGGAAGAGTCGGGCGAGACGAGCCGGATCGGACGTCTCATGCGGCAGGTCGAGGAGGGCGCCCGACGGCGGGCGCCCGTCGTCGCGCTTGCGAATCGCGTGGCCGGCGCCTTCGTCGCCGTGGTGCTGCTGGCCGCGGCCGCCACGTTCTTCGTCAAGTGGCGCACCTCGCCCGACCGCGCGATCGACGATGCGATCGCGCTGCTGATCGTCACCTGCCCGTGTGCGCTCGCCCTCGCGACGCCACTGGCCATTGCGGTGGCGATGGGCCGGGCGGCGAAGCGCGGGATGCTCATCAAGGGCGGCGACGCGCTCGAGCAGCTCGCCACGCCGGCTACGATGGTGCTGGACAAGACGGGCACCGTAACAGAGGGCGCGACGACGCTCGTCGAGTGGTCGGGCGCCGAGTGGGTGAAGCCGCTGGTGCTCGCGCTGGAGCAGGGGGCGTCGCATCCCGTCGCGGAGGGCTTCCGCCGTGCGTGGGCAGACGTGCCCGAGGTCAGTGCGGAGGACGTGCGGCACGTCACCGGCAGCGGATGCGACGGGCGCGTTGGGGGACGGCACGTGATCGTTGGGTCGCTCCGCTTCGTGCTCGACGCCGCGACCGCAATCGACCCGGCGGTGCGCACCGCCGTCGCCGGCATGAGTCCCGTACTCACGCCGGTCTACGTCGTGGTCGACGGCATCATCGTCGCCGTCGCCGGGCTCGGCGATCGTATCCGCGACGATGCGCGCGCGTCGCTCGATGCCCTGCGCGCGGCGGGGTGGCACACCGTGCTCCTGAGTGGCGATGCGCCGGAGGTCGTCGACGCCGTCGGCGCCGCGCTGGGATTCGCGCGCGAGGACGCCATCGGCGCCGCGTCGCCGGAACACAAGCTCGCCATCGTCCAGCGGCTGGCCGCCTCGGGACGCGTCGTGATGGTCGGTGACGGGGTGAATGACGCCGCCGCCATCGCGGCGGCGAGCGTGGGCATCGGCGTCCACGGCGGCGCGGAGGCCTGCCTGGCCTCGGCCGACATCTACCTCACGACGGCCGGCCTGGCGCCGCTCGTCGAGCTGGTCGGCGGTGCGTCGCGCACGATGCGCGTGATCCGCCGGAACATCGCCTTCTCCATCGCCTACAACGCCGTGGGCGCGACCCTGGCCATGGCGGGTGTGCTGACGCCTTTGGTCGCAGCCGTGCTCATGCCCGCGAGCTCCCTCACGGTCGTGCTGGCGTCGTGGTACGGCACCACCTTTTCACGGTATCGGTCATGAGCGTCATCTACGTAGTGCTGCCCATCGCGATGGTGATCGTGGCCATGGCCATCGGCGCATTCGTCTGGTCGGCCCGCACCGGGCAGCTCGACGACCTGGAAACACCGGCAGAGCGGATGCTGCACGACGACCATTCGTAATCGCGCCGCCGCATCGTGGGGGTAGGGGAGTTCCGCACGATAGTTCCGCGAGGGTCCCGACAGAGTCGGCGCCCGCGAGCGACGACGTTTCATGGCAGCGGCGCCGAGTTCGCGGTCGATGCGATAGCGCTCGGTGAGGGCCGACTTCGGGCGTGCGACGGTGTGGGAAATCACGGAGTGCCGGCAGGGATCATCTGGCGAAATGATGCCGCGTCGCTGCGGCGGCTGCCAGGTTCGGCCTCTCCGAGGCGAGGAGGCTGGCTGCGTTCCCGCGCTGAGCGCTTCCCTGGGGGGATTCGTGCTCGCGAAGTGCCGCAACCGGGGCGTCGTACCTGCACCGGGCCTGACGCTCGTTCGCCGCGCGCACCTACCCTTCGAGCGCCGGTCAGCGATGCCGCTTGCGTGGTCAGTCGAAAATTGCCTCCAACGGCGATTGTAGCACGCAGAAGCCCGCAGCTGAGGTGAATGCGACGTCCGGTCTCCAGGCCGCTCAACGGAGAACTGAGAGAACGCTTCAACGCACTCGGGCTGGCGGTGCGCCGCGCGCGGACGCTAAGACGCTCGCCGTGTACCTGGCGGAGGCGCGCCGTTCGTTCCCGCTCGCACCGGTGGGTGGTGACAATTTCGTGGGCCTGGAGGGCGGAAGCGCATGGCCTTGAGCGGAGCGAGGACGCGGGTGAGCCAGTCCGCTCGGTCGCCGCCGGCGCGGGCGCGAACCGACGCGTGCTCACTCGGCAGTAGTTCTCAGCCGTCGAACACGCGCGCGACGTCGAACGCCAGCGACGACGCTGCCGAGTCGGGATGCCACGTCATTGTATCGGTGATCACGACGTTCTCGCGTTCCTTGCGGATCACGATGAATGCACGTTGCTCGGGATCGACCATCCAGTATTCTCCGACTCCCGCATCCATGTACAGGTCGCGTTTCTGATTCTGGTCGCGCCGCTTGGTGGCGGGCGAAAAGACCTCGACTATCAGCGAGGGAACAGGTGCCGACGACCAGGTGCTACTGTCGCCCGTGTGTTCCTGGCGAACCATGAGATCGGGTTCGACTTCTGAATCCTCGAATTGCAACACGGCGCGCGGGTTGTATACGAGCCCGAGCTGCACGGACTCGACGTAACGATCGAGGATGCGGTGAAGGCGCGCGCACACCGTCTCATGTGTCGGCGTCGGTGCCGGCGTCACGAACAATTCTCCGCGAACGACTTCGTACTTGTTGCCGTCGTCGGGGAGCGAGTGAAGCTCGTCGAGTGTCCACCGCTTGGTGACAGTCGCCACTGCCATATCGCACCTTTCCCCGGACAGTGTGAGAGCGAGACCATGCGCCAAGGATCGCACGGTCACGTGCCGCGACCATCACCACCACAGCGCGCCGCGTACCAATTGTTGCCGAGGGTACGCTCGGCAACGCGGCCGAGTCAAGGGGAGGGGCGGCTTTCGAGCCGCCGCGAGATCGGCAACAGGTCGCCAGCAATGCCATCGCCATGCGCGATGCCAGCCCGTAGCGGCCGCCATGCGGAATCAGGAGCCGGCACCTGCCACAATGCGAGGACGAGCCGCGCAGGCTCCCGACGTCGTTGCGGTGCAGCCAGTGCACGAGAGTGAAGTCGTGCGGTGGCTGCTGTCGAACGGCGACGATGTCGCACGGCGACGATGTCGCACGGCGACGATGTCGCACGGCGACGATGTCGCACGGCTATCGACGCGGTCGGCGCGATCTCCTCCCGTCCTT
>JBBQFW010000371.1:0-3523 GCA_038322445.1 Gemmatimonadales bacterium
TGATCAACGTCGCCAGTCAGGACCGCGATCCCGCGTCGGTACTCTCGCTGTATCGCACGCTGATCCGCGTGCGCGGCCGCAGCGAGGCGCTTGCGCGCGGCGCGCTCGTCCCGCTCTCGGCGAGCAGCGACGGCGTCGCCGCGTATGCGCGCCGCCTGGGCCGCAGCGCGGTAGTCGTGCTGGTCAACCTGCAGCCCTCCGCGTCCGACAGCATCACCCTCTTCGCCCCGCCCGGCGCGCTGCCCGCGGGAGACTGGACGCTGCGCGACCTGCTCGGCCCCGGCGCCACCTGGTCCCTTCACGTGAATGGCGACGGCAGCGGCACGCGCACCCTGCCGCGCGCCGCCCTCGCCGGGCACACCGGCTACTACTTCGCGCTGTCGCCCGCGAGGTCGAAGGCTCAACGCGCCAGCACGCGGTAGCCGTGCGCCGGGACCTCGAGCTGCCCTGACGCGGTGAGCGCGACGCGCGCCTTGCTCGCCCAGTCGGTGAAGCGCCCGGGCTTCGCGAGGCCGGTATAGCTCACGGTGGCGGGCGCGTCGCCGAAGTTCGCGGCGACGAGCACCGTACTCGCGCCGCGCGTCCGGGTGAACGCGTACACCTTGTCGGAGCCGGTCGTCGCCAGTCGTACCTGCGGCCCACCCATCGCGCCATTCGCCAGCGCGGCGTTCGCGTGCTTGAGGGCGTACATCGACGTGTAGAAGGGCGCGAGTGACGCCCCCGTCCAGTCCACCGTGTCCTTCTCGAAGAAGCGGAGGCGCTTGTTCATGCTCACCTCCTGCCCGTTGTAGACGAGGGGCATGCCGCCCTCCATGGTGGCCGCGACGACGAACGACGGCACGTGATTGACGCCCATCCGCTCGAACTCGGTGCCGTTCCAGCTGTTCTCGTCGTGGTTGCTCGTGAAGAACATGTGGTAGGCGTCCGGCGCGTAGTTCTTCCGCTGGCGCTCCAGGTACTCGTCGAGCGACGACACGCCCTGCTTCCCCTGGGCGACCTCGTTCAGCAGGTGATGGAACTCCCACCCGTAGGTCATGTCGAACGCGGCGTTGAACTTCGGTCCCTCCGCCTCGGCCAGCATGAAGATGTCGTGGTCGACTGCCTGCAGCTCGCGACGCGCGGCGAGCCAGAAATCCATTGGCACGCCGCCCGCCACGTCGCAGCGGAAGCCGTCGAGCTTCATCTGCGTGAGCCACCATTTCATGTCGGCGATCATCGCGGCGCGCATGTCCTTGTTGTCGTAATTCAGCTCGGCCACGTCCGTCCAGTCGGTCTCGCGCCCCTGGTCGTCCATCGCGTTCGAGATGCTGCCGTCGGCACGATGGGTGTACCAGTCGGGGTGTTGCGTGATCCACGCGTGATCGAACGCGGTGTGGTTCGGCACCCAGTCGAGGATGACGCGCATGCCGCGCTGGTGCGCGTCGGCAACGAGGGCGCGGAAGTCGCTGGCGGTGCCGAACTCCGGATTGATCGCGCGGTAGTCGGCGATCGAGTAGTAGCTGCCGAGCAATCCCTTGCGGTTCAACTTGCCAATCCGCTGGACGGGCATCAGCCACAGGGCATCGACGCCCATGGCACGCAGGCGCGGGAGATGAGTCCGGAGTGCCGCGAACGTGCCCTCCGGGGTGTACTGGCGAACGTTCACCTCATAGAGCACGGCGTTCCTGGCCCAGGACGGCGGCTCGCGATCCTGCGCCCGGGCGTTCCCGGCGAGCAGTGCAGTAAACAGCATGAGCACGGGCGCCGCGGCCCCGGTCGTGACTCGCATCGTCAACTCTCCGCATCCCTGACGGGACGATTTTGTCGTCGTTTACTTGAGCGGTGCAATAGCTTCGCAACTCGCCGCCACCGGCGCGCGCGTGCACGGCGGCGCCCAACCGGCTTGACTCCCTCTGTGATAGCAGCGAGAATCTGCCCGCACAAGTAGTCGGCGTCGAGGCTTGCAGCGGGAACCGATTGCGCAACTTTTGCGACCGAACGAAAGGATCCATGTCCGGACACCGCGTCACCCTGAAGGATATTGCGAAGACCGTCAGCCTCTCGATGGCCACGGTCTCGCGCGCGCTCGCCGATCACCCGGACATCAGTCGCGAGACCAAGGAGCGCGTGCGAGACGCCGCGCAGTCACTCAGCTACATCCCGAACTATCGCGCGCGATATCTCCGCGCCAAGCACTCGCGGCTCATCGCGCTGATCGTGCCCGAGATGAACATGTTCTTCATGCCGTCGATGATGTCGGGCATCAATCGGGTCGTCCAGGTGAATGATTATTCCCTGATTGTTTTTCAGAGTGACAATTCCATCACCCAGGAACGGCGTTTGGTGGAATATTGCACCCAGCTCTCCGCCGACGGCGTCCTCCTCGTCCTCTCCTCCGAAACCATCGACCTCCAGCACCTCGACATCCTCCACGAAGTCGGCATTCCTGTCGTGCTGATGGACAAGACCATCGACACCATCAAGCACACGACCATCACGATCGACGACCAGGAGGCCGGACGCGAGGCCGCCAGCTACCTCCTCGACCGCGGACACACGCGCATTCTCGGCATCTTCGGCGACCAGCGCCAGCGCATCGGCGCCCAGCGCCTCAAGGGCTTCCGCCGTGCGCATTCCGACGCCGGCATTCCCCTCGCCGACAGCCAGGTCCTCCGGGTGGCCATGATCGGCGAGCTCGAGGAGCAACTCGAGCGCGCCTTCACCGCGCATCCCGACATCACCGCCGTCTTCACCATGACGGACGAGCTGATGGTGCGGACGCACTACCTCCTGTCACGCCGCGGGACGCAGATCCCCGACGACGTCTCCCTGATGGCGATCAGCGACGGGCAGTCGCCCCTCTTTCTGCATCCGAATGTCACGCACCTGCGTCACTCCGGCGTCGAGCTCGGCGAACGCACCGCGCACATCCTCATCGGGATGATCGAGCACAACTCCGACGCCATGATGGACGTTCGCATCCGCACCACCCTGGTGGAGCTGGGTTCAGTCGCCACCATCGCCACCCCGGCGAAACCGCGCACCAAACGCTGACACTCTCCAAATGCTGCTGAGCACCATCGCGCTTTGCGCGCAATTGATGGCTCCCGTGGCCACCCGCCCCGTCCTCTCCTTCCCGGAGCGTGGTCTCGACGACAGCGTTGCCTACCAGGGCTACAAGACCCGCATTTTCCGCGATGCCGCAGGGAACTCGCTGCAGATCTATCTCGACGCGCGCGCGCAACGGGTCGTCCACCTCTGGGCGGACGCAGAAGACGAGAGCCTCGGCTTCACGGCGCGGGCCGCTGGCGGTCGTGCGGCGGATCTCGACTGGAGTAGCTCCGGCGCGATCATCTCACGGCGTGGCGGGGCGCGAACACTCGAGCATTCGCTCGTCGCCCATAACGCGCACGTCGACCTCGGCTGGTTCCTGCTCGGTTCCATGCGCGTCGAGCGCGACCTCCAGTATGCCGAGCGCCAGAAGGCGCCCTTCCGTGACGCGCCCTTCGTCGTCCCTGAAGTCGATCGGCTCACCACGGCGCTC
>JBBQFW010000372.1:0-3521 GCA_038322445.1 Gemmatimonadales bacterium
GGTCGTGGACGCCGCGGGCCGCACCGTCATCCCCGGGATGGTCGACGCCCACGCGCACCTGCTCGGACTGGGACAATCGCTCCGCACCGTCGCCCTCTATGGCGCGAAGTCGTACGACGAGGTCATCGCGCGCGTCGTCGCACGCGCCAAGGGCGTCCCCGCCGGCCAGTGGATCATCGGCCGAGGCTGGGATCAGAACCAGTGGGGCGACACCCGCTTCCCCACGCACGACGCACTCTCGCGCGCGCTGCCGAACAATCCGGTCTACCTCACGCGCGTCGACGGACACGCTGGCCTCGCGAACGCGGCCGCCATGCGCGCGGCAGGCGTCACCGCCGCCTCGAAGGACCCCAGCGGTGGTCGCGTCGAGCGCATCGCATCCGGCGAACCGACGGGCGTCTTCGTGGACAACGCGCAGGGGCTCGTCGAGCGCGCCATCCCGCGCGAGACGCGCGAGGAAATGCGCGGCGAGATCCGCGCAGCCATCGCGGAGTCGCAGCGCTACGGCCTGGTCGGCCTGCACGACGCCGGCGAATCGCGCGGCGTCATCGACCTCATGGAAGACATGGCCAAGGCCGGAGAAATTCCCTTCCGCCTCAACGTCATGATCGGCGACGACTCCGCTGCCGTCGCCCACTATCTCGCGCGGGGTCCGCAGCGTGGCCTGTACGACAACCACCTCTGGATCAGCTCCATCAAGCTCTACGCAGACGGCGCACTCGGCTCCCGGGGCGCGGCGCTCCTCGAGCCGTACAGCGATGATCCGAAGAACAACGGCCTCCTGATCACCGCTCCCGCGCACATCCAGGACGTCGCGACGCGTGCGCTCCGCGCCGGCTTCCAGGTGGCAACGCACGCCATCGGCGACCGCGGCAACCGCCTCGTGCTCGACGCGTATGCCGCCGCGCTCGCGCAGGTCCCGACCGCCGACCACCGCTTCCGCATCGAGCACGCGCAGATCATCAACCACGACGACATCCCCCGCTTCGCGGAGCTCGGCGTCATTCCGTCAATGCAGGCCGTCCACCAGACGAGCGACATGTACTGGGCCGGCAGTCGGCTCGGCCAGGGCCGCCTGCTCGGCGCGTACGCGTGGCGGTCGCTGCTCAACACCGGTATCGTGATTCCGAATGGCAGCGATGCGCCCGTCGAGGCGATCAATCCGCTGCTGAGCTTTCACAGTGCGGTCGCGCGACAGGACGCCGAGAACTGGCCGGCGGGCGGATGGATGAATGAGCAGCGAATGACGCGCGAGGAAGCACTGAAGAGCATGACCATCTGGCCGGCTTTCGCGGCCTTTCAGGAAGCGACGATGGGCTCACTCACGCCGGGCAAGCTGGCCGATTTCGTCATCCTCGATCGCGACATCATGACCGTGGCCGACCGCGACATCCTCGGTACTTCCGTCGTTGCCACGTATATTGGAGGGAAGCCGGTGTACGAGCGGGCGGCGCTGCCGTAGCCTGCGTGCACCTGCCCCCCGTCTCTGGCGAGGTGCACATGCTGTTCGATCGTCCAGCAGATGGTGAAACGCGCTCCGCGCTAACGACGGAGCGCTACGGCTGGCTGACTCCCGATCGCCAGACGCAGGTCCGCGGCGTGCTCCTGGGCCTCACGCTGTTCTTCGGGCTCACCGTCTGGATCTGGCATTCCTTCGGCGCCGCGACGCCGAACCCGTCGTCGTTCATACGGAAGTTGCGCGTGGTGGGGATCATGACGTGGCTGTACGCGTTGATCCAGCTGCTCGACATCCGCTTCTGGCGCAGCGCCACGGCCCGGAAGCGCCGCGAGTCGATGGGTATTCCCGACAGCCTCATTGCGTGGCTGTTCGGCCAGATGCTCGCCTGGTTCGGGATCATCTACTACGGCTTCACGGAAGACGTCCGCTGGTACCTGGCCGGCCTGATGGTGCTCGTGGTGACGTTCATCGTCTTCCCGGTTCGTCGCGCCGATCGCTGACTGCCGCCGTTCGTTCGTCATCGATCGTTCGTCATTCCCGCGACACTGATCATTCGTCATTCCCGCGCACACGGGAATCCATTTTCCGCCTTCCCACGCCATTGCACCGCATCATCTCCCTCCTGCCTGGCGCGACCGAGATCGTCTGCGCACTCGGCGCCGCGGAGTCACTCGTCGCCATTTCGCACGAGTGCGACTACCCACACGAGATCACGCACCTGCCACGCGTCAGCAGCAGCGCGGTGGACTCGAGCACCAGTTCGCGTGACATCGACGCGGCGGTACGACGCGTCGCGGAAAGTGGGCTTCCGCTGTTTGCGCTGGCGGCGGCGGACATCGTGTGCCTCGCGCCGACGCTGATCATTACGCAGTCGTTGTGTGAGGTGTGCGCGGTCAGTGACGGCGACGTCCGGGACATTGCGCATCTCGTCACTCCTTCGCCCACGATTCTTCCCATGGTGGGGACGACCCTCGACGGCGTGTGGGCGGATATCACCTCCATTGGCGCGGCGCTCGGATGTCCGGAAGCAGCGGCCGAGTTGCTGTCGTCGCTCGCGCAGCGCATGCGTGTCGTCCACGAGACGCTGAAGGCTGCCCGCGCCCCACGGCCGCGGGTCGCCGTGATCGAATGGCTCGACCCGCTGTTCATCGCAGGGCATTGGACACCCGAACTGGTCCGCCGGGCGGGTGGAGTGGACGTCGTGGCCGAGCCTGGCGCGCATTCGGTGGAGGTCACGGTGGAGCAGGTGCGAGGCGCGGATCCGGACGTCCTGCTCTTCGCACCGTGCGGGTTTGATGTCGAGCGCGCGGAGCGCGAGGCACGCGCGTTGCTCGCCGGCGAGCATTGGAGGTGGGCGCGCGAGCGGGAGGTGTGGGCGCTCGACGGCAATGCCCTCACGTCGCGGCCGGGCCCGCGGCTCGCCGATGCGATCGAAGTGATGGCCTCGGTCTTCGCCCCATCGCTCTTCAACGCTCCTGCCAGGCATTTGGCACGCCGGCCTTTGCGGGTCGCTCGTTAGCCGCACGCGCGTCCCTCGGCGACGACATCTTTCGCGTGAGATGCGCACTGGGCACGACGGTCAAGAAAAGGGAATTTGCCACAGAGGTCGCAGAGGACTGCATATTTCTAAAAAACGTTCATGCTCCCCGCTGTGGCCTCTGCGGTGAATTGCTTTACCAACAGTTTGCTCCGTTGGGGTGGGGGTTTCTGCGGAGTATTCCCCCAACGTCACCCTTCGTCTCATCGACCATCATGAGTATTCGCCTTCCATACCAGCTCCGCGCGACGTGGCGCGCGTTAGTTGTCGGAGCGTGCCTGCTTACCGCATCGACGCAGCTCGCCGCCCAAGAAGGTGCGCGCGCGTTCAATGTCTTCCTCGACTGTAGCGGCTTCTTCTGCGACCAGACCTTCATCCGCACAGAGATCGTCAGCGTGAACTGGGTGCGCGAGCGGACCGCGGCCGACGTGCACATCCTGGCCACTACGCAGCCGACCGGAGGCGGCGGGACGCGCTATTCGGTGGCATTCATCGGCCAGCACCGCTTCGAGGGCGTCATCGACA
>JBBQFW010000373.1:0-3516 GCA_038322445.1 Gemmatimonadales bacterium
GCTCAAGCCCGGCGACATCATCCTCGCAACAGAGGAGGGAGCGCCCTGGGTGAAGTACATCCACGGCGACTACGGCAAGGGCACGTGGACGTTCCTGGGCGGACACGATCCTGAGGACCCGCAGCACGCAATCGGCAACCCACCGACGGACTTGTCGCTGCACAAGTCGAGTCCGGGCTACCGATTGATCTTGAATAACGTGCTGTTTCCCGCCGCGAAGAAAAAGCCTTTGAAGACTTAGGGTCTGACAGTCTGACCCGCTCGCGGCTTCGCCGCTGCTCGTCTGACAGCGGGTCAACCGACTGTTTGACGGTCATGATCGTCACAACCGGGTTGATGTGCCGAGCGAGCTACCAGACGGTCCGTACAACACTGCATTGACACCAAGGGACCCAGTCGTGTAGCGCAAAGCTGTCAGACCTCAGTTGCCCGTTGTCAGACGAGCGAGCCGCGGAGCGCGAAGCGGGTCAGACTGTCAGACCCCAGGGCTTTCGGTTTATGTTCAGGGTGTGCCGAAGCCCGCTCCCAAGCCGCCCGTAACCAACAGGATCGCCGCGTCCGCCTCCGCCGCGATGCGTGCGGCGATCCGCATGGCCGGCGGTCGCGAAGTGTGTTTCGTGTGCGCCATCGACGAGGAAGGGCGCGTGCTCACCGGCCGGGTCGTCGCGCGTGGCGACGTCGGCAGCGTGCTCGCCTTGCCCGGGTTCGCCAAGCGCGGCGACATGCTCGTCCACAACCATCCGTCCGGCGTGCTCGAGCCCTCCGGCGCGGACTACGACGTCGCCGCCCGGATGCACGACGACGGCGTCGGCTTCGGCATCATCGATAACGACGCGAAGAAGTTATACGTCGTCGTCGAAGTGCCCGCCCCCGAGAAGCAGACGCCCCTCGATCCCAAGTCCATCGCGCACGATCTCGGACCCGACGGACTCGTCGCGAAGCAGCATGCGCGCTATGAGGATCGCGCGAGTCAGCGTGCGATGGCTGCCGCCATTGCGCGCGTCTATAACGAGGGCGGCGTCGGACTACTCGAGGCAGGAACGGGCGTCGGCAAGTCGCTCGGCTATCTCATCCCGGCGCTGCGATGGTCGGCGGCGAATGGCGAACGCACCATCATCTCGACGAACACGATCAACCTTCAGGAGCAACTCGTCCGAAAGGACCTTCCGTTCCTCGCGACGGCGCTGACCGACCAGAAGGTGCGTTTCGCGTTGCTCAAGGGATGGCGCAACTACCTCTGCAAGTCGCGACTCGAGCAGGCGATGGGCGGCGCGGCCCAGCTCTTCGAAGATGGCACGGGCGCGGAGCTGAAGACCATTGCCGCCTGGGCAGCGCGCACGTCGGACGGCTCGCTGGCGGACCTGCCCGTGCCGCCGCGCGCGGAGGTCTGGGACGAAGTCGCCGCGGAGCCGGATGTCTGCACGCGCGTGAAGTGCGAGCACTTCGACAAGTGCTTCGTCTTCGTCGCGCGGCGACAGGCCGCCGAGGCCGACGTGATTGTCGTGAACCACCACCTGCTGCTGTCGGACCTCGCGGTGCGGCGCGCGGCGCAGAACTGGGACGATGCCGCGGTGCTGCCGGCGTACAACCGTCTCATCGTTGATGAAGGACACCACCTCGAGGACGCCGCGTCGAGCCATCTCGGTGTCACGGTCACGCGGCGCGGCCTCCAGCGTCTGATCGGCAGGCTGGAGCGACGAGGCAAGGGGTTGCTGCCTGCGCTGTCCATGCGATTGCAGGCGAGCAAGGACCTGCTCAGTTCCGCGAGCCTCGACCTGCTCGAGGCGAAGCTCGTGCCTGCGCTCTCCGCGCTGCGCCAGAAGAGCGATCTCCTCTTCGACCTCCTCGACACGTTCATCGAGGAGGCGGGGCAGCCAGTCGTGCGCCTCACCCAGGCATTCTCGTCGCACCCAATCTGGAAGGCGGGGCTCGCGGTGTCTCTCCAGGACACCCTCGGCGAGATCGAGATGTTGAACCAGGGGCTTGCACTCGTGCGCGAGCGCATCGAAGGCAGCGCGAAACTCGACGAGGAGCTCGCGCCGCTCATGAGCGAGCTGCGTTCGGTAACGCGCCGGCTTCAGGCCATTGGCGACGGATTACGCCGTGCGCTCACGCCGCCCGCGGATGACGACAGCGTCCGGTGGATCGAAGTGCGCGGCCGCGAAAAGTCAGTCGCGATCTCGAGTGTTCCGCTCGACCTCGCGCCCATCCTTCGCGAGGACCTCTTCAAGCGGCTCGATACCACCATCGTCACCAGTGCCACGCTCACCGCCTCGTCGGGCGACGTCGCGGCTGACGCGCACCGCTTCGACTTCCTGGCCGCTCGACTGGGGCTGGACGACCCCGGGCTCACGCCGGTCACCGCGGTGTTTCCGTCGCCCTTCGACTATGACGCGCAGTCGCTGCTCGTCATTCCGTCCGACGTGCCGGCGCCGAATGTGGATCCGGATGGCCATCGCAACGCGATCACGCGCGTGGTGCTCGACCTTGCGGAGGCATCGGACGGTGGACTGTTCGTGCTTTTTACCAGCCATCGTGAAGTGCGCCAGCTCGCCGCCGAACTGCGTTCTCGCGGCATTGAGCGACGGTGGCCGCTCCTCGTGCATGGTGAGGAGAGCCGCGATGCGCTCCTCAACCGATTCCGTGAATCGGGGCAGGGCATCCTCCTCGGCACGGCATCGTTCTGGGAGGGCGTCGACGTGCCCGGTGATGCGCTGCGCGGGCTCGTCATCGCGAAGCTGCCCTTCCGCGTGCCGACCGAGCCCGTCACGGCGGCGCAGTGCGAAGCGATCGTTGCGCGCGGGGGGGATCCGTTCACGGAGTACATGTTGCCGCATGCGTCGCTGCGGTTGAAGCAGGGCTTCGGGCGACTCATCCGCTCGGGCACCGATCGTGGCGTGGTCGTGATCGGTGATTCGCGGATCGTCACCAAGCGCTACGGACGCGGGTTGCTCGAGGCGCTGCCGGCCGCGCGCCGTGTCATCGGGCGGTGGACGATTGTCGTGGAGCAGGTGCGCGACTTCTACTCACGGCCCGGCGCGAGCCGTTAGCGCATGTACTCCCGAAAGGGTCGGAAAAATTCGAATACGTCGGGTCACTGTGATCCGTGCGACCCAGCGGAGGGGTGAAGTGGACATCCGGGTCTATTAGGTTGCAGCATGACCAACGTGTCTCCGTCCAAGATCGTGTGCGTGGGTCGAAACTACGCCGCACACGCAAAGGAGCTCGGCAATGAGGTCCCGAAGCAGCCGTTGATCTTCCTCAAGCCGCCCTCCAGCATCATCCGGGACGGGGAATCCATTCGCCTGCCAACGGTGTCCAAGCAGGTGGAGTACGAAGGAGAGATCGGCGTCGTACTCGGCAGGCGACTGCGGCATGCCACGCTCGACGAGGCGCGCGATGCAATCACCGGAATCGTGGCCGCGAATGACGTGACCGCGCGGGATCTCCAGAAGTCCGATGGGCAGTGGACGCGGGCGAAGGGATTCGACACCTTCTGTGCGGTGGGGCCGATTT
>JBBQFW010000374.1:0-3507 GCA_038322445.1 Gemmatimonadales bacterium
CTGCACTTTCCGCGTCACGACGGCCGCGTGGTGTGGATCGCCACCGCCGCGAGACCGCTTCGTGGCGCGGACGGGCAACTCGACGGGGCGGTCTGCTCGTTCCGGGACGTCACCGCGCAGAAGGAAGCCGAGGACCACGTACGCTCGAGCGAGGCGCAGTATCGCGCGCTTTTCGAGGGCAATGGCACGGTGCAGTTGATCGTCGATGCGGAAACGGGGCTCATCCAGGCCGCGAATCCGGCAGCGGTCGTATTCTATCGGATGCCGCACGAAGCGCTGATCGGGATGCACCTCGCGACGCTCGGTCGACTCGACCGCGCGAGTGTGATGCAAAAGGCCGGAACGATCGTTGCCGGCAAGCAAGGCGTCTTTCAGCGTCGCCACTATCTTGCGGACGGTGAATCGCGCGAAGTGGAGATCTACGCGAGCCCGGTGAGCAGCGGAGCCAGGACGTTCATCCACGCGATCATCATCGACGTCACCGCGCGCCTCGAGGCGGAGAAGGGTCGACGCCGGCTCGCGGAAATCCTCGACATGACGCCCGACATCGTCGGCATGTTCGATGAGGACGGCCAGCTCTTCTATGCGAACCGCGCCAGCCGCCTGATGATGGGGCTTCCCGCCGTCGCCGAGGTGACCGACGGCGGAAGGATGACGGACATCCCGAAGAACGTGATCCAGGACGCGCACGAAGGAAACGACGCCGAGCACGTGCTGAAGGAGGCGACGGTCGTCGCGGCCGCCACGGGACAGTGGACCGGCGAGACGCAGGTCCGCGGACCGCTCGGACGCCCGTTGACCATGCATCAGGTGGTGCTCGCGCATCGCGATCCCGACGGCACGTTGAGCCACTTCTCGACGATCCTGCACGACGTCTCCGAGATGCGCCGGGTGGAGCACCTGCTGCGGGAGCAGACGTACGAGATGGAGGTGCAGACCGAGGAGCTCATGCAGCAGAGCGACGAGCTACTCGCGGCACGCGACGCCTCGGAACAGGCGAACGCGGCGAAGTCGCAATTCCTCGCGCACATGAGCCACGAGCTCAGGACGCCGCTCACCGCCATCATCGGATTCTCGCGGGTGCTGGTGAGCAACCGACCGGGCAACCTCACGGCGCAGCAGATCGCGTTTGCGGAGCGCGTGTCGGGCAATGCGATCCGGCTGCTGACGCTGATCAATGAGCTGCTCGATCTCTCGAAGGTGGAAGCGGGCCAGATGGAGCTCGAGGTCAGTCAGGTCGACGTGAGCGCCCTGGCGGTGGACGTCATTGCGGACCTGGAGGGACGCGAGCGGAGTCCTGACGTGGCGCTACGCGCCGAGGTGCCGTCGGGTGCGGCCATGCTCTCGGCGGACGCCACGAAACTGCGTCAGGTGCTGGTGAACCTCGTTGGCAATGCGCTGAAGTTCACGCTCGAAGGCAGCGTGGTCGTCGCGATGGAGGCGAATCCGGGCGGATCGCCGAAGTGCATCACGGTCACGGATACCGGCGTGGGCATCGCGCCCGAGCAGCAGGCCGCGGTGTTCGAGCCATTTGCGCAGGAAGACACGACCATCTCGCGGCGCTTCGGCGGCACGGGCCTGGGCCTCGCGATCTCGAAGCGCTACTGCGACATGATGGGTTTCTCGCTGACGCTGGAGAGTCAGGCTGGGCTGGGGTCGACCTTCCGCATCGGCTTTGGAACGGGAGGATAGGAGGATCCCATTTTCGACTGCCTCTTGCGCGTTGCGACAGTTTGGGCCTATCATGACGAACCTGAACAACCCAACCTGCCCGCAAGAATGATTCTCGCTTCGCTCGTCCTCCTTTCGATTATCGTCGTAGTCTCCGTATCGCTTACGGAGCTTATTGACGTGCGAGAGGGTACAGCGGCGTAATCACCAAACGACCGCGACCCCTCTCCAAACGGGAGGGGACGCGCAGAACGATCGCCGCGGCCCGTCCCTGATCGGACGGGCCGCTGTCGCATTCTCCCCAGAGAGACGACATGCGATCGGACACCATCAAACGCGGTATGGAGCGCGCGCCCCACCGCAGCCTGCTGCGCGCCACCGGACAGGTGAAGGACGGCGAGTGGGACCTGCCGTTCGTCGCCGTGTGCAACTCGTACGTGGACATCGTGCCTGGCCACGTGCACCTCCAGGCGTTCGGCAAGGTGGTGAAGGAAGCCATCCGCGCCGCCGGAGGCATTCCGTTCGAGTTCAACACCATCGGTGTGGACGACGGCATCGTGATGGGGCACGAGGGCATGCACTACTCGCTGCCCTCGCGCGAGATCATCGCGGACTCGGTGGAGACAATGGTGCGCGCGCACTGCTTCGATGCGCTCATCTGCATCCCGAACTGCGACAAGATCGTGCCGGGCATGCTCATGGGCGCCGCGCGCGCCAACGTGCCCACGGTCTTCATCTCGGGCGGGCCCATGGAGGCCGGACGCGACGCCGCGGGAAAGAAAGTCGACCTGATCTCCGTGTTCGAGGCGGTCGGTCAGCGCACCGCCGGCACCATCGACGACGCGCGACTGCTCGACCTCGAGCGCAACGCGTGCCCCACGTGCGGCAGTTGCAGCGGGATGTTCACCGCGAACAGCATGAACTGCCTCTGCGAGGCCATCGGCCTGGCACTGCCGGGCAATGGCTCTGTCCTCGCGACTTCGCCTGCGCGACACGACCTCGCACGCCGCGCTGCACAGCACCTGATGCACTGCGTGCGCGACAACGTGACCTTCCGCGACATCGTCACCGCCGAGGCGATCGACAACGCCGTCGCGCTCGACGTCGCGATGGGGGGATCGACAAACACGGTGCTGCACGTCCTCGCCCTCGCGCGCGAAGCCGAAGTCGAATACCCACTCGCGCGATTCAACGAGATCGCCGAGCGGACGCCGCACCTCGCGAAGGTGTCACCGGCGTGGGATGGCGACCAGCAGTGGCACATGCAGGACGTGCACGCCGCCGGCGGCATCCCCACCATCCTTGCGGAGCTCGCGAAGAAGCCCGGCACCCTGCACCTCGGCGCGCAGACGGTATCGGGGCAGACGATCGGCGACTCGCTGGCCGGCGTGACGAATGAGAATCCGGACTGCATCCGTCCGATCGACAATCCGCACACGCAGCGCGGCGCCCTCGCCGTCCTCTTTGGATCGCTGGCGCCACTCGGCGCCGTGATCAAGGTGGGCGCCGTGTCGCAGCACGAAATGACCTTCCGTGGACCGGCGCGCGTATTCGACAGCGAGGAGTCGGCGACTGCCGCAGCGATGGATGGTGCGCTGCATGCCGGGGATGTCGTGATCGTGCGCAACGAAGGTCCGCGCGGGGGACCCGGCATGCGCGAGATGCTGTCGCTCACGAGCCTGCTCAAGGGCATGCCGATCGGAGAATCCGTCGCGCTCGTCACCGACGGGCGATTCTCCGGCGGAACGCGCGGCCTGTGTATCGGCCACGTGTCGCCCGAAGCAGCGGAAGGCGGTCCGATCGGTCTCCTGCGCGATGGCGACATCATTGCCATCG
>JBBQFW010000375.1:0-3500 GCA_038322445.1 Gemmatimonadales bacterium
TTGCCCGATGGCGCATACGGGTGGATGAACGGCGCGACCGTGCCGGCGACGCGGGCAGCAACGCTCACCTCGATGGATGCGCAGACGCTCGCCGTATCGGGCGCGTGGGCGATTACCGCGAGCTGCGCAAGGACGAGCAGCCCGATCACGTCAGGGCTACCAGTCTTTTCCGCCGGGAGGCGGCTCGGGACGATTCTGCTTCTGCTTCTTGCTCTGCACGTCGCGCTCTTCCCGCTCGGCACTGCCGAGTAGCTGCTCGGCCTGCCGCTGTGCCAGCGTCGGTTGGGGTTTCTGCTCCTGCTGCGCGGGTGATGGCGCGGCATTCGACTGACCGCCACCACCGCCTCCGCCCCCGCCCTTTTTCTGTTTTTCCAGTGCGAGCTCGTAATTCCATTTCGCGTCGAGGTCGTTGGGCCGTTGAAGCAATACGCGCTTGTATGTGCTCAACGCTGCCTTGAGCTCACCGGACGCCGAATCTCCCTGCGCGGCACGACCGCGCAGCAGGTGCGCCAATCCCCCGTTGAATCGGGCCCGGTACTGGATCTCGGGATCGGCCCTTTCCGCCGCCTTATCCAGCACCTCGGCAGCCGACGCCGTCGAGTCCGACGCGAGCAACGCGGTACCGTAGTTGTAAAGAGCGCCCGGAGATCGGTCACCCTTCTGGATGTTCAGCGCGAAGAGTGCGGAGGCCTTGCGATAGTCCTTTGCAGTGTAGGCCGCGACACCATCAACTGATTCGCGCGCCGGAGCGCAGCCCTGCACCGTGAATGCGAGCAGCAGTCCCGCCGCCACCGCCGTCTCGGCCGACGCGGCCCGGCGGCGACGACGCGACCGTTGACCCACCAGCACGGTGTCGAGCCACAGGAGAAGGATTGCCGGCAACAGGAAGAGCTGGAAGCGCGGCGTGAGCGTGTCGCCAGACTGCGTCGTCCGCGCGCCGGTGCGCAGCGTCGACAAGGCCGCCTTGATGCGCGTCGCCTTGTCACTCGCCTCGGCGGGAATGAACGTGCCGCCGGCGGCTTGTGCCGCCGCCTGGAGGAGCGCGGGCTGGTAGTGCGTGATCACCACCTGCCCGTTCTCATCGCGCTTCTGCGACGCCGCGCCATTGGCGTCCTTCACCGGGATCGTGCTTCCAGCCGTCGTGCCGAAGCCCACCGTGACGATGCTGACGTTGTTCTCCGCCGCCTTCTTCGCGGCGGCGATGAGCTCGTCCTGCGGCTCGAAGCCCTCACCGTCGCTCAGGATCACGAGCGCGCGATCGGCGCCGCTCTTGGTCAGCGCGAGTAGACTCGTGCCCTGCGTGATGGTGGACGCCAGCGACGTGCCCGCCTGGCCGACGACGCTCGGGTCGAGATTGTCGAGGAAGAGATCGAGTGCGCCGCCGTCTACCGTGATGGGCGTGAGCACATACGAGCGGCCGGCAAACGCCAGCAGCCCGACACGGTCACCGGGGCTGATGGCGCGCAAGCGGCGAATTTCCTGCTTCACGCGTTCGAGCCGATTGGGCTTCTCGTCGGTTGCCATCATCGACAGCGAGGCGTCGACGGCCAGCACCAGGTCCACCCCGCTCGACCGCACGGTGGTGCGTTCGTGTCCCCATCGCGGTCCGGCAACAGCAAGACCGGCGAGCGCCGCCGCCAGCCCAAGGCGGATCGCACGCCACGCACTGCCGGCGAGCGCACTGTCCGGAATCAGCCTGCGCACGACGTCGAGGGCGCCGAAGCGGAGCAGCCGGTGCTCGCGACTTGCGCGCGCACGCCGCAACAGCAGCGCGAACGCCACCGGGAGCACGATCACGAGCGGGAGCAGCCAGGGCAGTTCCACCCAGGACCAGTCGATCATCATGGGAGCGGTCCCTTCCAGGCGACGAGCAGCAACTCGGCGCCGAGTGCGACGAGCATGACCGTGAGCGGCCAGCGGAACAGCTCGGAGTAACGCACGAAGGTGCGGCTGCGCACGGGCGTCCGCTCGAGCGCGTCGATCTGCTCGGTGATGCGCTGCAGCGCGGCGGGGTCGCGCGCACGGAAGTACCGCCCACCGGTCGCATTTGAGACATCCGTCAGTAGCGCGTCATCAATCTCGACACGCTGCATTTCGTACCGCAGTCCGTAGAGGCCGCGTCCGACGGGGACCGGCGCCATGCCTTCGGTGCCCACACCAATCGCATAGATCTTGATGCCGAACGCCGCTGCCGCCTTCGCCGCCGTGCGCGGATCGATCGAACCACGGTTGTTCACGCCATCCGTGAGCAGCACGAGCACGCGCGACCGACCGGGCGCGTCCTTGAGACGATTGGCGGCCGTGGCAATGGCAGTGCCAATAGCGGTGCCATCCTCGAGCTGTCCCGGCTGGAGATTGTCCAGCGCGGCCTGCACCACGGGGTAGTCCGTGGTGAGCGGTACCTGGGTGAGCGCCTCCCCCGAGAACGCGACGATGCCGATGCGATCCGTGCTGCGCGCCGCAACGAACTGCTTGATCTTCGCGCGCGCGACCTCGAGGCGGTTCTGCGGCTGGAAGTCCAGCGCGAGCATGGAGCTGGAGATGTCGAACGCGACGACGATGTTGATGCCCTCGCTCGTTTGCGTCTCTGCATGCGCGCCCGAGCGCGGCCGCGCGAGTGCCACGATGCCACTCGCCAGTGCAAGGTTGCGCAGCAGCGTGAGCGCGCGAGCGAGTCCGCGACCGGCGCGCGGACCCTTCGCGAGCACGGCGACGCGGGAAAACACGATCGCCGCCGGCGTGCGCGAGCGCGCGACGAGCCACCACACCGGCAGGAGCAGCAGGAGCAGCAACCACCAGGGCGAGGCAAACTGCAGCGCGCCAAGATCGATCATGCGGCGCGCTCCTTGTCCTTCGAGGCCTCGGCCGCGGCAAGTGCCGCGGCGCGCTGGTGCTCATCGCGCACGATCCCCTTCGCCTCCTCGCCGATCGCGCGGGCCTGCTCGGCGGCCAGTGGCGCGTTCGCGAACTTCACCGGATCGACGGACGCAAAGACATCGCGCAGTGCATCATGCGGCACCGTCGGCACTGTGCGCACCGCCGCCTGCAGCTCACCGCTCGTGAGGGCGAGTGACACGCCTTCGTGCCGCCCCGCGAGGTAACGTCGCACGACATCCGTCATGAGTGCGACGTGTCGACCCGGCTCTCCGGCTTCGACCAGCCGCAGGCGCTCGATGCGGTCGAACTCCGCGTTCGCATCGAGGTACGGATCGCCGGTGCGTGCGGTCCCGCGACGACGGCGAACAATCCACCACGCGAGCAGGACGATGAGCAAGGCCGCAACCGCACCGAGCGCCCACCACCACCATGGCGTGGGCACCGGGACCGCGAGGATGGGCCGCGCGGGCTTCGGAACGCGTAGCGTGGTGTCCGCGGGCAACACGCTCCGGACGAACAGCAGTGGCAGCGTGAGTGCGACCTGGCGATCGCCGGCGTCGGTCTGCACGGTGACGTCGCCGAGCTTGATCGCCTGGCTCCCGATGTCCCACGCCGACAGGCGG
>JBBQFW010000376.1:0-3467 GCA_038322445.1 Gemmatimonadales bacterium
GGTGGCGGGGTTCGTCAACAATCCGGGGCGGTTTCCCTTTCGCGAGGGCATGACGCTTCGCGACCTGGTGCTTCTGGGCGGTGGCGCAAAGGAAGGTGCGTTGCTTACCGAGGCGGAAATCGCGCGGCTGCCGCAGGATCGCTCGAACGGCCAGACTGCCGTGACGATTCGGGTTCCGCTCGATTCCTCCTACCTCTTCGAGCGGCGCCAAGGGCGCGCTTACGCAGGGCCGCCAGGCCAGCCGGCATCGGCGAATGGCGCTCCAGAGGTTGTCCTGGAACCGTATGACAACGTCCTGATCCTCCGGCAGGAGAACTTCGAGTATCAGCGCATCGTCACGGTGGGCGGCGAGGTCCGGTTCCCCGGCACCTATGCGTTGAAGAGCAAGCGTGAACGCCTCAGCGACCTGCTCGCGCGTGCCGGCGGCCTCACGGAGGAAGCGCAGCACGATGCCATCCTGTTCGTTCGGCCCGGGCCAACGGACACGCGCATCAAGAGCGACGCTGGTACTGCGGCGTCCGCACAGGATTCCCTGCTTGCTCGTCGCGCCACGAATGGCCGCATCGGCCTCGACCTCGAAGCGGTGCTCGCCAACCACGACACGCGCGAGAACATCGTGCTCGAGGATGGCGACCAGGTCACGATCCCGCGGTACAACCCCGTTATCCGCGTGCAGGGCGCAGTTAACGCGCCGGCGAATGTCACCTTCGTGCCAGGCAAGGACATCTTTTATTACATCGACGCTGCTGGCGGCGGTTCCCGCACCGCTGACGAGAAGCGGTCATACGTCACGCAGCCGTCGGGGAAGCTGGAAAGCGTGCGCACGCACCGTTTCTTCCCGGATGCCGTTCCACATCCACAGGCGGGAGCCGTGGTCACCGTACCGGAGCGTGATCCCGCCGACCACATCGACTTTGCGGCGCTCTTCACGATTACCTCGCAGATCATCGCCAGCCTCGTTGCCGTAGTCGCCATCATCAGGCGGTGAACACCGGGGCGGATCGCCGAGCCCCATTCGTTTTGGCGCTGGCGCTGCTCGGGATATCGCTGTCTGGCGCCTCGCATTCTCGCTCGCGATCATCGCCATTGCCCTGGTTTTCACCGGGCAATGGCGCCAATGGCAGCGACTCTCGCGCCGCGAGGTGGGCATTGCCGTCGGCGCGGGCGGCATGTTGGCGCTGCACTTCTGGAGCTGGAATACGTCCATAACGCTCACGAGCGTCGCCGCTTCAGTCGTCCTCGTGAACACCCAGCCGGTTGTCGTCGCGCTCCTCTCGGTGTTCTGGCTTCGCGAGACTCCGTCGCGTCGACAATGGATCGGAATCGCTATCGCCATGACGGGCGCGCTGATCGTTGCGTCGCCCGATTTTTTCGCCGGTGCAGCTACCGCGACCGCCCATCCTCGCGCGTGGCGCGGTGACATGCTCGCGCTGCTCGGCGCCTTGACCGCGGCCATCTACTTTGTCTCGGGACGGCGGCTGCGTTCCGCGCTCGACCTCTGGGCATACGTCGGCATCGTGTACGGCGCGTGCCTCGTGGTGCTGCTGCTGCTCATAGCCGTCACGAACGTCCCGCTCGCGCCCCAACCGTCACGCGAGCTTGCCATCTTCGCCGCACTCGCCCTCGGTCCGATGTTGCTGGGACATACGGGCCTCAACTGGGCCCTCAAGCACTCGCCAGCTTACGTGGTGAACCTCACCCTGCTCGGTGAGCCGATCGGGGCCACGCTTCTTGCCGCCATGCTGCCGGGCATCCGCGAGCTGCCGGGACCGGCCACTTTCGTCGGCGGCGCCGTGGTCTTCGCGGGGCTATTGCTTACAGCGCGACGCTAGACGTCATGCCAGTGCGGCCCACGAACTTCGCCCGCGATAATTGCTCGCGCGTTGAGACGGAATTACGAGAACCGCATTCGACGTCTCGTTACCAACCCATGTCAGCGCGGGCTCTGACAGCAGCGCCCGCGTCCTCGATATCCGCGCGCGGATCATCCATCTCGGCATGATGTGCACAAGGACTCCATGAGAGTCGCGAGACTCGCCCGCGGTTAGCTTTGTTGGACACCCGCACGCGGAGCGCGCATGGACCAGCTGTCACTGGATGTCGTTGTCACGCGCGGAGCGATCGTCGAATCGCTGCATCGCGTGCACGCTGTCGTCGTCGATGCCGCCGGCGCGACGATCGGGCTCGCCGGCGATGCGCAGCTGGTCAGTCATTGGCGCTCGTGCGCAAAGCCCTTCCAGGTCATGTCGCTGCTCGAGCACCGTGGCTTCGATGCCATCGGATGGGGCGACGACCAGCTCGCGCTGGCGTGCGGGTCGCACGGAGGTGAGCCGGAGCACGTCGCGCTGGCTGCGGGCATGCTGTCGTCCATCGGCATGGAAGAGGGCGACCTGGCGTGCGGCGCACACGAACCGCTCGCCCCACGCGGGCAGCGCATTCTCCGTGAGAGCGGGGAGCGCCCCACGCGCCTGCACAACAACTGCTCCGGGAAGCACGCCGCAATGCTCGCCAAGGCGCATACCGCCGGCTGGCCCACGGTCGGGTATGAGCGTCTCGAGCATCCCGTGCAGCAGGAATGCCTGCAGCACGTCGCGCAGTGGTCCGGTGTCGATGCGTCCACGATCGGCTGCGCCGTCGACGGCTGTGGCGTGGTCGTGTTCGCGCTGCCGCTCCAGGCCATGGCGCTCGCGTATGCCCGACTTGCGGACGGCGCTCGCCGTTCGCACGAGGTGCCGTCGCGCATCCTGCACGCGATGCAGACGCGACCATTCCTGGTGGGCGGAAGTGACCGGTTCGATTCCGCGATCATCGAAGCCACACAGGGCCGCGTGATCACGAAGGTCGGTGCCGAAGGCGTTCACACCATTGCCCTCGTCGACGACGGCATCGGCATGGCGCTGAAGGTGGAGTGCGGGTCACAGCGTGCGCAGTACCCCGCGGTCATCGCCCTCCTGCAGCGCTATGGCGCGCTGCCAGCCAGCCTCCCGCCGGCCCTCGCGGAGTTCGCACGCCGTACCTTGCGCAATACGCGTGGCGAGGCCGTCGGCGAGCTTCGCCCGCTCGCGCAGTAGATCGAAGCGCCGGCGCCATCGCTCGCGCTCGTCGATCGAGCGCATTCGCCGCGGGAGTTCCCGGCTTGGTGCGAATCCACGAGAAGGCGCCTGCGTGGCTGAGAGGCGCTAACTTGCAGGCTTGCGCTGTTTCGACGCGCGCGGCAATGAAATGATCACGGCCTCCGCGTGTGCAGTCCCTACCTTCGCCAGACCATCAGGATGTTCATCGATCGTGTCATTGTCCGCGTTACCGCCGGTTCAGGCGGCTCGGGGATCGCCAGCTTCCGTCGCGAGAAATTCGCCCCGCTGGGCGGGCCCGATGGCGGCGACGGAGGAAAGGGAGGAGACGTGATTCTACGCGCTGACAGCAACCTGGCCACGCTGCTTGACTACAGCTACCGCGACAAGTGGGAA
>JBBQFW010000377.1:0-3440 GCA_038322445.1 Gemmatimonadales bacterium
CCACGCTTCACGGTGAGCGGGAGCGGTGAGCCAGCGGGTCGACCGGCGTATTGCAGCCGGAACTTCGCGCCGAAGTCCGCGTCACTCACTGCGATGTCGCCAACCCTGAGCATCTCGTCGCCGACTTTCACGCCAGCGAGAGCGGCGGCCCCGCCACCCTCCAGGTCGAGCACACGCACGTTGCCCGCGGGGTCAACGCCGCTCGACACGCCAATGCGCGGCGTGCTGTCCGGCATCATCCGCAGTCCCGCCATCTTGAGCATCGTCGGCCAGGGATACGCTTCGCGCCCCGCGACATACTTCTGCTCGAAATCGTCGATACTACGGCTACCCGCGGCACGGTTCACCGCACCCCAGAAGTCATCATGCGTGAACCCGCGTCCCTTCTTGTACGTCGCCTCGTACAGCTCCCGCATCACGGCGTCGAGCGAACGCGTGTTGCTGCTGCCATCGCGAATGAGGATGTCCAGCATGAGGCCAGCGAGCGAGCCCTTCGGGTAATAGCTGTAGCCCGTGCCGTCCTGCGGGTGGATCCACGTGTTGAGCGATGCATCGTCGAGCGAGAACGGCACCGTGTGCGCGATCTCGTCAATCTTCGCAGCGGTGAGGGCATAGAAGCCCCCAGCGTCGACGACGCCACCGCGCACCTCGGCGAGGTCGGCGTAGTAGTCCGTGATGCCTTCACTGACCCAGAGCCAGGTCGTCGGCTGTGGACGGTCGTAGCGGTACGGCATCATGTCCGCCGGACGCAGTCGCTTCACGTTCCACGAGTGGAAAATCTCGTGCGCATAGAGCGACGGCAGGAAGTCGGCGCCCAATCCCTGCGCGGCGACGATGTCGACGTGCGAGTTCGCGTGCTCCAGTCCCGAATATCCCTGCGTGGTGGAGTCGGCGATCTGCATTACGGTGTAGTTGCTCCATGGCGCCTCGCCGAAGACACTTACCTCGATCGGGATCACGCGCTTGAGCTGTTCCCAGGTGGTGGCGCGCATCTGGCCCGATACGCTTCCAACCGGATAGGTCGCCAGCCTTACGGGCTTGCCCGAGATGAAGGTGCTGTCGAGATCGAAGCGACCGACGAACACCGGCATGTCCACGAGCTCGTGGTAGTTCGCTGCACGGAATGAGCCCTTCGTCCCATTGGACGGCAATCCGGTGGCAATCCGGAAGTCCGCATCGGTCCGGATCGTTACCGTCGACGTGAAGTCCAGTGAACGGCCTTCGGGATACATGAAGACGTTCGTGCCATTGAACAGCGCGAAGTCGGGGCGCGTCCACGCCATGGCGTTGTCGAGTGTGTCAGCCGCGTACGTGAAGCTGACAGTCACGCGGCCCGCGTGCGCGGGTAGCAACCGCCATGTGTCATAATCGAGCTTGTCCCACCGCAGCTCCGTGCCGCCCTCATCGGGACGAAAGCCACTCACCCATCGCGCAAAATTACTGATCTCGTACGCGCCCGGCGTCCACGCCGGAAGCGACAGGAGCACGGGCGCATTGTCCGCGACGTCGAAGCTCATCACCACAGCCAACCGCCGGCTGGCGAGGGCAGGGCGGTCTGCCGTCACCGTATAGGTGACTGCCGTGATGGGCGCGGAGGTCGCCGGTGCGGCCTGCGCGCCGAGCGTGGTGGATGACGCAAGCCACAGGATGGCGGCCGCGACGCTTTTACCGGACATGCAACACCACGTGTGTGAGTTCCTCGTCGGCCGACGTCTCCTGTCACGATTCGCGCGACCGCGCCGGTCGGTCCTCAATCATTGCCCCAGGAGACCACATGCGTAAGCTCCGTATCCTCGATATCCGCCTGCCGATCGTCGTCGTGTCGACGGCGGCCTTGCTCGTCAGTGCCTGCAATCGCGGCACCGAACCGTCGGACACCGCCACCTCGTCAAGCGGGCGCGCAACGGGGGCGATTGCGTCAATGCCCATGAGGGCCGACTTCGCGACGCGCGAAGTATCCCAGGGGAAAATCGAGGCGCAAAAAGCAGAAATCGCCGTTGCCAGCCCCGCGGCCCCGACCAGCCCGACGTCCGACGTAACGCCGGAAACCGGGACGCTCCTTCCGCCGGCGTCCGATCCCGCCGGAGCGATGCTCGTGCGACACGGGCAGGCCGCGGTTGAAGTCCGCCATGTCGACGACGCGGTACTTCGCGTGCGGCAGGCCGCGCAGCAGCTCGGCGGATTCGTGGCGAATACCGCACTCCGCAATGGCAGGGACGAGCAGCCGTCGGCGTCACTCGAGGTGCGTGTCCCCACGGCACAGTTCGACGAGCTCATGAGCGGGCTCAAGGCGTTTGGCAAAGTGGAATCGGTGAGTGCCAACGCGGAGGACGTCGGCGAGGAATACGTGGACCTCGGCGCACGTGCGGCCAACGCACGCCGTGTGGAGGCGCGGCTGGTCGAGATGCTTGCCAGCCGGACGGGCAAGCTGTCCGACGTATTGACTGTCGAGCAGGAGCTCGCTCGTGTTCGCCAGGAGATCGAGCGACACGATGCGCGAATGCGTTGGCTGGAGCGCCGAGCGTCGCTCAGTTCCTTCAGCATCACGCTGCATGAGCCGCTCGCGTTGATCGACCGCACGACGAATGGTCCGCTCGCCGAAGCATTGGCGGAAGCGTGTCGGCGCCTGCTCGGCGTCATTGCCTGGTTCATTGCGGCGCTGGGCGTGGTGGTGCCGGTAGGGCTGGCGCTGGGTGGCGCGTACGTGGTCGTCGCCCGCGTGCGGAGGACGCGTCGGCGCGGTGACGCATCCGCCGCTGCCTGAGGCGCGTCATTGCCCGTTCGTCATTCCCGCGCAGGCGGGAATCCATTTGGCTCTTTACCATGGATTCCCGCTTTCGCGGGAATGACGAATGCGTTGGCGTTCGCGGCGATGACGACCGGTGACCTCACTCGCTGGCGCCCGCCGCGCGCGCGCCACCATACTTCCCATCCTCCCCCAATCAGCAGGACACAGAAGACCTTGACGACGCCGACCACCCGCCCCAGCGCGGCCCCGGAGACGACGTTCTCCCCCTATATCCCGTCGAACGAATCGCCGAAGGAATTCAGCATCGGTGCCATTCTACTCGGCGTCGTGCTCGGCCTCGTGTTCGCCGCGTCGAGCATCTACCTCGCGCTTAAGGTCAGCCTCACCGTGAGCGCGTCGATCCCGATCGCCGTCCTCTCCATCACGATCTTCCGCTACATCTCGCGGGCCATGCGCTCGGAGCCCGCGACGATCCTCCAGAACAACCTCGTGCAGACCACCGGCTCCGCCGGTGAGTCCATCGCGGCAGGCATCGCATTCACCCTGCCCGCGCTGCTGCTGCTCGGCTACGAGCTGCCGTGGATCAAGGTGATCGCGATCGGCGTGGTCGGCGGCGTACTCGGTGTGCTCTTCCTCGTGCCGATCCGGCGCAGCCTCATCGTCAAGGAGCACGCGAACCTCAAATATCCTG
>JBBQFW010000378.1:0-3431 GCA_038322445.1 Gemmatimonadales bacterium
CCTCCGTGGTAAGATGCAGTTACGCTTTGCATAAGGGACCAGAAAATGTCTGACTCATCGAACGACGTCGTACTTGTCTCGGCGGTTCGCTCGCCGGTCGCCAAGGGCAAGAAGGACGGCGCCCTCGCGGCCACGCATCCCATCGAGCTGTCAGCGCTGCTCATGAAGGAGGCGGTCACGCGCGTGGGCGTCGACCCCGCCATCATCGACGACATCGCGTGGGGCTGCGCGATGCCGGAGGCGTCGCAGGGGCTCAACGTCGCCAGGCTCAGCGCGCTGCGGGCCGGGTTTCCGGTCGAGGTGCCCGCGCAGACCATCAACCGGTTCTGCTCGTCGGGACTCCAGACGATCGCCAGCGGCGCCATGCAGATCATGAGCGGCATGGCCGACGTCGTACTCGCGGGCGGCATCGAGATGATGAGCCAGGTGCCGATGTCGGGCTACCACGCGCGGCTCGACGCGGACGCGATGGAGTCGTACATCGGCATGGGCTTCACCGCCGAGCGCGTGGCGGATCGCTGGAAGGTGAGCCGTGCGGACCAGGATGCGTGGGCGCTGCGCAGCCAGCAGAACGCGGCCGCGGCCATGCGGAACGGCAGCTTCGACACGCAGATCGTTTCCGTGCCGGTGGAGAAGGTGAGCTGGAGCGGCACGCAGAAGCACGTGCAGTCGCTCGAATTCTCGAAGGACGAGCTCGTGCGTGCGGAGACGACAGCCGAGGCCCTCGCGAAACTGAAGCCGGCGTTCAAGGCCAACGGAACGGTGACGGCCGGTAATGCCAGCCCTTATTCCGATGGCGCGGCCGCGGTGCTGCTCATGCGTCGGTCAGTCGCGGAGGCGAAAGGACTTCGTCCTCTCGCGAGATTCGTGAGTTTCGCGGTGGCGGGCGTCGAACCCGACATCATGGGAGTGGGGCCGCTCAAGGCGGTGCCCAAGGCGTTGACGAAGGCCGGACTCTCCATCAAGGACCTCGACCTCATCGAGTTCAACGAGGCGTTCGCGTCGCAGGTGCTGGCGGTGATGCGCGAGCTGGAAATGGATCCCGACAAGGTGAACGTCAACGGCGGCGCCATTGCGCTCGGTCATCCCCTCGGCGCCACGGGAGCGAAGCTGACGACGCAGCTCGTCCACGAGCTCGGCCGCCGCGGAGGCGGGCACGGCCTCGTGACGATGTGCATCGGCGGCGGGATGGGGGCAGCGGGAGTGTTCGAGGTCTACCCGTCGGCGAACTGAAACAAGGGTAGAGCCGACAGTCTGTATCAGTAAACTGAAGCCTAGGCAGAGCTGACAGTCTGCCGCTGTCTGCATCAGTAGTTGGTGACTGCGCCTGGACTCGTGAGTGCGCAATCCTGAAACAGCGGATTTGGCAAGGGCCGTCGTTCAATTGTTGCCATCCCCGCGAAAGGGGGATCCATTTATGGGCGTGGTTCAACATGGATTCCCGCTTTCGCGGGAATGACGAACGAATGTCAACCCGCCGTCCCAGGATGGACAACCGTTGAGTGCCCGTAATTGCGCTCGACCGTGAAACTGAGGCAGATGTCTGACTGACTGTGACCTCTGCCGGGGTTTGCGGTCGTCAGTTGGCAGCTGACCGAAGACTGACGACTCTTTCGGCGACGACGACCGCCTGGATCCACAGGTCCCTCGCGCCGAAGTCGTACGACGTCATGGTGAACCCGCCCTGGCGCAGCAGTCCATCCGCCATCGACCGCGACGAGAGCAGCGACACCTCCGGCGGATGCAGCTGTGTGCTGCTCCCGCTGCGCGCGAGCATTCGATGCGCGAGTCCGAGGACGCGGACGCTCGTCGCGTGGGCGTGCGGCCAGAAGAGCACCAGGCGACCCCCAGGACGAAGCACGCGATGCGCCTCGCTGAGGATGCGTGCGATTTCCGTGCTGGTGAAATGCTCGATTACGCCGAGGCTGTAGTAGCCGTCGAAGCTTGCGGCGTCGTGGGGGAGGGCGAGGATGTCGCCGTGCTCGATCTGCTGCGCGGTCGGGTTGTTCTGCTGGTAGAGGAGCAGCGCGTCTGGCGAGATGTCGAGCGCGGTGATCCGCAGGCGCTGATGCAGGCCCTGATCGACCTGCCCGCCGCCGCAGCCCGCGTGAATCAGTCGCGCACCGCGTCCAAACTGCCGCCGCAACACGCGGTGCAGTCGCGGCCGGATGAAGACGCGCCGGTAGAGTGACGCGATCGTGGAATAGACGCGCTTGGTCGCCTGCGCCGACTGCTTCCAGTAGTCGTCCCAGTGTTGTGGATCCTCGAGGGTGCGGTCCATGGCCAATGGCGCTGCCTTTAGGCGGAACTCCGCCGGCGCCCGGCGAAACCGCGCGGCGATCGCCAGCATGATGCGCACGCTGTTGAGCGCGGCCTTCATCGTCATCTTTGAATGCCCGTACGTGCGCGCGGGCAGCACGATCGGGATCTCCTCGATCCGCAGGCCGTTCTGGTGCAGGATGAACAGGCTCTCGAAGAAGAACGAGTAGCTGCGCGACTGCACCAATGCGAACGTCGCTTCCGGAATGTGGTCGAGCCGGTAGGCACGGTACGCCCCGGTCGCGTCGTAGGGCATGCCGAGCACCGCCCGCGTGAGCATGTGCCCCGCTCCCGTCATCATGCGACGGAAGATGTTCCACCCGGGCAGGCTGTCGAGCGCCGTCCAGCGCGATCCCACGACGACGTCCGCCGTATCGGACGCCTCGAGGAAGGCGGGAATGTCCTCGGGGCTGTGGCTGAAGTCGCAGTCGAGCGTGACGAGCCGCTGATACCCGCCTGCATAGGCCGCCGCGATCCCCTCCAGATGCGCGCCACCGATGCCACGCTTGCCGATGCGGTGGATCACGCGGAGGCGCGGGTAGCCGACGGCAAGCGCGTCGAGCAGCTCGCCGGTGCCATCGGGTGACTCATCGTCCACGAACAGCACGTCGACGTCGATCCCGAGCGCCCTGATCGCCGCAACCATCAACGGCGCATTCTCGCGCTCGTTGTACGTCGGCACCATCACGAGCGTCTTCAACACCGTGCTCACGCCGCCACCGATCGCAACAGGCCCGTCAGGTCACGCTCACGCAGACGCAACCGAGATCTCCGGCAGGGGAAAGATCATCTTGCCGCCAGCCGCCAGGTACGCGGTCTCCCGCCCGATGAGATTCTCCCGGAAGTGCCACGGCATCGCGAGCAGGTAGTCCGGCTTCTGCGCGTGCGCCTCTGCCTCCGAAATGATCGGGATGTGCGTCCCGGGCGTGAATGCACCGAACTTGTCGGGATTCACTTCCGCGATGGCGGGCACGTCGTCCGTGGTGAAGCCACAATACTGCAGGATCACGTTGCCCTTCGTGGACGCACCGTAGCCGAGCACGGTCTTGCCCCGTGACCGGATGTCCGCGAGGAGGGCGACGAGGGCATCACGATGCGCGGCGACCCGTTTC
>JBBQFW010000379.1:0-3420 GCA_038322445.1 Gemmatimonadales bacterium
CCGATACGCCGATGCTCGCGAAGGCCGACTCCCGGATCGACTCGCTCGCCCGGCAGTTGGCGCAGACGCTCGCCGAATCACGTGGGATGATGGCGGCGTTCCGGTCCACGGCAGAGGCGTCGTCGGAGGCGATCCGGGGCGCGGGCGCGATGACGAACAAGGTGGACGAGCACCTCGTCGAGCTGACCGCCGGCACAATGAAGACGATGGCGCGAGCCGACTCGGCGATGCAGGCGCTCCAGCAGATCGAGCACGGCGCGAAGAACGCGACGGACTCGGTCAATGCGCTCCTTGGTGATACGCGGGCTGCGCTGAGGCAGGTGTCGGCGATGCTCGGCAAGACGGGGCCGCGCGTGGACGAGGCGTTGTTCAATCTCGATGAGACGACGTCGTTGCTGACGCATTTCCTGCGCAACATCACGGAGCGCCCGACGCGGTTGATCACCGGGGTCACCCCGCTGCCGGCGCGGGTATTCCGGGATACCGCTACCGCACCCCCGTGAGTTCATTTGGCGCGGAGGACGCGCCACCTGCCCTGCACGAGGATGCGGGCGCGGCACGAACCAGTGTCCAGCCTGGCACTCGTCTCAAAGCACGGTTTCAGGATGGCAACGAACTAACGCGCAAGCGTGAACGTGAAGGGCTGCTGGACGATGCTCCGTACCGCGCAGCCACCGATGATCAGCGGCGTGAAACGGAACGTGGGCAGCGCCTGACGAACAGAGCGCGCAAAATCAACGTGAGTCGTTCGAAGGGAGAAGAAGCTATCGATTTCTGCCACTCCGTCCGCACCAATGATGAATGCAGCCACGGCCTCCCCCTGCACGCCGTCCTGTCGAAGACTCGTGGGATATCGCAGAAACCCTACGCCCGGCTGCTGGCGTGCGAAGCGGCGCAGCGGCAGCGAGGGCACGCGAAAGAGAAAGAGCGGAACGACGAGGTTTGAGTCGGAAGAAGCAGTCATTGCTCGGCTCCTGGACTCCCCCTGCCCCGTGGTGGATACTCGGAGCGGATCGAGAACGAATGGCCCAGATTCCTCACCCTCACGCGTATAAATCTGTACGCGAACCCGCAGATCCTTCGGTACGCCTCGGGATGACGCGGACAACTCATCTGTAGAATCGATCGATCCCATCGCCGCGAGCACTGCCGCATCAAAGGCCACGTTCCGCGCGCCCGCAACGACTTCAGCGCCAATCATGCGGCCTGAAGCAGTCAGCGTGGCTTCGTAGTTCCCCCAGAGTGCCAGGTGTGCGGTTTGCGCACTCGTGTCCTTCGATACCTCGTACACATCGAGCGCCAACGGAGTGGGGAGTCGCAGATACTTCCTGATCGCGTCGGCCACATCCATCTGGAATGCGGCAGGAAGCGGATGCTCGCGATCGACCGCGCTCACGCTGAGCGCCACACGGAGCGTGAGTGAATCGCGCGTCGGTGAGGACAACTGGGCGATGCACTCCAGCACGGGAGGCGCTTGCGCGGACGCGGCACCATTCGTCGTTGGCGAGGAAGCCAGCAACAGCGCGACGGCGATATCTCGTCGGCGGATCATGTTCAGCTGAGCCCCTGCGTTTAATGTCCGTTGGTGACCGCGGCGCACGCGGCGGAGGGAACTTATGGCGGGCGCATTCTCTCGCAACGGATGGTTGCGGCTCTCGCCGCTTCTCGGCAGTTTGGCGAACGCGTAAACACGAAAGACACGCCAAGGAGGATCTGTGAAGCTCCCATTCTACGCATTGCTGCGCGGGGCTATGCTCCTGGTGCTCACGCAACCAGTCGGTGCCCAGCAACCCAACGCCGCCGTCGACTCCCTGTTCGACCGCCGCGAGGCGCGCATCCCGATGCGTGACGGCGTGCATCTCTTCACCGTGATCCTCACGCCGAAGCGGCAATTCGGTCCGCTTCCCGTGCTGATGTCCCGCACACCGTACGGCACCGGGGGGTGGGGCGGCACGTTCCACATCGACGTCGGCTTCCGCGAGCTGATCGCGGACGGCTACGTCTTCGTCTTCCAGGACATCCGCGGGCAGCATGCGTCGGAGGGCGAGTTCATCATGAACCGGCCGCCGCGTGATCGACGCATCACTACGAGCGTCGACGAGGCGACGGACACCTGGGACACCATCGACTGGGTCCTGAAGAACGTCCCCAACACCCTGGCGCGCGTCGGCATGCTCGGCATCTCGTATCCCGGCTTCCTCGTCAATGCGGCCATGGTCGAGCCGCATCCGGCGCTCAAGGCCATGAGCCCACAGGCGCCGATGGTGGACACCTGGATGGGCGACGACTTCTTCCATCAGGGCGCGTTTCGTCAGTCCTACGGCACCGAGTGGGTGTACGGACGAGAAGCAAAGCAGGCCGGCACCGGGCCACTCCGGATCACACAGTGGGACACGTACGACTGGTATGCGTCGTTCCCGACTCTGGACTCGCTCGCGCGGTGGACGGGGGCGAACAAATGGCCAACGTGGCAACGCTTCGTGCAGCATCCCGCATACGACTCCGTGTGGCAGCAGCGTGCGGTCCAGCGGTACCTGCACCACACGAGCATCCCGACGCTCACCGTCGGCGGATTCTGGGACCAGGAGGACGGATACGGTCCGCAAGTGTCGTACGCCGCGCTTGAGAAGACCGACACGGCACGCGTCAACAAGATCGTGATCGGTCCGTGGTACCATGGGCAGTGGTACGATGACGCCGGCGACTCACTTGCCGCAATTCGATTCGGTCGCGCGACCGGCAATGATTTCCGCCAGTTGCAGGCGCGGTTCTTCGCGAAGTACCTGAAGCAGCGCACCGGCGACGACATCCCCGAAGCCACCGTGTTCGACGCGGGCCTTCACCAATGGCGCACGTTCGACGCCTGGCCGGCGAAGAATGCGGTGTCACGGAACCTCTACCTGCTCGACCACGGCCGGCTCGGGTTCGATGCGCCAACCGGGTCCTCAGGGAGTGATCAGTTTGTGTCCGACCCCGCGCATCCCGTGCCGTATCGTCCGCGGCCGATTCCATCATACGTCGAATGGGAGAGCTGGCTCGTGCGCGACCAGCGCTTTGTCGACAATCGCCCCGACGTGCTCACGTGGCAGACCGCGCCACTCTCGGCCGACATGACGATCGCGGGCGACATCGCGGCGAAGCTGTTCGCGAGCACGACTGGATCGGATGCCGATTGGGTGGTGAAGCTGATCGACGTCTACCCCGACAGCGGCATCGCGGCACCAATGCGCGGCTACGAGCTCATGGTCTCCGGCGAGATCTTGCGCGGCCGGTACCGCAACTCGTTCTCGCGCGCCGAATCGAGTCCGCCGAATACGGTGGTTCCCTTCACGGTCGACCTGCACCAGCAAGCATACACGTTCCGCACCGGGCACCGCATCATGGTGCAGGTGCAGAGCAGCTGGTTTCCGCTCTACGATC
>JBBQFW010000380.1:0-3407 GCA_038322445.1 Gemmatimonadales bacterium
GCGGGCGCCCTGCGTGCGGCGCGGAACCCGGAATGGATGCGCGCGTTCGCCGTGCTCGTGCTGGGAGTGCTCGCGTACTCGCTCGCCGCCGCGGCGCTCCCCGTGAGCGCCGCGTGGTACGGACCGTATCTGGTCGCGCTATTCGGAGCCGCCTGCGCCGCGGCGGCCCTGCTCTTCGGAGAACCGGAATGGAGGAGCGAGCTTCCCCGCGCCTACCTCGGCGTCACGGTCGTTGGCGTCATGGTGGCGTGGGATGCGGTGCACGACCGTCCCCTCCCGTTGAGCATGCTGGTGGCACTCGGCATCGCCGCGGTGACGTACGCGTCGCTGCTGGCGAGACAAAGGCGCGCGCGGCACTGGACCGCCAGCGCTGTCCTGCTTCCGTTGGTGTCGCTCGGGATTGCGTATGCGAGTGCCGGAAGTGGGGAACGGGAGGCGGCGGTGCTGGCGCTCTGGACGGCGTTCGCGCTGGCAGCTTGGCGTGTCGAGCGCGCGGAGCCGGATGACCATCGTGCGGGTACGCACCTACTCGTGACGGGAATGCTCGGCAGCCTGGCGGTGACGGCGTGGTTGTGGGGAACACCATTCGGCTTCGTCACGGGCCTCGCACTCTGGGGAGTCGCGATGGCGACGCTCTCGCGCAACGAAGCCTCGGCGCTCCCCTTGGCTGGGGTGTGCCTTCCCCTTGGTGCGGCGGCGATTTCCGCGGTTGACCAGCTCGCCAGCAGGTCCGCGTATTCGTACACACCGTTCCTGACGCGCTCGTCGGCTTCCGCATTCGTGGCGGCGGTTGGGATTGGCATCGGGGCCGAGATTCTGGCGATGGGCGACGGCGCGCCGGGGCGGGTGGCGGATCGGCCGGTTCGTCTTGGCGTCCTCATCGGCTTCGTGATCCTGTGGGGTCGGATGGAGATGGCGCAGGCATACAACCGCGACCTGGCGTCGTTCCTTCTGACGTCCTACTACGCCGCGTGCGGCGTCGGGTCGATCATCGCCGGGCGTAAGCTGGGGATTGGGCGGTTGCGGGTCGGGGGGCTGATCCTGGCGCTGTATGCAGCGGTGAAGGCGGTGGTGGAGGTGACGGACATTGGATCGATTCTGCTGAGGGTGGGGTCGTATGCGGCGGTCGGGGTGTTCCTCTTGGGCGCGGGGTATCTTTACCGGGAAGAGCGCAATGCAGCTCCCGCGGAGGTTGGGTCGAGCGCCTGATCGATGGTTCAGGGCGGTTGAGCTTGAGCTTTGAGTTTGGGCTCGCGGCTGGTGGTCCACTACCGCCTCGGCTTTACCGAAGAGTCATCGGTCGTCAGCCATCGGCTGTCAGTGGAAAGTTGAGCTCGAGCGTGTTTGGGTGTTCCGCGTGACTGGAAACTGGCGCAGAAAGCTGACAACTGTCCGCTCTTCTGTTGCAGTGCCGAGGGCGCGCGTACACAATGTCGCCGAGGGCAGTTGACATAGCCCAAAACCCCGATAAATTCATGGGGCTACGGGCTTTTACCTCCGTGCACCGGCTCACTGCGGCCGAACTATGGGCTTCCGGGCAAGTGACGCCGGAAGAGTGCTCAGACTGGCGGATTCGTTCCGCTCCCGAGAAGCAACGCAGGACAACGTGACGTCGAGCAGCAATTGCTCGGCGCGCCTTGGGTCCCCGACTGCGCATGAGAGGCAGTCACACCCTGGCGAAAGCGGATGGATACCGGCCCGAACTTCGGGCGCTTGGTCCACCCGCGTTTGTATTTCTTGGCTTTGATCTTGTCGTTGGCGCCAGAACGGCCGCCTCGACTGACACCTGACGGGAAGATATGGCACGCGAAACTCCGCTCGAATATTACCGGAACATCGGCATCATGGCCCACATCGACGCGGGCAAGACGACGACGACCGAGCGTATTCTTTACTATACGGGAAAGAGCCACAAGATCGGCGAGGTGCATGAAGGCGCCGCGACGATGGATTGGATGGAGCAGGAGCAGGAGCGCGGCATTACCATCACGTCCGCTGCGACCACATGCTTCTGGATGCGTCACGGCCAGTCGGACAAGGAAGGTTCGGGGCCGGAGTTCCGCATCAACATCATCGACACCCCGGGACACGTCGACTTCACGGTCGAGGTGGAGCGTTCGCTGCGCGTGCTCGACGGCGCGGTGGCCCTGCTGGATTCGGTCGCCGGCGTAGAGCCGCAAACGGAGACGGTGTGGCGCCAGGCGGATCGCTACAAGGTCCCGCGCATGATCTTCTCGAACAAGATGGACCGCACGGGCGCGGACTTCACGCGCTGCATGACGATGATCAAGGATCGCCTGAGCAAGCGCGCGTTCGCGCTGCAGCTCCCGGTGGGTTCGGGTGAGCTCTTCACGGGTCACATCGACGTCATCGAGCGCAAGCAGTACATCTTCGACGACGCGACCCTCGGCAAGTCGTTCGCCGTGGTGGACGTGCCTGAGGAGTACAAGGACGCCTGTGAGGCAGCACGTCACGAGGCGGTCGAGGCGGCCGTCGAGTATGACGAAGTGCTGATGCAGAAGTACCTCGATGGTGCAGAGCTTACGGTCGACGAGATTCGCAGCGCGATCCGCAAGGCGACCATCGCGATGGAGTTCGTGCCGGTGCTGTGCGGTGCCTCGTTCAAGAACAAGGGCGTGCAGGCGCTGCTCGATGCGGTCATCGACTACCTGCCGTCGCCGATCGAAGTGCCCGCCATCCAGGGGCACCTGCCGCACCACGACGAGACGTTCGAGGAGCGCCAGGTGAACGACGAAGCACCGTTCGCGGCGCTCGCGTTCAAGATTGCCACGGATCCGTTCGTCGGAAAGCTGACCTTCTTCCGCGTGTACTCGGGCGTGCTCAAGTCGGGCTCGTACGTCTACAACGCCACGAAGGACAAGCGCGAGCGCGTCGGCCGTCTTCTCCAGATGCACGCGACCAAGCGTGAGGAGATCGAGGAAGTGCGCGCCGGCGACTTTGCGGCCGCGATCGGGCTCAAGGACACGCGCACCGGCGACACAATGTGCGACGATGAGCACCCGATCATCCTCGAGGCGATGAAGTTCCCGAACCCCGTCATCGACGTGGCCGTGGAGCCGAAGACGAAGGCCGATCAGGACAAGCTGGCGATCGCGCTCATGAAGCTGTCGGAAGAAGATCCGACCTTCCGGGTGCACTCGGATCCGGAAACGTCACAGACGATCATCTCGGGCATGGGCGAGCTGCATCTCGAGATCATCGTCGACCGCATGATGCGCGAGTTCAAGGTCGACGCGAATATCGGTCGCCCGCAGGTGGCCTATCGCGAGACGATCAAGAAGCGCGTCGAGAAGGTCGAAGGAAAGTTCATCCGTCAGTCCGGCGGCAAGGGACAGTACGGCCATTGCGTCATCAACATGCAGCCGTCCGAGCCGGGACAGGGCTTC
>JBBQFW010000381.1:0-3401 GCA_038322445.1 Gemmatimonadales bacterium
CCACTTCGTCGGCATAGCCGGCGCGGGGATGAGTGCACTCGCGGAGCTCTTCGTGCTGCGCGGCATGACAGTCACGGGTTGCGACAACCTCGCCGAGAACGCGGCCGATCTCCGTGCCCGCGGCATCGATGTCCAGCAGGGACATGACCCCGCGCACGTCGAGAGCGCCCGCGCACTCGTGGTCACGAGCGCGATGGCGAAGGATCACCCCGAGATCGCGCGCGCACGCGCGCTCGGACTGCCCGTCGTGCGTCGCGCGGAGGCGCTCGGGGAAGCCACCAGCGGTGCCGCGCTCATCGGCGTGGCCGGCACACACGGCAAGTCCACCACCACCGTGCTCACGACGCTCGCGCTCGAGGCCGCTGGCTACGACCCCACCGGATACGTTGGCGCGCGCGTGACGGCATGGAGCGGCAACCTCCGCGCTGGTCGTGCCGATCGCTTTGTCGTCGAGGCCGACGAGTACGACCGGTCCTTCCTCGCGCTCACGCCCACCGTCGCCGTCGTCACGAACATCGAGGCCGACCACCTCGACATCTACGACGGCATGCCGGACCTCATTCGCACGTTCGCGCAATACGCGCGCAACGCACAGTGCATCGTGCTCTGCGCGGATGATGCGCACGCGAACGCGCTGCCCACGCCGCCCACCGCCGAGGTGATTCGCTACGGCATCGTGTCGCCCGACGCGCGGCTTCGTGCGATCAACCTGCATCACGAAGGCCTCGGCACCCGCTTCACCGTGGAGTACGACGGCAAGGCGCTGGGCGACGTCGCCCTGGTCGTCCCCGGTGAGCACAATGTGTTGAATGCCCTTGCCGCGCTCGGCGTTGGCCTCGGGCTCGGCCTCACGGTGCCCGCATTGGCGCCGGGCCTCGCGGCTTTCGTCGGCGTGGAGCGGCGCTTCCAGATACTTGGCAGTGTCGGCGACGTCATGATCGTGGACGATTACGCGCATCACCCCACCGAGGTGCGTGCCTCGGTGCAGGCCGCACGCGCCGCGGCGCCCGAGCGCCGGCTCGTGGTCGCCTTCCAGCCGCACCTCTTCTCGCGCACACGGGACTTCGCCGCCGAGTTTGCGCGCGCGCTCGCGGACGTCGACGTCGTCTGCCTGCTCGACATCTATCCGTCGCGCGAAAAGCCGATGGCAGGCGTCACCAGCGCCCTGATCGGCGACGTCATGACGCAGCTCGGCCGCCCGCCCGAGTGGTGCGGTCCCCGCGACGCGCTCGTGCAGGCACTCGCCGGCATCGTTCGGCCCAATGATCTCGTCGTCACCATGGGCGCCGGCGACGTCACCCGCTGTGGTCACGAGCTCCTCGCGGTCCTGACCCCCACGCCGGCGTGAAGGCGAAGGCCACCGACGCCCCCGCGCCGTCGCCCGAACAGGGGAAGCGCACGTGGCTGCTGGTCGGCGCCGCCGTGCTGCTCGTCGCCATCCTCGCCACACCGGCATGGGGACCACGCTTGCTGCGCGAGCTGGCATTCTTCCATGTGCGCAAGATCGAGGTCATCGGCGCGCGCTACACGCCCGGCGACGAGATCCTCGATCGACTCCACGTCGACACGACGCGCAGCATCTGGGATCCGCTGCCGCCGCTCGCGCTGCGGGTCGAGACGCATCCGCAGGTCGAGCACGCCACCATTCAGCGGCGTTTTCCGGGCACGCTGGTCGTCACGATAGTCGAGCGTCGTCCGGTTGCGCTGGCACCCACGAAGGACGGACTGCGGGCGCTCGACGAACACGGACGCACCCTACCGCTCGATCCCACGCGCACGCCGGTCGATGCGCCCGTCGTCATCGCGGCGCGCCGCGATACCACAGTGTATCATTTGCTGGGACTTCTCCAGCGTCAAGCGCCTCGTCTCTTCGCCCGTGTCACCAGCATCTCCACGGTGGGAGCAGACGAGATGGTGCTGCACATCGCTGGCCTGCCCATCCGTGCAATGACGTCCGTCTCGCTCGCGCGTCTGTCCGACGTCGAGCTCGTCGAACGCGATCTTGCACGCCGACAGATCCACGCCACGGAGCTCGACCTCCGCTACCGCGACCAGGTTATCGCCAGATTGCCATGAATTCGGACCGCCTCATCGCCGGCCTCGACATCGGGTCCGCGAAGACGACAGCCATTATCGCCGAAGTCGTGGGCGACCTCCCGAAGCACCCGGGCATCAAGGTGCTCGGCGTTGGCCAGGCGCGCACCACCGGCATGCGCCGCGGTGTCGTCGCGGACATCGAGGAGACGACGCGCTCCATTCGCAAGGCACTCCAGGATGCCGAGCGGATGGCGGGCGCCCAGATCACCGAGGTGTATCTCGGCATTGCGGGCGAGCACGTGCGCGCGATGACGTCGAAGGGCATCGTCGCCGTGAGCAACGACGAGATCGCGAAATCGGATGTCGACCGCGCCAACGAAGTCGCGCGCGCGCAGGCCATCCCGACGGACCGTGAGCTCCTGCATGCCATTCCGCAGGAGTACACGGTGGACAAGGACGGGGGCATCCGCGATCCCATCGGCATGAGTGGCACGCGCCTCGAGACGGAGATGTATCTCGTCACGATCGGTTCTGCGCCCGCGACCAACCTGCGGAAGAGCGTGGAGAAGGCGGGCTACAAGGTGCGTGAGCTGGTGCTGGAGCCACTCGCGAGCGCCCTCGCGGTGCTGACGGAAGACGAGAAGGAGCTCGGCGTTGCGCTTGTCGAGATGGGTGCCGGTACCACCGACCTCGCTGTCTTCCACGAGGGCAAGATCCGCCACCTCGGGACCATCGCGTTCGGCGGCAACAACGTGACGTCCGACATCGTGCATGGGCTTGGCGTCACGCAGGCTGACGCCGAGCGCCTGAAGGAGCGCCATGGCTGTGCGTACGAGCAGCTCGTGGATCCGAGCGAGATCATCCAGCTCCCCAGCACGGTGGCGCAGGGCGACCGCCAGATCCCGCGCGAGCTGTTGGCGCACATCATTCACCAGCGCATGGACGAGATCTTCGACCTGGTGCAGCGCGACGTCGCCGTGGCGGGGTTCGCAGGGAAACTCGCGGCGGGCGTGGTGCTTACGGGCGGCGCCGCGTCGATGGAAGGCAGCGCGGAGCTGGCGAGCGACGTGTTCGGCACGGGCGTGCGTGTTGGCGCGCCGAGCGAGAAGATCGGCGGCCTGAGCGAAGCCGTGGACGCGCCGCAGTTTGCCACGGTCGTGGGCCTCGCGCAGTACGGCGCGAGCCGTATGGCCCTGGGCGGAGCGTCAGCGACGGCGAAGCGCATGAAGCGTCCGGGCGGTGGCGGCATGGACAAGATGATCGAGCGGATCAAGTTCTGGCTCCAGGACTTTTTCTAGCAGTCAGTCGGACAGTCCGACCCGGCGGCGGGCTTCGCCCGCGCCTCGTCTGACAGCGGTCGACTG
>JBBQFW010000382.1:0-3388 GCA_038322445.1 Gemmatimonadales bacterium
ACCGCGAAGGGATCGAGGCGATGGTGCTCGACACCGCGGAGCTCGGGCCAGGCCACGCCAATCTGTATGCGCGCCTCAAGGGCAATGGAACGAAGAAGGCGATCGCGCTGGTGCATCACATCGACGTCGTGCCCGCGGTGCACGCCTACTGGATGAGCGATCCCTTCGGCGGCGAGATCAAGGACGGCTTCATCTACGGCCGCGGCACGCTCGACATGAAGGGGCAGGGCATCGCGCACCTCATGGCAATGATCGCGCTGAAGCGCAGTGGCGTGCCGCTCACGCGCGACATCGTGTTCATCGCAAACACGAACGAGGAGAATGGTGGAACGGGTTCGGCGGCGTTTGTGAAGTACCACGCGGACCTGCTGCGCGACGTCGAATACCTCTTTACCGAGGGTGGCGACAATCCCGTCGTGAACGGCGCGGCGCGCTACTACGGCGTTGGCGTCGAAGAGAAGCGTCCGTTCGGCCTCAAGCTCGTGGCGCGCGGCGTGCCCTCCCACGGCTCCAGGCCCACGAAGCAGAACCCCGTTGTTCACCTGGTGGCCGCGCTGGACCGACTCGCGCGCTACGAGACGCCGCTGCATGTCGTCCCAGGGGTTGCGCGCTATTTCGCCGCGCTCTCACGCGAATACACCGGCGAACAGCATCGCTGGTTGTCCGATGTCGCCGCCGCAATCAAGGTGCCCGCCGCCCGGGCCTGGCTGACGAATGACGTCTACTGGAACGCGATCCTGAGGAATACCATCTCGCTCACCGTTCTCACGGGGTCGAACAAGAATAATGTCATCCCGCCGGAGGCTTCGGCCGTCGTCGACATCCGGCTCCTTCCCGATCAGGATCCGGAGGTCTTCCTGGCCGAGATTCGCCGTGTCGTCGCGGATACCACCGTCGAGATCATTCCACCGGCGACGCGGAAGGGGCGGATGGACAATCCGATCGACACCGATCTCTTTCGCGCCGTCGAGCGCGCGACGCATGACCGAGAGCCGAAGGCGCTCGTCACCACCCCGATGTTCACGGCGGCCAGTGACCGGCCATTCTATCGGGCGCTCGGCATCATCACGTACGGCTTCGATCCGTTCAGGGTGCCCAGTGCGGACATGCAGAAGGGGATGCACGGGAACGACGAGCGCATCTCCATTGAGAACATGGGCTTCGGGGTGCGCTATCTCTACGACGTGTTGCGATACGCGCAGTGAGGCAAGTCGGACTGTCGGACTGTCGGACTGTCGGACCATAGAGCCTGAGCCCTTAACCCCTGAACTTTCGCTTGCGCATCAGCGTGAGCGGGGTCACAGCATTTTCGTGCACGGACGCTTACCTACACTCCATCCTGAAACTCGTCATTCCCGCGTGCGGGGGGATGACGAACGTGTCTCAAAATGACGAACGTATCTCGAAGCACGGTGTCAGGATGGCCACTACCTGATTCTCTATGCGAACCGACGACGGTTTCGTGCACGCGTGGACGATGGCCGCGGAGATCGCGCCGGAACGCTGGCGGGCCATGCACGCCGACATGGTGCTCGTGCTGCGGGCGGCGAGTCGCGAGCTCGAGCGCGGCCGAGGTGGCGACACGCTCGCGATGCTTCGCGGGCCGGATGGGCTCGGCCACGTCCGCATTCAACCCGATGTGATTGCCTTCAACGGCAACGCATTTCTCGGCGAGGCGGGTGATCCGTTCTCGATCGAGCGCGTGGCGGAACGCGGCATCATTGCTCGCCGCACGCGCGACGGCTCGAGACGCGTGGTCCGGCGCTGTGACACCCGCGGTGCTCCCTACGATCTTGCGGTGTGCGCCGTGCTCCTCACGCTGCTCCACCATCTCGGTGGCGACGTACGTGTGGGTACATCCGGCTCACCGCGACAGGGGTGGTCGCGCGCGGCCAACGTCGTGCGCACGACTCTTGGCGAGTGCGGTCAGCTCGTCCAGATGGAAAGCGGCCTGCTCCGCTGGGTGGGTGCAGTGAAAGCCGGCTCGCCTGCTCCCACCAGGTCGAGCGCATCCTGAACGCACGACCTGGCGGACGGGCCTCAGTTCTTCTGGAACGTCTGCGTGTACCCGCTCACGATCTCTGTCAGCACCGTACCGCTCAGCGAGCCCTGGTATGTGATGCCAGCCGTGATGTCGGTGAACGTGATGGAGCCGTTCAGGTTGGTCCAGTAGCCCGAGTCGACATTCGTTCGTCCGTGGCTGTACTGCGACGCATCGGAGAAGGAACCGTCCGTGTTCAGGACGAGTTGCTCGTTCATGAGCTGCAGGCCGTTCGAGAACGTGTACGGTAGCGTGGTTCCGTTGATCGTCCTGAGGTTGTAGCTGCCTTCGACCGTCGTCGAGGGCGAAGTGGCATCAGTGGCACACGCCGCCAGGCCGAGCGCGAGTACAAGGGAGGCAATCTTGTGCATGGTCATTCTCCAGGGGTGTTGATCCGCAACGAGATCAAGGCAACTCCGTTGCCGTCGGAGCAGCGGGACATCGACTCTTACCCCTGGTGTTGCGCGGCGGTCCTGTGTGATATGCGTCACACGCACGAGGGAGGGGCGACTGCTCGCTGGCAGTCGCCCTTCGGTGAATCGTGGCTGGCCCTGCGTTCAGGATCAGATGTCGAGGTTGGACGCGAAGCGCGCGTTCTTCTCGATGAAGAGACGCCGCGGCTCGACTTCATCGCCCATGAGTGTCTGGAAGATGTCGTTTGCCGTGATTGCGTCCTCGACGTTCACCTTGAGCAGCGTACGGGTATTCGGATCCATGGTGGTGTCGAAGAGCTGATCGGCGTTCATTTCGCCGAGTCCCTTGTAGCGCTGGAGATTGATGCCGGTCTTCCCATCCGGTGACATGCGCTTCGCGATCTCGTCGCGCTCCTTGAGATCATAGGCGTAGTAGGCCTCCTTGCCCTTCGCCACGCGGAAGAGCGGGGGCTGCGCGATGTAGACGTAGCCCGCCTCGATGAGCTCCGGCATCTGCCTGTAAAAGAATGTCAGAAGGAGAGTCCGGATGTGCGCGCCGTCGACGTCGGCATCGGTCATGATGATGACCTTGTGGTAGCGCGCCTTCTCGATGGTGAATTCGTCCTTGATGCCGGTGCCGAGCGCGGTGATGATGGTGCGGATTTCCTCGTTGGAGAGCACCTTGTCGATGCGTGCCTTCTCGACGTTGATGATCTTGCCGCGGAGCGGGAGGATCGCCTGGAACTCGCGCTTCCGGCCCTGCTTGGCGGAGCCACCAGCCGAGTCGCCCTCGACGAGGTAGATCTCGCAGAGCGCCGGATCGGTGAGTGAGCAGTCGGCGAGCTTGCCGGGCAGGTTGCCGACGTCGAGCGCGCTCTTGCGACGCGTGAGGTCACGCGCCTTGCGTGCGGCTTCGCGGGCACGGGCCGCAGAC
>JBBQFW010000383.1:0-3355 GCA_038322445.1 Gemmatimonadales bacterium
GTGTTAGCAGCGTACGCACGTCCATGTATTGCGCGAGGTCCGCGCTGTCGCCTTCTACCCACGCCGCCCCCGCCTCACGCATGTCATGGAGCACGGCGGCATCACCCTCTGGTCGACACCCACACATCAACAGGAACACGGTGGCGAGGCTGCGGCGGACTAGGGGCTGGCGGTGTCGTTGCATTGGTCGACGTGGCGTTGCGGTGGTATTGCACTTCGTGAACTCGACAGGCCCTAACACTAGCCAATCGGCGCTCCGCAGGCTCGGCTGCTGGAGATATAGGCCAGACGACGCATTGGCGCGACCCAGCTTCACGGCCGGTGAGAACAGCACCGGCGAGGTAGCAGAACTCGGGTCCTGCGCAAAAGCGTCCGAGAGTCGGCTGATCGTCGGCACTACAGCTAGAGCCTCTTTGTGTCTCTTGTCAGGAGGAGGACCGCGTCTGAAAGGAGCACCAAGTTCTCGGAAGCCGTACGCCGGCGGAGCGAGCGATCACACCCACGCAGCCGCCGAGGCGCCGTTGTGGCAAGCGAACGTCTCTTCTCGCTCGCGACCAACTCCATGCCAGCAGAGGTCAACGCCCCAGACTGGTCGCCATTCTCAGCCACACTTGTGGTCGCCCACACCACCCGACGGCAATCCGCCGAAAAGCCGGTACCCTGCGAAAGGTGCGCGATCCGCAAGGCGGGCCGCGCGCCCGACGGTCTCCCCCTGAGCCGTTCGGACCGTCTGCTCCGACGACCTATGCGCGCGTCACCACTGATCCAGCTGCTCCGCAGTCAGGCCGACCTGCTCGAGCACATGCCCGGCCGGTCCTTCGCCATGGACCGCGACACGATTCTCGGCGCCCTGACGGCCCACGAAGAGTGGGAGCGCGCCCACCCGCGCCTCGATGCACATCTGATGGGCCCCGACCTGTCGAAAGCCGACGCCGCCGACCGCCTCGGACTTTCCAAGTCGACCCTCGACACCATGCTGAAGGCAGGTCAGGTGCCGGATGCGTACCGGCGCAATGGCAGTGGCAGCTGGCGTATCCCGCGTGCGAGCATCGCCGCGATGGAAGAAGCGGCGCGCGCGGCGCACGGCGAGACAACCCCGCGCCGGCGCCCGCCGCGGAAGAGCGAGGTCGCCGTCACGGGATCAACGTCGGAACGGGTTCCCGAGTCGCGGGTCAGCACCGAGAGCGCAAGCGGCAACGGCGGCTCGAGCAATCACGCGAGCACGTCAGTCCGCATCACCACGTCGGGTGAGGGCGGCAGTCCGGTGCCTGGCATGACCATCGACGTCACGACCAGTGCCTCGAGCGGCGGTGCATCGGCACACGAGTCGAAGGCCGGGCCACCCCTGACCAGCGGCGGTGCGCCTGCCTCCGTCAGCCCGCCCGTGTCTCGCGTCACCGGCCCAGCACCGGCCCCGGCGGCCAAGCGTGCGTCGGCATCGACCCGCCCCACGCCGATGACAGCGCCCATGCTCCGCTCCTTGGACTCGGTGGACGCCAAGGAGGTCGCGGACGACTGGGAGTCACTCTTGCCCCCGCGTTTCGCGGAGCGGGGCGCTCGGGCGAAGAAGCGGCCGACGCGCGTGGAGCGGGGCGCTCAGGCGAAGAAGCGGTCGGCGCGCACGTAGCACGACGGCGTCCGCGCTGGGGTAGCGGGGCGGCGCCGCGCGCCGCCCCGCTGACCGCCGCCGTCATGGAGGCCGAACTAGGGCTGCAGCGGCGGACACGCGTACTCGACGTCGGCGCTGCGATGCCGGATCGTCCCGAGGTGGCCATACACCTTGTTGACCATGTCGAGGCTCGCATGCCCCATCTCTTTCGATACCGTGAACGGGGCAATCGGCTGACCGTGATCCATGGTCTGCAGTCGCGCCGTACAGAACGTGTGTCGGAACGGCTTCGTCCGCCACACCTTGGGGTTCGCAAACGTGGCCTTCAACGCCGGCGTTGGGGCCAGTTCGTGCGCCTTGGCGGCGACCCGCTCGAGCAACTTCCGCGTGTCGGTCAGGATGATGTTCCGACCGTTCGGCGACGGGAAGGCCAGTTGGGTCGCCGACTGTCCGCACCGGGCGAAGTAGGGCTGCAAAATCGCCTGCAGCATCGGGGCAAACCGCAGCGTGCGTTGCGACCCGTCCGTCTTCACCGTGCCGGTCTCGTCGCGCTCCCGCACATGGACGATCTCGCGGTCGAAGTCGAAGTCTTCCACATAGGCCTGATACAGCTCGGACTCGCGCATGCCCGTGTACAGGTATGTCGCGACCAGCTCCTGCACGAAGAGAATACCACCCACGCACCTGCATTCAGGGAAGCCAGCGGCGTAGATCAACAGTCCTGCCTCACTCACCTGCAGGAACCGTGGCTCGCGCTTCTTCAGCTTCGGCTTCTTCTTTAGCGCCTTCACGGGATTCAAGCCTGCCGTGACGGCGCGCTTTTCGTTGAGGAATCCATAAAACAACGAGAACGAATTCAGATGGTGGCGGCGTGACTGCGGCGACAGCATTGCCGGCTTGCCGTTGCGCATCCGTCCGTTCGGCGTCTTCGCCAGCTGCAGGTTCCACGACGACACATCGTCCGCGCTGATGGCCGCCGGGTCACAGTCCTTCCCGAAGAATGCGATGGCACGAGCGAGATGCCTCGCCGCCTGATCGAGCCACGCCAAGCTCACATCGCCAGTCTCTTGCTGCCGTGCGAGATGCGCCTTGACGCCCTCTTTCAGCGAAAATCGGACGGACACACCAGCCACATGGTGGCCAGCCTGCAGCAGGCGAAGCTCCTCGAGTCGCTTGGCCGCGAGCCGGACGGCGACGTCGTGGTCCGTTGTGGCGAGCTGGGTCCCTTCCTCCTTCAGCGCCTCGAAGCGTCCACCGACGCGGCTGTAACACCGGGCGTCGAGGTAGTACACGGTCTTGCCCTTCTGCGTGCGCGCCTTGATGCGCGTCGGGGTGTTGCGGGGTCTCGCCATGACAGTGCGTCTCCTGGCCTCAATGGCCATAGGGGTCCGCACAGCAGCCTACGCAATTCCGTCCATGCCGCCGTCGCAACTCGCCGCCACTCGCGCGCGTGCCGAACTGCGACGCGGCAACACGGATCCTCCTGCCGGACGTCATGCACCCGATGCGCAGGATTTGTCACTCGGCTTGTCACTCGTGAGACGACTGTACCGGAAAAGCGTGAGGGCGGCGCAACGTAAGTCGTTGCACCGCCCTCACTTACTGATATGGGCCTGCGAGGAGTTGAACCTCGGACCTCACGCTTATCAGGCGTGCGCTCTAACCACCTGAGCTACAGGCCCCAAGAACCTCACAAACTATGCTCGCCCAATCGATTCCGCAACGCATGAGTCCCCGGTGCGGAAC
>JBBQFW010000384.1:0-3347 GCA_038322445.1 Gemmatimonadales bacterium
ACCTGTGCGAGTCCGTCGATGGCGTCGCCGTCCTCGAGCCCCCTGTCATTTCCGTGCTGGAGCTGCTCAACCTGCCCTGCACGGGCAGTTCGAGCTGGACCACATCGCTCTGCCTCCGCAAGCACGTCATCAATGCGGCGCTGGAGCGGGCCGGCCTCCCCATACCGAAGTTCGCCGTCGTGCGCCGTGGCGGATCCCTCCCCTCCGTCGGATTTCCGTCGATCTGCAAGCCGGCTGCCGAAGACGCCTCCATCGGCATCGAGCAGCGCTCGGTCGTGCGTACGACGCGAGCCCTCACGGAGCGTGTGGATGCCATGCTGGACCGCTGGGACGAAGTGCTTGTCCAGCGCTTCATCGAGGGCCGCGAGGTGAACGTCGGCATCATCGGGGATGCCGTGCTTCCCATCGCGGAAATCGACTTCGGGAACATGCCAAAGGGCATGTGGCGCCTCGTCACGTACCGCTCAAAGTGGGACGAGGGCTGCGACGAGGATCTCGGGTCCGCGCCACGCTGTCCCGCGCGCCTGCCGGCCAGCGTCGCATCCCAGTTGCGCAAGATCGCGATCGCGGCGTGGCGCATTGCCGGCGGATCCGGGTATGGGCGCGTGGACATGCGCATTGACGAGCGCGGACGTCCCTGGATTCTCGAGGTCAACGCGAACCCGGACATCTCGCCTGATGCGGGGCTCGCCCGCATGGCGCGAGTCGCCGGCATCGAGTATGGTGCGTTGATTCGCCGGGTCTGCGAACTCGCGCTGCAGCGATCGCGTTCCGGCGTGACGACGGCGGATCGCTGGGCGCTCGCCCAGAAGCTGTCGGGGGTTGTTGCCATGGACAGCGAGCCGGATCTGTTCGCCACGGGCGGGGCCTAGGTGTCAATCCGTCTCTCCGCCCTGTGCGTCGGCAACCGTGCCCGCGTCTCGGAGTTGCTCGTCGCGACCGGCGCTTTCTCGACCGAGGAAGTTGGAGTGGCGCTCGAGCTGTTCGACACCACGTTCACCGCGGGGAATGGAAGTTGTCGTCCTGAGCGAAGCGCCTGCCCTGAGCGAAGCCGAAGGGAAGGACCTGCTCTTGTCCCTCGCGACATGACCGACTACGAATTCCTCGGCGCCTTCGATGCCGAGGACCAGCTCCTCGGATATGCGTGCTTCGGGCCCACCCCCTCGACAGAGGGGACGTACGATCTGTACTGGCTGGCCGTCGATCCCGCGGCGCAGGGCCGCGGCACGGGGCGCGCGCTCGTGCGCGACGTCGAGCAGTTACTCGTGGGGCGCCAGGCTCGGCTGCTCGCCGTGGAGACGTCGTCCCGCGAGGGCGATGCGCATACGAGGGAGTTCTATGCACGATGCGGATACTCGGAAGCCGCGCGCGTGCGCGACTTCTACGAACCGGCAGACGACCGGATCATCCTCACCACACGCCTCATGGCCCGCGCGGTCGGAGTAGCCACACGATGAGCGACTGGCAGAAGACGTTACGCGACGAGAGCATCAGCACGCTCGAGGAGCTTCGATCGTACGTGGCGGAGCGGTTCGGGGAGGATGCCGCCGAACGGGAGATCGACGTCGAGGCTCTGCGCCCTGCGTTCGACAGCTTCCAGATGCGCATCACGCGCGAATCCCTCTCCCAGATCACCAGCGTCGGCGATGCGAACTGGCAGCAGTTCATCCCCACAGTCCAGGAACTCGAAGTCGTTGACGGCGTCATCGACTCGCTCGACGAGGACGGTGACTCGCCCGTACCGAACATCACGCACCGCTATCCGGACCGCGCCCTCTTTCTCGTGAGCCCTGTCTGCGCGAGCTATTGCCGGTTCTGCACGCGCCGTCGCAAAGTGGGCGACCCGGAAAAGATTTCGCTCAAGGAGTACGAGTCGGCGTTCGAGTACCTGGCCGAGCACACGGAGATCAGGGATGTCATCCTGTCGGGCGGCGACCCGATGATGCTCAGCGACCAGCGGCTGGAGTACATCTTCCAGCGCCTCCGCGCCATTCCGCACATCGAGATCATCAGGATTGGAAGTCGCATCACGTCACACCTGCCGGAGCGGGTTACTCCCGAGTTCTGCGAGATGGTCCAGAAATACCATCCCATCTTCATGAACACGCACTTCAACCACCCGAGCGAGCTCACCCCCGCGGCCGTCGCGGCGCTCGACCGGTTGAGCAGGGCGGGCATCTCGCTGGGCTGCCAGACGGTGCTGCTCAAGGGCGTCAATGATGACCCGCGCGTGATGTTGCAGCTCATGCATGCGCTGCTCAAGGCGCGCGTGCGGCCGTACTACATCTACATGGCAGACCAGGTGGCGGGGGGCGAGCACTTCCGCACCACGGTGCAGAAGGGGCTCGAGATCATCCAGGCCCTGCGCGGATGGACATCCGGCCTCGCCGTGCCGCAGTTTGTCATCGACGCCCCCGGAGGTGGTGGCAAGGTGCCCCTGCTGCCCGAATACGTCGAGGAGATCAACGACGACGAAGTCGTTTTCCGGAACTACGAGGGCAAGCGGTTCACCTACAAGCAGCCGCGCCAGCCGATCCCGACCATCATGCCCGGCATCGCGGCCGAGCACGACGTGGTACCCATCGAGGCAGGCAAGGCGGCCAAGAAAAAGCGCGTGGCACGCAACAGGAAGCGCGCCAACGGCTGACGGAGCGAGCGCTCAACCGTCAGCGAGCCGGCGCTCGACCTCCTCAAGTGCTTCCGGGGTGATCGGGTAGGTGTGCTCCACCGCCGGATAGTGGCCAGCCCGCACGTCGGTGGCCCAGCGGGTCACGGCGTCGGCAAGGTCCGTGCGTGCCGAGGCATATTGGCGGACGAATCGCGCCTGGCGGCCCTCGCTGAATCCGAGCAGGTCGTGGTAGACGAGCACCTGCCCGTTCGTCTCCGCTCCCGCCCCGATGCCGATCACCGGGATGCCCACGCGCTGCAAGATGATACCCGTCACTGCAGCCGGCACCGCCTCCACGATCAGCGCTCGACAGCCAGCGGCAGCCAGGTCGTCGGCATCCTTCACGATGCCGATCGCCTGCTCCGGGTCTCGCCCCCGCGCGCGATAACCTTCCCGCGTGCGTACGGACTGCGGCAGCAGACCCACGTGACCGAACACGGGCACACCCGCCGCAATGATGGCTCGCACGCGCGGAATCATGTCGCCACCGCCTTCCAGCTTGACCGCGTCGCACCCGGCCTCGTGCACGAACCGCAGCGCCGAAGTCACCGCGTGCGCATCGCTGTCCTCATATGTGCCGAATGGCAGGTCGCCGACCACCGGAATGCCCGTCACTGCGCGGCGCACCGCGCGGGTCAGCATGAGCAGTTCGTCGATTGTTATCTCGCGCGTCGACGGG
>JBBQFW010000385.1:0-3296 GCA_038322445.1 Gemmatimonadales bacterium
CCGGTACGACGATGAGATTGGCGCGATTCTGCCAACGCTGCCGGCGTTCGCGCGCCACGTCACGATCCGACAGCTGCTCAACCACACCGGCGGCCTGCCCGACTACGAGGACTTCGTCCCGGATACGCAGACGGCCCAGGTCCACGATCGCGATGTGCCGGCGCTCATCGGGCATGCGTCGTCCGCCAGGTTTGTGCCCGGAACACGCTTCGAATACAGCAACACGGGCTACGTGCTGCTCGCGCTCGTCGTCGAGCAGGCGAGTGGCCAGCGGTTTGCCGACCTCCTGCATGCCCGCATCTTCGCTCCGCTGCGCATGACGGGTACGGTCGCGCTCGAGGAGGGCCGGTCGCGCGTATCGCACCGCGCGTATGGCTATACGGTGGACGCCAAAGGAGTGCGTCGCACCGATCAAAGCAACACGAGCGCGACGTTGGGTGACGGCGGCATCTACTCCTCCGTGGTCGACCTGGCGAAGTGGAGTTGCGCCATGGAGCGGCACACACTCGTCAGCGCGACGGCACAACGCATGGCGTGGACCCCCGGGGTGCTCGCAGACGGCCGCGAAACCGCCTATGGATTCGGGTGGTTCGTCGAGCGCGATCGCGGCATGATGCGTCTCCGGCATACGGGAGAAAGCCGGGGCTTCACGAACGCCATTCTCCAGTATCCGGAGCGCCGGCTCACGGTGGTGGTGCTCACCAACCGCTCCGGTGGCAAGCCGGAGGACATCGCGCAACGAATTGCCGATCTCTATCCGCCCAATGGGATTGGGCCTGACACCACGCTGACCCCGCGCAGTGAGCGTAAAGTTGGCCAGGGAGATTGCGAGCCGCCCCGATGACGGCGCAGAAGCGCGCCGAGATGAGGCAAGAGCGCAAGGAAATGAAGAAGGAGGCACATCCGGAGCTGCATGCCGCCATGGACGCTTTCTCGAGGTCCTTCTTTGCGCGTTCGAGCGCCGCAGCGATTACGGCGGCCACAAGACCGAATCAATCAAGTCCATCGATGAGGCCATCAAGCACCTGAAACTCGCCGAGACCTACGACAAGAAGTAGGGCCTTCTTGCCGTCGAGAGCGCGGAACTCTACCTCGGCCGCACCGGGCTGCCCGCCCACCGCGTGCCGGCCGCGAGCACTTCGCCCTTCATGACGAGCGACAGCGGATCAATCGTCGCGTCGTCGCCGACGTCAGTGTGGTACAGCACGATGCTGCGCGCGCCGATGCTCGTGCGAGCTCCAATGCGCACGGAACCGGTCTTCATGACCCGGTCCTCGAACAGGTGCGTCTGCGCGCCGCAATCCTCGTTGAGCATCGCTTCGTCACCGATCGATACCAGGTCTGGCTCCGTGAAGTCGGTCGTGTCGAGATAGACGCGCTTGCCGATCCTGGTGCCGAGGAGACGGAGGAGCACCGGAAGCCAGGGAGTGCCGCGGAGGAAGTCCAGCAGGTAGGGAACCGCCAGCGCCTCATAGGTGGTGGTGACGGCCTCGGCGCGCCACACGCGGAATGCGTAGATGGGCAACTCCTCGCGACGGTTGCGCCCGACCGTCACCCACTTCAACACCACTGTCAGTACGAACGCGGGGACGCCGATGAACGCGAGGTAGTACACGGGGACGAGCGGCGCCGCGACGTACCACGGGTTGTCCGTCACGAGGTCGATCCCGAACGAGATGAACAGCACGCTGAAGGCGAGAATCGCCGACTGGGGCAACAGGATGCGCACGGCCTCGACCGTCGCCCGCGCCCACCACCGACGCCTCGATGGGCGAAAGGTGAGAGAAGGATCGAACGCCTGACTCTCCTGGCGGCGGGGGAGCGCGATGGCCGGCGATCCGAACCAGTCGCGGTCCGGTTGCGCCGCGAGCGCCGTCGCGTCGGGGGCCTGCGATAGCACGCCGATGAGGATGCCGCCGGGCAGGTGCGCCCCCTGCGGCACGTTGGCACTGTTGCCGACGAAGGTGTTCGCCCCGACCGAGGTGGACTCCAGCACGAAGCGGTGTCCCCGGACCTCGGATTCGCCGAGCGTCACGGCGTCGGCGATGAAGGAGCCCTCGCCGATGTCGAGCATCGTGTGGGTGACGTTGCTGGCCGTCGAGATCTCCGCGTTGCGACCGATCCGTGCACCCAGCCATCGATAGAAACTGCCCACGTAGACGGTCGCGAACAGCGGGTGCAGCCCGACCAGTGCGACGTTGAACAGGGTATCTGCCAGCCACTTGCGCCAGTACGGCCCGCTGTAGACCGAGTAGCTGCCAGGTCGCACGCCGTGCATCAACCACCGGCTGAGCACCACGGTTTCGAGCGTGAGCAGCAGCAGATAGACGGCCGACATCACCGGTACGATGACCAGGTACGTGAAGTCGTAGTCGGGCGACGCTTCGTCGAGCCGGGCCAGGGTGATAATGATGGGCAGGAGCGGCAGCAGGACAACGATGGGGAAGAGCAGCAGCGTGAGCGACCAGACCCGACGGAAACGGCGCTGGCGGCCCTCCGGCACGATGAAGGGAGCGACCATCTCCGACTCGCTGCGCTCCTTCACCCTCGCGGCGGGGCTCCCCGCCCAGTACTCGCGCGCCCGGATGGTCGAGTCGGGCGGGAGGTAGCTCAGGTCGCCCAGTTCCCCCCACGCCTCGATGTGGCTGCCGCCGCCAACAACGGCGCTGGTGCCGACGTAGCCGAAAGCGTCGATGCGGATCGGGCGAATCCTGAGCATGCCGCCCTCCACCACCGCGTTGTCCAGCACCACCGCCGTCGACGTGCTCACGCCGGGCCCGATGTCGATGAGATCCGACGCGCCGAAGCTCAGGTTGCCGAGCTGCGCGTCGTGCGCGACCCGCGCGCCGAGGAACCGCAAGTACCGCGGATAGACCGGCGTGCCCGTAATGAACTGCTCGGGCATCAGGCGCTGGACCGTCTTCACCGTCCACCACCGGAAATAGTAACTCCCCCAGAGCGGGTAGTCGCCCTCGCGAAAGCGTCCGATGACCAGCCACTTGGTGAGCAGCACCACTGCCAGAATGATTGGCGGCATGAGGAGGTACGCGACGATCGACGTCAGCAGCGCCTGGAGATTCGAGCCGGTGTCGATGTGGACGTAGTAGTAGCTGAGGAAGGGGCTGAACACCTCCACCGCGAACAGTCCGTACACTACCAGCAGCACGAGCGTCTGCCCCAACCAGCAGAGCAGGTGGCTCGCGCGTGATGGCGGCCGGTACGGCGTGCGCGTGTTCACTTCCGATGGAGCCTGCACAGCCTCCCACGCCGACACGAGCGCCCGCAGCGGCCGGTGG
>JBBQFW010000386.1:0-3295 GCA_038322445.1 Gemmatimonadales bacterium
GATCATCGCGCGCGACTATCCAGTCGTGCTCGGATGCGCCGCGACGTTTGCCGTGATCGTGATCGTCGCAAACCTCGCCGCCGAGGCGCTGCTCCCGTGGGCCGATCCGCGCGTGCGCGCGTGACGGTGATCGAACCGACAGACAGACGCGGCGCGGGCATGGTGCCGCTTGCGTTGCTGACCCTCCTCGCGATCGCGGTCATCGTCGTCCCTACCATCGCTTCGCGCGATCCACTTCGCATCGACGACGTTTTGGCGCGCCGCCTCATTGCACCACTCGGACGGGACGCGCACGGCGGATGGCACATTCTCGGCACCGACCGATTTGGCCGCGACATGTTCGTCCGCATGATGCTCGCCGGCCGTCTTTCATTGATGGTCGGTGTGGCCGCCTCCGTCGCCGCCGGCGTGCTCGGCACGGCGCTCGGCGCACTGGCCGGCTGGCGCGAAGGCATCGTCGACCGCGCGGTGACGTCGGTCGCCGACGTGCTGCTCGCGCTGCCGAGACTCGTGTTGCTGCTGGTTGGCGTGGCGCTTTGGCAGCCAGGGGTGGCGACGATCGTGTCCGTGCTCGTGATCACCGGGTGGATGGGCATTGCGCGACTGGTGCGAAGCGAAGTGATCGCGGTGAAGCAGCGACCATTCGTTCCCGCGGCCGCCGCGCTCGGCGCGACACCGTGGCGCGTCCTGCTGCGGCACGTGCTACCCAACGCCATCGGTCCGGCGATCGTGGCAACGACTCTCGGCGTCGGCAATGCGGTGCTGCTCGAAAGCGGGCTCTCGTTTCTGGGCCTCGGAATTCAGCCGCCGGCCCCGAGCTGGGGCAACATGATCGCCGGCGGCCGCGATCTGCTCGTCGTGGCGCCATGGGTGTCGCTTGCACCGGGTATTGCGCTCGTGCTCACGGTGCTCGCCACGACGCTGCTTGGCGACGCGTGGCGCGATCGGCTCGCGGGAGAGGGCGCGTCGGGTTCGTGATCCCGTTCATACCACACGGGCAACGATGGTGACGATCGCTCGCGGCGCCGCGGTGAAGGTGATCACGCCCGCCGAGACATTGGCACCGGTGATCGGTGTCTCATCCAGCCTGGCGATCATGGCTTCGTGAACCACCCGGCCGAGTGCCCACGCGCCTTCGACGACAACCTCGCGCCGATTGACGCATCGCAGGACGATCCAATCCTTCTCGCGTGCGGGGCAAGCGGCACTGAAGGCGAGTCCGGCGCCATGCAACTCCAATCCGCCAGCGCAGCGCGGCGGAAGGAGGTTTGACCGAAGCGTCTCACCGACAATCGGCAGCAATACATCCTCGGCGAATTGATCGATCTCATCGCGGACGTCGTTCGAATTGGCGCCGAAGAGCTGTACGGCGAAGCACGCCTCGTATGGTCCGGGGCATTGTGCGGCCGGCGTCGACGCGGGCCAGCCAGCGTGTCCGGGTCGCTCCGGCAGGTCGTGGCGAGAGAGCTCGCCCACGGAGCGCACGAGCGTCACGTGGACGGCGCCGTCGGGCGCGCTTTCGTATTCGGCCAGGCCGTCGGAGACAAGCACGGCGGTCTCCGAGGCGGAGATTCGCGCGACCCATCGATGCAGCGGCGCGGTAGGGATCACCATTTCCATGACCGCATCTTCGGGCTCGATTGCGAGCGCGTCGCGCAGCACCGGGTGGAACGCTGCGTCGGCGAGCGTCGTGGCGCCGGGGCTGCCGAGTGCGAAGCGGAGGCGCGTACGTTGATCGGTGAGGCGGTTGTCCGCCCGGACGCGGACGCGAAGGAACTTCGCATTGGCATCCAGCTCCAACGAAATGCCAACGGATCCAGCATCCCGGTCGTCGCCGCCGTCGAGTGCGACGTCAATCGCGCCACGCAACGGCCCAGCGTGCGCGATCCCCACGCGGTGCGGTGGGCCAACCGGCAGCGATTCGCGGATGGCCGGCGTGTACAGGTCGCCGACGTCCCTGCTCCGCTCCAGGCTGAGGAGCCTATGGATTCGGCGTCCGTGCACCACGTCGATCAGGGTCACCGCACCATCGGCGCCGACTTCGACGCGCACGAGACCATTGTCCAGCGCGGATGCGGTGACGGTGACGGGGTGCAACACGGCGGTGGCATGGCCGGCAACGTGCGCAATGGTTCTCACTCCGTAGCCACCGATGGGCGGCAACCATCCAATGGCCTGTGCCACGCGAACGACGTCCGCCTTCGGATACGCGCGCGGCGACTCCGTGAGCGCGCGATCTTCATGCTCGGCGAGGATCTGCAACGGCAGGCCGTCCACGCACCACTCGTCCTGCTGCTTCCGCACGCCCTGCCGCGCGGCTGATCCAGGACCGACTGCGATCGACGCCACGGTGGACTTGAGCGAGAGCTCGACGACGCCACCACGGCGCCGCGCCACGCTGTTCCGGACGACAACCGCCGGTCGCCATTCATCGATCGACACGCGTGCCCGCTCGGCATCGTGATCGAGGAGCCCGGCAAGCATGTCATCGCGCAAGCCTTTCGACTCCGTTTCCACGACGCTCACTCGTGCATCGAACGCCGCGGCGACGGCATCGATGGATGTCCCACACAGCGTGTCGTGCGGATGGGCCGTGAGCAGCGACCTCCAAGCGGCGTCGAGCAGGGCGCGCGTGGCCCCGTCGCCTCCAGCGGCCGACAGCGCGATCCATGGCTCCACGTCGTGCACGAGCATTCGCTCTGCGCGCGCGTTGCGTCGCTTCTGCGCCGCGCGGGTGCCGAAGGTTCCCTGGAGCGTCCACGTGTACCCATAGGAGTCGCGCAACTCGCCCGCGACTTCCGGCAGTCGGCTATGCGCCGCGGCGTGCAGCAGGGCGTTCGACGCGAGCGAGAGCGAGCTGCCCAGCACGCGAACGGGCGCCGCCGCATGACCAAGCTTGCGGAGGGCTGCGTCCAATCCTGCCTGACGCGCGTGGTGATCGGCTCCGTTCAGGATCAGTGCCACGCCCGTGGCCGAACGCGGCGTCATCACCGCGTCGATGTGCGCCCAGCGTGAACGCGCCCCTTCGAAATCCATGGGCAGGCTGCCTCCGAACTCGTATCCGTCTGGCGGCAGGTGACAGACCATCACGCTTGCGCCGGCGGCGCCACGCCAACGAACCATATCGGAGCGCGGCGAGCGACGTCCACCGAAGCCGCGCCACAGCAGGATCAGCGGATACCCGAAGCCTTCGGCGAGATCGGGAAGAATCGCGGGGTGGCCGAAGGAATCGGGACAATACAGCACCGCCGGCGGCTCGCCGCGCAGACGACGTACACCCGCGCGGCCGTGCAGC
>JBBQFW010000387.1:0-3288 GCA_038322445.1 Gemmatimonadales bacterium
CAGCTGCACCGCTTCACGGCGAGCAGCGTTCCCGAGCTCGGCCCCGAGGAGACAGAGGTCGTTCCGAGAAAGTGGAATCAGCCCGTTCCGCCCGGACTGCCTGGCAGTGGCATGGCGGAGCATCCCATGCTTTACATCGGCGAGGGGTACAACAAGATCCTGCTCGTGAACAAGGGCAAGATCGTGTGGACCTACTCGACCGGTGCCGGTTGGGAGTACGACGATGTCTGGATGCTCTCCAACGGCAACGTGCTTTTCACCCGCATGCAGTATGTCGCCGAGGTGACGCCGGACAAGCAGATCGTGTGGCGGTATGATGCACCGGCGGGCACCGAGATTCACACGGCGCAGCCCATCGGTCTCGACAAGGTCATGTTCGTGCTCAACGGACTGCCTCCGAAGCTCATGGTGGTGAACATCAGGACCCACAGGGTTGAGGTCGAGCATGAGCTTCCTGCGCCGAGCCTGACGGATCCGAAGTCTGTGCACGGTCAGTTCCGTCGGGCGAGATACACAGCGCAGGGTACCTACCTGGTTTCATTCCTCACGATGAATCAGGTCATCGCGTACGACAAGGATTTCAGGGAGATCTGGAGGTACGACGAGAAGAGTCCCTGGGCGGCGGTGCGGCTGCGCAACGGCAACACGCTCATCACCGACGAGAACGACCTCATTACGCGCGAGGTAAATCCGCAGAAGGAAACGGTCTGGGAGCTCCGGGCCGACGACCTGCCTGCGGAGTACCGCTTCATCAACACGCAGAGCGCCACTCGGCTCGCGAACGGCAATACGATCATCTGCTCGCGGGGCGGCGACGGCAAGGGACCGCAACTCGTCGAGGTCACGCCGGACAAGAAGGTCGTGTGGGTGCTTCGCGACTGGGCGAATTTCGGTCCGGCTACCGCGGTACAGATTCTCGATGATCCCGGTGTACCTGAGCGCCCCACCGATTCGCAGCATTGAGCATCCGCTCCGAAGGCAGCATTATATCGCCAGCTTCACTTTCACCAAATAGCGAGCGAGTTCGGCACGCTCACGAACTCCCTCTTCTCCCCTCCCACTCCGCAGATGTCCCCGTGCGCGTGATCCCTCTCCTCGGCCTTGATCTCGTCGCCATGGCATGTGCGCCCAAGTCCGATTCCGCGGCCGCCCCGACTGCGCTCTCGCCGGCAGAGATCGATGCCGTCAAGGCGGTTGATGCCGCGTTCGCCGCAGGCATGAATGCGAGGGACACGGCGGCCGTGTTCGCCGTCTATGCGAACGACGCCAAGCTCATGCCGCCCGACTCGCCGGCCCTGGACGGCGCCGCCGGGCATCCCGTGATCGCCGGAATGATTGGCGGCGGCGCCAGCGATTTCGTGCTCAACCCAACGACGGCGTACGGCGTTGGTGACCTGGCGTATGTCGTCGGGACGGCGAGTTTCAAGATGGGCGGCACTCCAGCGTCGATCAAGTACGCCGAAGTCCTGAAGAAGGGTGCAGACGGCAAGTGGCGCTACGTCGTTGACATGTTCAGCGGCATCGCACCGCCGGCCCCCGCGGCAGCACCGGCAGAGAGGTAACGGTGGTCGTTCCGCCGAGCGGCGTGAGCGTGGCGAGGAGCGGTATGCCCGACTCGCGGAGGTGCTCCGCGGCGAGCACCTGATATCGGGTAACGGGGGAGCAGCAAGCGTGGATTTCGTCGCCTGCATGAGCACAAAGACGAAGGGCCGCATCCTCGCAAGGTGCAGCCCCGAAATCAGCTGATGGCGCGGCCGCCACAGGTGGCGAGCGAAGCCGCGTTCCTGCCGTCGCTACGCAGCCCGCAGCGTGAAGTCCACTTGGACCGTCTCGAATGGAAACACAATGCCGCCGCTCTCATGGTGATCCAGAATTCCCGCGTTGAGCAGCGCCGTGACGTCGCCGTGCACGGCCTTCACATCGCGACCCACGCGCCACGCCGCCTCCCGAATGGACACGGGGCCGGCGCCACAGAGCGTCTTGAGTAGTTCCCAACGTTTCGCGGTGAGTACTTGCCAGAGCAGCTCGGGCGTGTCGAAGACGATCCGAGCCGACGTGTCGGCCTTGCCACGCTTCCATGTCTGCGCGAAGCCGGTCATCGCATCGCGCGCCGTACGTACTCCAAGCGTTACGGTTTTCCTCATTCCACCCCTTGATATCAGCCTGAAAGTCGTCGATCAATTTCTCCGGCGTCGTGTAGCGATACGCCGCGGAGGAGGAGCGCAGCGGGGAAGTGAGCGCCACGCGGACAGGTCACTTCGCCATTGCCCGCCCCTTCCGCGCCGTCCACACCGCCAACAGCCCGCGCTCCACCAGCACCGGCGCCTTCCGCAGGTGCGTCGCCTGCTCCCACGCGGCGGCGATGCCCCGCAGTGACCCATCCTGCCATGGCCGCGCCGAGAACTCGAGACCGAACGGCAACCCGCTGTCGTAGAAGCCCGCGGGCACCACGATCGCTGGCACGCCGATCATGTTGACCCAGCTCGTCGCCGAGTGCGGCCCTTCGCTGATGCGTCCGTCCTGCGGCATCGACTCGTCCGGCGGGGGCATCTGGATTGCCGGATACACAAACCCATCGAGCTTGAATCGGTCGAGCGCCGCGAGGTAGGCGCTCAGGACGGCACGGCGCGGCGCACGATAGAGGCGCTCAGCGTCGGCATCAGCGTCGAGGCCACGCTGCGTGAGGCGCACACCGGGGAACGTGCGAAAGCCGTCCTCCACGCCGATGGATGACATATACAGCGGCATGCCGACCCGCTTCTGGTATTCCGCGCTCGAATGGTATTCCGCTGGGCCGAACGCGGCGAGAAAGCGATCGGTGCCATCCTGCATGTACGCGTAGGTCGAGACGGTGCTCGCAAGCCGTGCGAACTCCGGACCGAGAATGCTGTCGTTGATCACGACCTCGGCGCCAGCGGCGCGCAACGCATCGACCGCTTTGAGAAACGCCGCCCGCGTCTCCGGACGCAGCGGCATGTCGGCCGCGTGCCGGATGGAATCGGCGGCGTGTTCGCTGACACCCGCGGGAATGCCATGAAACGGCACGCCGCTTCCGGCCATGATGAACGCGGGCACGCCAAAGCGTTTGCCTTTGAGCGATGCGGTGGCCAGCGACGCTTCCGTCGGTAGGCGACGCGCGGAATCCGGCGCCGCCAACGTGGGCGCGTCGAGCGAGTCGGCGCCCGCCATCACCTGCAACGCGATTGCCGCGTCGCCGACCGTCCGTGCGATGGGGCCCGTGTTGTCGAGCAACCAGTCGAGCGGAGCGATACCGGCAATGCTCACGAG
>JBBQFW010000388.1:0-3278 GCA_038322445.1 Gemmatimonadales bacterium
GCGCAGCTTCCGCTGGCATCGAAGCTCGTGCGCACGGCGCGGGAGCAGCGAACGATCGTCGTCTGCTGGGCGCCGGACCCCGCCCACGCCGCTGCGCTGGAGCATGCAGGCGTGGCGCTCGTCCACGCCGCATCGCTCGCCGACGCGCTCGTCGCGCTGCGAGCCGAAGGCATTCGCTCGCTCCTCGTCGAGGGAGGCGCCGCACTCGGCACCTCGTTCCTGCAGGATGCCCTCGTGGACCGCCTGATTATCTTTCGCGCACCCCTCATTCTGGGGCGAGAGGCATTGGGTGCCTTCAGCGGGTTCCCCTCCACGACGATTGGAGCGGCCCCGCGCTGGCGGCTGGTGGACGCGCGCCGCTTCGGCGACGACGAGATGACGGTCTATGCGCCCCGATCCTAGGGCGGGAGCTATTTGAATTGTTCACCGGATTGGTAGACGACGTTGGCGCCGTCGAGCGGGTCGAGCAGAGCGACGTCGGGCGTGAGCTGCGGATCGCGACGCGCTACTCCGGCCTGTCCGATGGTGAGAGCATTGCCGTCAATGGCGCCTGCCTCACCGTTCGCGCCGCGGGCGACGGATGGTTCGACGTCGCGGCCGTCGTCACGACGCTCGATCGCACCACCATCGGCGAGTGGACGGCGGGACGTCGCGTGAACCTCGAGCGCGCCATGCGTCTCGGGGATCGCCTCGGCGGCCACCTCGTGCAGGGGCATGTCGACGACGTCGGCGTGGTGGAGCGCATGGAGCGCCGCGACGACGCCCTCCTCATCGACGTGCGCCTTCCCATGGAGCTCGCGCCCCTGATGGTGCTGCACGGCAGCGTCACCGTCGACGGCGTCAGCCTCACGGTGAACGCTCTCCCCGCGCCCGGGATTCTCCAACTGTCGCTCATCGAATTCACGTGGCGGCACACCACGCTCGGCGCCCTGTCCGTTGGGGATCGCGTGCATGTCGAGGCGGACATGCTCGGCAAGTACGTGCGCCAGCTGGTCGCCCCGTACGCGTCAGCGCTCATGGCATCTGGCGCGGCACCCGCACTTTGACTTCCATGCCATTCAACACCGTCGAACAGGCGATCGCGGACCTCGCGGCCGGCAAGCTCGTCATCGTCGCCGATGATGAGGATCGCGAGAACGAGGGTGATCTCATCTGCGCCGCGCAGCACGTGACGCCCGAGACCATCAACTTCATGATCAAGCGCGCCGGCGGATTGATCTGCCTCGCGCTCACGGGCGAGCGCGTCGACCAGCTCGGCCTGGCGCCGATGGCCGAGAGCAACCTCGATGAGTATCGCACGGCGTATACGGTGAGCGTGGATGCGTCGCCCCGCTTCGGCGTGACGACCGGCATCAGCGCCCAGGATCGTGCGATGACCATCCGCACGATCGTCGATCCCGCAACGGTCGCCTCCGACCTGCGTCACGGCGGACACGTGTTCCCGCTCCGCGCACGCGATGGCGGCGTGCTTCAGCGTGTCGGCCACACGGAGACGGCGGTGGACCTGGCGCGACTTGCCGGCGTAATTCCGGCCGGCGTAATCTGCGAGATCCTCAATGAGGACGGTACCACGGCGAAGCGTCCCCAGCTCATCGAGTTCGCGAAGACGCATGGCCTCGCGTTCATCACCGTCGCGCAGGTGGTGGCGCATCGCCTGAAGAACGAGCGGCTCGTGCATCGCGTCGCGCAGGCGCGCCTGCCCACCACCTTCGGCACGTGGAAGGTGCTCGGCTATCGCAATGACGTCGACGACGCGGAACATGTCGCGATCGTGTACGGCGAGATCGGCGACGGCGAGAATACGCTGGTGCGCATGCACTCGAAGTGCCTCACGGGCGACGTCTTCCACTCGATGCGCTGTGATTGCGGCTGGCAGCTCGAGACTGCCATGACGATGATCCAGGCCGAGGGACGCGGCGTCATCGTCTACCTCGACCAGGAAGGGCGGGGCATCGGCCTGCTCAACAAGCTCAAGGCGTACGAGCTGCAGGACGCGGGCGCGGACACCGTGGAAGCCAACGAGCAACTCGGCTTCGCACCGGACCTGCGGAACTACGGCATCGGCGCGCAGATCCTGCTCGACCTCGGCCTGAAGTCCATTCGTCCCATCACCAACAACCCGCGCAAGATGGTCGGCCTCGAGGGCTATGGCCTGCGTGTGGATGAGCGCGTGCCGATCGTGCAGCCGGAAAACGCGGAGAACTCCGGCTACATGGGCACCAAGCGCGACAAGCTCGGTCACCTGCTCGCTTCCTGAAGACACATGGCTGAATTCAACGGTGTTCCAAGCGGAGAGGGCCGGCGGTATGCCGTGCTCGCCTCCCGCTTCAATCATTCCATCACGAGCAAGCTGGCCGACGGCGCGATGGACGCGCTCATCCGGCACGGCGCGTCCGCGGATGATGTCGACCTCGTCTGGGTGCCGGGTGCGTGGGAACTGCCCTTCGCCGCGCGCCGTCTGGCGCAGACCGAGCGCTACAACGCGCTCGTCGTCGTGGGGGCGGTCATTCGCGGCGACACGCCGCACTTCGACTTCGTCGCCGGTGAAGCGTCGCGCGGCCTGGCCGACGCCAGCAACGAGTACGAGATCCCGATCGGGTTCGGCCTGCTGACGACCGACAACATGGCGCAGGCGGAAGCACGCGCCGGTGGCGAGTTCGGCAACAAGGGGTGGGACGCCGCAATTGCCGCACTCGAGATGTCGGATCTTTTTGAACGACTCGATGTCACGAACGAGGGTTGAGACGCGCGCGCGCGCGCGCGCGCTCCAGGCGCTCTATGCGTGGGACATGCGCGGCTCGGTCGGCAATCTTGAACGTGTCGCCGAGCAGATGTGGGACGACATCGTCATCGCTGCGGACGTTCGGGCGCTGGCGCAACCTATCGTACGGCATGTCTCTCGGAACCTGGTCGAGATTGACGAACTACTCGCAGACGTTACCACGAACTGGCGCATGGAGCGACTGGGTGCCATTGAGCGCTGTGTATTGCGCGTCGGCGCCGCAGAGCTGACTCTTGCACAAACGCCTCCGAAGGTCGTCATCCAGGAGTTCGTCATGCTGTCCGAGCGCTTCGCCAGCGCTGCGAGCGCCAAGTTCGTGAACGGCGTGCTCGATGCCCTCGCGCGGCGCATGGGGCGCATGTAGTGCGGCTGCTTCTCGTCAACTGGCAGGATCGTGAAAATCCGCAGGCGGGGGGCGCCGAGATCCACTTGCACGAGATCTTCGGCCGCCTCGCGGCGCGTGGTCATGAGATCACGCTGCTCTGCGGCGGATGGC
>JBBQFW010000389.1:0-3262 GCA_038322445.1 Gemmatimonadales bacterium
GCCACTCACGCGCGACCTGCGGCCGCCCGCTCCACCAATGCCATCCCTCGCTCCACGTCGAGGGCGGTGTGGATGCCGGGCAGCGACAACCCCAGTTCGACAAGTGTGATCGCGACGGCCGGCCGCATGCCCACCACCACCGTTTCGGCGTCCAGGATCCGTCCGATGGACGCCGTGTTGGCGATCATCCGCCCGATGAACGAATCCACCATTTCGAGTGACGAGATGTCGAGGATCACGCAACTGGTGTCCTGCGCGGCAATGGCGACCGCGAGTTCGTTCTGCAGGGACATGGCAAGCTGGTCGTGCATGTCCACTTGGATGGTCACCAGGAGGACCTTGCCCATCCGCAGGATCGGGATCCGCTCGATCATGGGTTTCAGTCGGCCTTGGTGGCAGCGCTCACCATGCGACCCGTGCGCGACAGCGCCACGCGGAAGGCATCCGCCAGTGTCGCCTTCGTCGTCACATCGCCGAGGTCCACGCCGAGGTGCACGATCGTCTGTGCGATCTGCGGGCGGATGCCACTGATGATGCACTCCGCGCCCATCAGGCGCGTCGCCGTCACCGTCTTGAGGAGATGCTGCGCGGTCATCGTGTCGACCGTGGGCACACCGGTGATGTCGATGATGGCGATCGCGGCTCCGGTCTCGACGATGCGTTGCAGCAGCGTCTCCATCACGATCTGGGTGCGCGCGCTGTCCAGCGTCCCGATCATCGGAAGCGCCAGCACGCCGTCCCACAACGTGACGACCGGCGTCGAGAGCTCCAGCATTTCCTGCTGCTGGCGGTGAATGACCTCCTCGCGGCCGCGCTGGTACTCTTCCATCGTGAGCAGGCCAAGCTGATCGAGCAGCTCGGTGGCGTGCCAGATCTCCTCGCCCAGCTGCGCGGCGTCGTCGGAGAATTCGGTCCGTAGCATCGCGAAGAGGGGCCGCTTCAGTGCGAAGACGAAACTCGCCGTCTCCGACGGCGAGAAGCCCTGCCGCGCGCGCGTGCGCGAGAGGTCAGCCAGGAAGGCACGGGCCGGCGCCCACGCTTCGGCTTCGGCGTCGAGGATCGAATAGGAGTCGGCCGGGTCGGCAATGAGGGTGAGGAACTCGTCACCCTGCGCGCGCAGCTCGGCGGCCGGCAGGCTCTCGGCGCGTCCTTCCTTGAGCTGCTCCTTCACCCACGCGGTGAGTACTTCCTCGCGCCGCTCGACAATGAGGCGGCGAAAATCGGAGCGGGCAACGGTGGTGGCCACACAGGCCTCCGGGCAGTTGGGCGTGCATGGCGAGAGAGCCTCGCTTTCGCTCGGAGGGCGCCGGCTGCTAGCCGCCGCGAGTATGCGCGGTACCTCATACGCAAGAATAAATCCATCCTCGATATATTGCGTTCGTCCACTTTGCCCGCGACTCCCTGATCAAACGTGTGAAGCCACTCAATCCTGACTCGGTTCGCTTCACGTTGCTGCTAGGGTCCCTCGTGACCCTCGCGTCGTTCGCCACTGACATGGCGCTCCCGGTTCTCTCGGCCATGGCGCTCTCTCTCGGCGTCACGCCATCGCGCGCCGCACTCACGATGAGCGTGTTCATGGCCGGCTTCGCCGTGGGCCCGCTCGTCTTCGGTCCGCTGTCCGACCGTTTTGGGCGCCGCCCCATCCTCCTCACCGGATGCGCTGCGTTCGCACTCTTCGGCGCGCTCGGGGCATCCGCCCAGTCGATCCAGGTGCTGCTGCTCTGCCGCACGCTCATGGGGATGGGCGCCGGCATGGTGCAGGTCCTGGTGCTTGCCACGGTCCGCGACCTGTTCACCGGACGCGAGGCGCGCGCCAAGCAATCGTACGTCAACATGGCGTCAGGCGTTGCACCGATCATCGCGCCCACGCTCGGCGTCCTGGTTGCGACGGTGGGAGGCTGGCGTGGCATCTATGCGCTGCTGGCCGTCGGCGCGGTGGTCCTCCTGTTCGCCGCGTGGCTCAGCCTCGGCGAGTCGGCGCCGCTGAACGGCGGGTCACTCACGCTGCGCGGCACGCTGCACAACTATGCGCGCGTGATCAGGCATCCCATCAGTTTCGGCAACGCACTTGTCACCGCGCTGGCCTTCGGGAGCCTGTTCGCGTTCGTTTCTGGTTCGTCGCTGGTGCTCATCGGCGTGCTCGGGGCGTCCCAGCGTGTGTACGGGCTGCTCTTCGCCCTCACATCCGCGGGACTCGTGACCGGGTCGTTCACGAGCGCGCGCCTGAGCCGGCGCGGCGTATCACACGCCAAGCTGCTCGGCACGGGGCTGCTGCTCATCTGCGTCATCGCCGTGACCCTGCTGCTCCTGTCGCTTTGCGGGCTCCTTCGCCTCCCGGTCTTCATTCCGCTCGTGGTGATCGGCAACGTGGGCACAGGCTTGCTTCGTCCCAACGCCGCGCAGGGCGCTCTCGAACCCATGCCGGACATCGTCGGGGTCGCGAGTGCGCTCCTCAGCGGCATGCAGATGGTGATCGGAGCGCTGTCGAGCGCGGTCGCGGCGAGCCTGTTCGACGGACACACCGCGCTCGCCATGACCGGCACGATGACCGTGTGCTCGCTGGCCGCGGCACTGGCCTATCTCGGTCTTGTGCGGCCCGCCGAGCGGCGCGCCAGCGGTCACGGCAAGCTCGCGTCGTCGCCGAGCGCTGCGGCATAGCCCGTTTCGCTACTGGAGGAATCGCGCGAGGTAGGGGGCGGTCTTGCTTCCCGCCGCGTTGGCGACCTCGCGCGGTATGCCGCACGCGACCATCCGTCCGCCTTCGTCGCCCGCGCCGGGCCCGATGTCCATGATCCAGTCGCTGCTGGCGACGACACGCATGTCGTGCTCGACGACGATCACGGTGTTGCCGGCGTCCACCAACCCCTCGAGATGAACGATCAGTCGCTCGACGTCGGACGGATGCAGACTCGTCGTCGGCTCGTCGAGGACATACAGCGTGTTGCCGCGCCCCACGCGCTGCAGTTCGGTGGCGAGCTTGATGCGCTGCGCCTCGCCGCCGGACAGCTCCGTCGCGGGCTGGCCCAGTCGGAGGTAGCCGAGGCCGACGTCGCGCAACACGGCAAGCGCGCGATGGACGACGGTGTTCGTCCGCGAAGAATTCGTACGCCGCGTCCACCGTCATCCCGAGCACGTCCGCGATGTTCTTCCCGCGCAGCGTGATCTCGAGAGTCTTCGCATTGTAGCGCGCGCCGTGGCAAGTCGGGCACGGCGCATAGACGCTGGGCATGAAAAGCAGTTCGACCGAGACGAAGCCTTCGCC
>JBBQFW010000390.1:0-3191 GCA_038322445.1 Gemmatimonadales bacterium
CGGCTCACCGGCATGCGCGTGGTGCAGCTCTTCGGGCGTGAACGGAGCGAAACGGATCGCTTCGACCGGCTGAACAAGGGGCATCTCGACGCCAACCTGCGATCGATCACCATCTATGCCCTCTATTTTCCCGCGATCGAGTTCCTCACCTCGCTCGCGCTCGCGATCCTGCTCGTCGCCGGTGCGCGGCGCGTCGGCGCGGGAACCCTGACCGTGGGAACCGTTGCCGCGTTCCTGCAGTTGCTGCGCCGGTTCTACCAGCCGCTGCAGGACCTCGCGGACAAGTTCAACACGCTCCAGCAGGCGATGGCGGCATCCGAGCGGATCTTCCTGCTGCTCGACACGGAACCAGAGAGTTCCCCGGATCGCCCGGCAGCGGGAGGCAAGGCTCGCCCCGCAGTGCAAGGGGATCATGGCGTCACGATCGCCTTCGAGGACGTCTGGTTTCACTACGGCGAGCCGTCTGCCACGCCGGAGTGGGTGCTGCGCGGCATCAGCTTTGTTGCCCGGCCGGGTGACACCATCGCGCTCGTCGGACATACGGGCGCCGGCAAAACGACGATCGTGAGCCTGCTGCTGCGCTTCTACGAGCCGCAGCGTGGCCGTATCACTGCGAACGGGGTGGACGTACGCCTGATGCCGCTCGATGAATGGCGGCGCCTGATCGGGTACGTGCAGCAGGACATCTTCCTCTTCGCGGCGGACATCCGTTCCAACCTCCGGCTCGATGCGCCGCTCGATGACGCTGCCGTGATCGCCGCGGCCGCACGCGTGGGCGCTGACCGCGTGATCGATCGCCTGCCGCACGGCCTCGACCAGGTGCTGGGCGAACGCGGCGCGTCCGTGAGCGTCGGTGAGCGGCAGTTATTGTCATTCGCCCGGGCACTCGCGCTGGATCCGGCCGTCCTCGTCCTCGACGAAGCGACGAGCGCAGTGGACAGCCAGGCGGAAGCCGAGATCCAGCGGGCGTTGGCGACGTTGATGCAGGGGAGGACGACGATCGCGATCGCGCATCGCCTGAGCACCATCGTTGACGCCACCGAGATTCTCGTGCTCCATCACGGCGAGGTGCGGGAACGGGGCACGCATTCGTCGTTGCGTGCCCTTGGCGGCTTGTACGACCGTCTGTCCCGCCTGCAGTCGGGCGAGGTCGTTCACGACGAAAGGCGGTCAGGCGCGCTTGCCAGCGTTCCGGGCGGCGGGTAGTTTCCGCCCCTACTGGGTCCCGGGCGCAACCGGCACGAGACCCTGCTGCCGATGGTGCCGTAGTCACCGCGCATCGCCCCCCATGCCCGTCCTCCAGCTCGACGACCAGCAGTTTCCGCTCAAAGCGGGTGCCACCAGGATCGGTGCCGGAGACGGCGCCGATGTCGTGGTGCCGGGCTACTCCGGCATTCCGGTGGAAGCCATCATCGATATCGGTTCGTCGCCCACGATCCGTCGTGCGGAGGAGAGCGCGCACGTTCGCGTGAACGGCGTGCTGCTTGGCGCCGAGCCGACGCCGCTCATGCACGGCGACAAGATCGAGGTGGCGGGACTGGAGTTACGGTTCGCGGACGACGCCAAGGGCGGCGCAACGCAGTTCGTGAGCGCGGGGGATATCGCGGCGATGGCCGGCAGCAAGCGCACGGGCGCGGCGCGTGCCACAGCCGGTTCGGGCGGTAGGCTGGTGTCGCTGGTGGACGGCAAGGAATACATGATCGCCGACGGCGGTCTCGTCATCGGGCGGGATGCCACCTGCGACGTCGTGGTCCCCCAGCATGAAGTATCGCGACGCCATGCCGAGATCCAGGTGAGCGAGGATGGATACGTCGTGCGTGATACGAGCGCGAATGGCCTGTATGTGAATGGGGAGCGGGTTCAGGGCTCGCACAAGCTCGTTCGCGCTGATGTACTGCGGGTCGGCACCGAGGAGTTCCGCTTCTACGCCGATGTGCTCGCCCCCGTGCGGGCGGCACCGACGGCTGCCGTCGCGCCACCCGAGCCCACGTTACCGCAGGCGCCGTCCCTGCCGCCTGCGCCCGTCGAGGAGCCGCTCCTCGCCATGTCGAGCATGGACATGCTGGAGATGGACCTCCTGCCGTTGACGCCGGCGCCTGCGCCGGTCGTTCCAGCGCCTGTTGCTGCCGCGACGCCGACGGTGCCGCCACCGCGCGTCTCAGCGCCGACGCCGACGCCGACGCCGCCGGCGGCACCAGCGGCTGCGGATCCGCGTCCGGTGCTCGCGGTGCTCGAGTCGATGAACGAGGGTCCGGGCAAGGGCACGAAGTACGAGCTCCGCTCGTCGCTCGGGCATGTGGGCCGCGGCGCGCACAACGACGTCCGCCTGTCCGACGAGAGCGTCAGCGAAACGCACGCCAAGCTGCAGAAGCGTGAGGACGGCTGGTACGTTGTGGACATGGATTCCACGAATGGCACGTACGTTGGCGGATCGCGGGTGAATGGTGAGCGGAAGCTCGACGGCTCGCCGGACCTGCGATTCGGTGGGTTGAAGTTCCGGTTCACACCGTCGGGCGCCGGAAGTGCGGCCGCGGTGGAGTCCAAGGGAACGCGCGCCATCGCGGCGATGGCGATGCCGGCCGCCGCGGCTGAGACCACGCGGAAACTGCCCACCGCGGATACTCCTGCCGCGCCCGTCGAGTCGGCGGGCAAGGGCGGTGGCATGCCCACCTGGATCTGGGTGGTGGCGGGCATCGTCGTTGGACTCGTTGTGGCGTTCTTCCTGCTGAAAGGACGCGCGTGAAGCTTCTCCATGCAGCGCGGACGGACGTCGGAATGATCCGGTCCGGAAACGAAGACAACTTCACCGTCGATGCCACGCCCGAGCGTGGCATCTATGTGGTCGCTGACGGGATGGGCGGGCACGCGGCGGGTGAGGTGGCGAGCGAGATGGCGGTGCAGATCATCCAGCGCGAATTGCACAGGGTGAACGATGTCGCCACCGATGAAAGCGCGGCGCTCGTCGGCAACACGCTTCGCAAGGCCAACCGCGCCATCCACGACCGCACAATCACGGAAGTCGACAAGCAGGGCATGGGGACAACGGCCTCCGTGCTGATGATCTCCGGCAGCCGCTACCTCATCGGCCAGGTGGGCGACTCCCGGGTGTACATGATGCGCGACGGCACGCTGTCCCAGATCACCAAGGATCACTCCTACGTGCAGGAGCAGGTCGACGCCGGGTTCCTGAC
>JBBQFW010000391.1:0-3170 GCA_038322445.1 Gemmatimonadales bacterium
GGATCATCCTCAGCGGTGGACCCAATTCGGTGTACGGGGAGAATGCCCCGAGTGCAGACCTCGCGCTGTTCTCCATCGCTCCGGTCCTTGGGGTCTGCTACGGCATGCAGCTGATCGCGCACCTGCACGGCGCCGAAGTTACGCGCGGAGGGCAGCGACAGTACGGTCGCGACGAGATCAGGACCACCCGCGAGAGTGTGCTCTTTCACGGCTTCGCGACGGGAGAAGGCACCACGGTCTGGATGAGTCACGGCGACCATATCGAGGCGCCTCCGGCGGAGTTCCGCGTCACCGCCACCAGCGACGGCAATCCCATCGCGGCATTCGAGCATGAGAGCCGCCCGATCTATGGCGTGCAGTTTCACTGCGAGGTCGCGCACACGCCACGCGGGCGCGAGCTCATCGCGAACTTCCTCTTCGAAGTCTGTGGCGCGGTCCCGACCTGGACCCCGGGCGCATTCATCGACGGTGAGGTGGCGAAGATCCGGCAGCTCGTCGGCGATGCACAGGTGATCTGCGGCCTGTCCGGCGGCGTCGACTCGTCGGTGGCCGCGGCGCTGGTGCATCGCGCGATCGGCGATCAGCTCACCTGCGTTTTCGTGGACACGGGATTGCTGCGATTGCACGAACGGGAGCAGGTGCAGCAGACGATGGGACGCCACCTCGGCATCAAGCTCGTCACCGTCGATGCTTCGGCGCGCTTTCTCGCGGCGCTCGCCGGCATCGAGGATCCTGAAGCGAAGCGGCGTGCCATAGGACACACGTTCATCGACGTCTTCGAGGACGCCACTGCCAAGGCCGGCTCGAACGCGAAGTTTCTGGTGCAGGGAACGCTCTATCCCGACGTCATCGAGAGCTCCTCGCCCACGGGCGGCCCGTCGGTGACGATCAAGACGCATCACAACGTGGGCGGCCTGAAGCCAGGCATGCAGTTTTCCCTGATCGAGCCGCTGCGCGAGCTGTTCAAGGACGAGGTGCGCAACGTCGGGCGGGAGCTCGGGCTGCCCGAGGAGATGGTGGGCCGGCACCCGTTTCCCGGCCCGGGGCTCGCGATTCGCATCCTCGGCGCGGTCAGCGAGCCGGACCTCGCCGTCCTCCGACTTGCGGACTCCATCTACCTGGAGGAGATTCGCAACGCGAGTCTCTATGACGAAATCTGGCAGGCGTTCGCCGTGCTCCTCCCGGTCCGCAGCGTGGGCGTGATGGGGGACGAACGCACCTATGACAACGTCATCGCGCTCCGCGCCGTCACGAGCACCGATGGAATGACGGCGGATTGGTACCCCTTCCCGCACGACGTCATGGCGCGAATCAGTGACCGTATCATCCGCGAGGTCGACGGCGTGAACCGCGTCGTGTATGACGTGAGCTCGAAGCCACCCGCCACCATCGAATGGGAGTAGTGGAAGGAGACGAGCGCCGCGTCGTTGAACGCAGGACCATGGCCCTGCGGGGCCCGGGCGCCGGCGGCTTCACGCCGGCGCATTCCGTCGCCGCATCCAATCCGTGCCTCAACTGCGGCACGAACATCCAGCTGGCCTACTGCCCGGAATGCGGGCAACCGGAACTCGACTCCGATCCGAGCCTCCGCGAGTTCCTTCACGAGCTCGCGGAAGAGTTGCTGCACTGGGACGGCAAGCTCGCGCGAACGCTTCGCCTCCTCATCGTCCGGCCCGGCGCGCTGACGCGCGAGTACCTGGCCGGCCGCCGGGTGCGCTACATCTCCCCGCTGCGGCTCTATCTCGCCTGCAGCGTGTTGTTTTTCTCGCTCGAGGCGCTCGCCCCGCGGGCGATGGGAGTGGATCGGCGCGGACAGCCTGTGGAGCGCGGCGTCGTTCAGATCGGGCAGTCCACCGAGGCGGAGCTCGCCGTCATGCGCGCCAACGCGCAGCATGGCAATCCAGTGCGGCGATATTTCCTGTCGCATCTCGCGAGCGCCTTGCGCACCCCGGCGGCATTGCAGCACGCGACGACGGCCTCGCTTCCCCGTTCGATGTTCGTACTCGTCCCGGTGTTCGCGGCGCTCGTCGCCCTCGTCTATCGCGACCGCCGGCGCCGGTATCCGCAGCACCTCGCCTTTGTCCTCCACGTGCATGCGGCGCTCTTCCTCGCCCTTACGCTCCTTCTGGCAACGCGTTTCACCACTTTGCCGACGCCGCTCGCGCTCGCGATGGACTTCGTGATCGTCGTTGCGCTCGGCACCTACCTGGTGCGCGCCACGCAAGTCGTCTACGAATCGTCCGCACGACAGGCCTTCATACGCATCGCCATGGCGAGCGCACTCTACTTCGCTGCGTTCGTCGCCGTGGTGGCCATGGTCTTCGCCCTGACGGTCCTTCTCTACTGATTCGCGCTGGACCCCTGCCGCTAGACGCCTTTCTCCTTCAGCAGCTCGAGGAACTGGTGCGGCTCGGTGAGGCCGAGCAGCCGTTGCGGGACGTCGGGCTCCTTCGAGAACTGCGCGATCTTGCCCAGCACCGGCAGGTACTGGTTTGAGACCTCGAGTGGCGGCGCGACGATGAGGAAGAAGAAGTTCACGGGCTTCTCGTCGATCGCCTTGAAGTCCATGCCGTTTGTCTTGCGCCCAAAGGCGACGCGCAGCTTGTTGACCACCAGCGACCGGCAATGCGGGATCGCGATGCCCCGGCCGATGCCCGTGGAACCCAGATTCTCGCGCCGCTTCAGCATCTTGTAGAGCATGCCCTCGGACTTCTCGTCCAGCTTGAGCAGGCCGATGAGCTCCTTCAGGACATCGTCCTTGCTCTCGCCTTCGAGCTCGAGCCTGATTGCATCTTCGCTGAAGAACTCGCGCAGTTCCATCTCGTCTGATCCCGTGCGTGGGCAATGCCAGAGGCCGCTCGCAGCAGCCTGTCGATCACGTGCGAACAGAGTAACGTATCCGACGTTGTGCGGGCTTGTCAAACGCAATCGTTGCTTGCACTTCGGGGACCCGGTAAACTTGATGACATGAAGTTCCCGTTCCCCATCGACGCCACCGTTCCGCTGTATCTCGCCCCAATGGCGGGAGTGTCGGAGTCGCCGTTCCGGCAGCTGTGCAGCGAGCAGGGCGCGGACGTGGTCGTCACGGAATTCCTGTCGGCCGAAGGCATTCGTCGCGAGAACGACGCCACGCTGCACAAGCTCGCCTTCGGACCCGGAGAACGTCCGAT
>JBBQFW010000392.1:0-3077 GCA_038322445.1 Gemmatimonadales bacterium
TCTCGCCGAGTGCGGCGCGCTGCGCGGTGCGTTGGGCACGTTCGGCCTGCGCGAGCGTCAGCCGCGCCTCGGGAAGGAAGGCCTGTCCTGCCGGCGTCAGTTCAACGCCGCGAGGCACGCGCTCGAATAACGGGGTGCCGATCTCACGCTCGAGATCCTTGATCTGCCGACTGAGTGGCGGTTGTGCAATCCGCAGCCGCTCAGCGGCACGCCCGAAGTGCAGCTCCTCGGCGACCGCAACGAAATAGCGAAGGTGGCGAAGCTCCATTTACCGGCGCGAGCGCTTTGACTTTGGCGTCTTCACCTTCGGCTTCGGCGGTGGTACTGGCGCAACGGGCAGCGACATTGCGGAGCCCTGATCGGCGGGCACGGCGCCGTACTGCGTGGTGACGTAGGCGCCAATGAGGTTCGCGTGCTGGAGCAGTGCGGCATCCGTCGCTCCACTCAGCAGTCCCGCGAGCAGCACCGCGAGAAATGCGTCACCCGCACCGACCGTGTCCTTCACCTCCACCTCATAGCCGGGGTGCTCGGTGAATGCGTCGCCATGCAGGAGTGCCGCACCCTCGCTTCCGCGCGTGACGCAGACTACGTCGCACGTGAACTTTGCGGCGAGCGCGCGAATCACTGCCTCGAAGTCGCCGCGCAGTGCGAACCATTCCGCGACGCGCTCCAGTTCTTCCGCGGAGAGCTTCACGACGTTCGCCCGCGTCAGCGACTCGGCGACCACCGCCTTATCCTCGAACGGCGCGCGAAGGTTGACGTCGAACACGATGAGGGCGTCGCTCTCCCAGAGTCGGCGAATTGTCTCGCGCGACGTCGGATGGCGTTGCGCGAGCGTGCCGAACACGATCGCTCGCGCGTTGCTCGCGCGTAGCAGCAGCGCCTCGCTCGTCTCGATCGCATCCCAGGCCGCGGGCGCGAGAATCTCGTAGCTGGGATTGCCAGACGGATCGATGTCGACGCGCACGAAGCCAGTGGCGAGTGTCGTGTCGACCTGGATGAGATCCGTGGTGACACCGTAGCGCGCGGCGCGGCGCAGGACTTCGTCGCCGAGTCGGTCGGTGCCGATGCGGCTCACCATGGCGACAGGTGTACCAGTCGCGCGGAGATGGCAGGCGACGTTGAACGGCGCGCCGCCCAGGAATAGCCCCTCGGGAAGGGAATCCCAGAGCACTTCGCCCACGCAGAGGACTTCGGTTTTTGTCATGGCCGCTCGAAGGGACAGGCAGTGGCGCCGATGCAAACCTAGCGCGAAATGTCGCGCGTCGTGACCGCTATCTCGAAGGCGTGATGCCCGCGCTCAGGAGGTTGATGAACAGCCGCATGGCGCCCGGTACGCCGTTCGCAATCTGCTGAGGAAAGGTGATGCTGGAGTAGATGAAGTGTCCCTTCCCCACCGGAGCCGCGAGCAGCGCACTCCGGTTGTCGGGTTCGCCAGGGTCGTGCATCATGACCACGTGTTCGTACCGCGGATCGACGACCGACGGAATCGAGGTCGCGCGGTCGCCCACCCATTCCTTCCAGTCCGCCGCAGTGATGCGATTGGGCCACGCGAGGAGACGCGAGCCACCGATCGCAGTAACGGGCGCTGTCGGCGTGGTCACCTGGTCCGGGTACGGAGCCGCGATCGCGAGTGGATAGGGCACGATACCGGGAAGCGGCAGTGCCGCCGGATTGCCGAGCATCACGATCGTCCCGCCCTTGCGCATGAACACTTCAAAGCGGTCGCTCATTCCCGCGAGGTTGGGGTCCACGCGAAACGCCTCGGGGCCGAACACCAGCGTGCTGATGCCATCCAGCCCGAATCGCAACAGGCCTTCGGCATTGAAGGAGTAGGTCGGTACACCGAGCTGCTTGAGTGCGATGTCGATGTCGTCACCCGCACCGCGCACGTAGGCGACAGCGAGACGCGGTGGAATGTCGACGGCCACGCCCTGCACGTAGAGCGTGGCTTTCCGGAAGAAGTGGAGCGGCGGCAGGTAGGTGTATTGCGCGGTGCGGAAGCCCGACGTGAACTGTTCGCTTCCCGCCACGCCGACGAGCGGCAGCTCGTAGCGCATCTGCGTCGGTGTCCCCCGAAGCGTGACGAACAGCTCTCGCGCGTCGTTCGGATTGAGCGTGATCGCGCGCGGGAGTGAATCCAGTCGAACGCCACCGCTGGCCGGGCCCGTTCGCAGCGCGAATGTCCGTGCCCGGTCGGAATACGACCGCGCGATCATGCGCACCTGCTTCTTCAGTGGCTTGCCCGCCACGGCCCACTCCATCGTGCGCTCGAAGCCCAGCGTGACCGGCAACACTCCGCTCACCGGCCGATCGCGTACGCCGAGGATCGGATCCGCGCTGCGGAATACGACCGGCCGGATGTGCGAGGCGATGGTCGTCATGCCAACGGTAAGTGTCACCACCGCATCGGTCACGCTGCGCATTCCCTCGGGAACCGCGATGTCGTCGATGGCGAAAGACTTCGGGACCACATCCGCACGCGTCACGCCGTCGAGGCCGACGGTGGAGTACGGGAAGAAATTCTCCTCGCGCTTCCACATCCACCACGGATGCGCGTCGGACAAGTGTGTCACCGATCGCACGAGCGCCAGGCTTCCGTGCACCGGTACGTTCACGGCGAGCAACATCCGCTCGGCGATGCCACCCGTGATGGCGACGTCGTTCACTCGCACAGACGACTCGCCGTGATTGGACACCGTGACCTTGACCGGGGTGGCATCGCCCGTCGCGACGAACTCCCGATCGGCGACGGCCGTCACGGTGATCCCCGCCGCCGCCATCAGCGCATCGGAAGTGCGCGCCACCATGAGGTCGAGTGACGCATCCAGATCGAGCAGCACGGCCGTGCATGGACGATACGTGACGATTGTCAGCGCGGCGCGCGGAGAGGGGTGCCGGCATCCATGCAGCAGGTTGCGTGCGGATGACACCACCTCCGACAGCCGCGAGAGGTATCCCACCACGAGCGCTGGCCGTTCGACGTCGAGCTGTCGGCGCGTCGAGTCCGCATACGCGGCGATCGCAGGCAGCAGGCGCGCGAGGTCCGCTGGCGCGCCGGTTCCCAGTCGCGCGAA
>JBBQFW010000393.1:0-3074 GCA_038322445.1 Gemmatimonadales bacterium
GGCCGAGCGTTCATGGACTCCGACCCCATGCCGCGCGAACCACAGTGCACTACCGGCTCGAGTCCTCCAGCACCGCCGGCGCATTCCGCCTGAGACCCGTCAACTTTGCCCGCTTCATCGGCGACGTCCGGAGCGCCGCGCGGCAGTGCTCCTGCTCAAGTGCCAAGGCGTCCCTCGCCAGCGCCCCAGCAGCATCGCCGGCGACGCACTGCCACGTGCTGACCTGCCTCGGATCCGCGCGATTCGCTCGTGCAGGCATACGCGATCAGATATATTGCAACATGAACCCGGTCCACCTCCTCCGCCTCACCGCCGGCCGGACCCAACAGGACCTCGCCGCGCAGGCGGGGACCTCGCAGTCGGCCATCGCGGCCTACGAAGGCGACCGCAAGAGCCCCACCTGGCGCACCGTCGAGCGGCTGGCACGAGCGGCGGGCCTGGCTGTGGATCTACGGTTCGTGCCGCCGCTCACGCGTGAGGACCGGCGCTCCCTGCTGCTGCACGAGGCCGTCAGCGCGCGCCTCCGCGCGGAGCCCGAGGCGGTGCTGACACGCGCGCGCGCGTCGCTCGCCCGCATGCGTGCGCTGCATCCCGGGGCGCGCCCGCTGCTCGATGAATGGCAGTGTCTCCTGCGGCGCCCGCTCGAAGCCCTGCTTCCGGCGATCACCGATCGTGCGCCATGGGCGCGCGAACTCCGTCACGTCACGCCGTTCACCGGCATCCTCTCGGCCGCTGAACGTGCGCAGGTGTATCGGACGTTCGCGCAGCACGAACGCGACGGAGCGTCCGAGCCCACCGCGTCGCTTGACCAGGCGTCATGACGCGCGAGCAATTCGAGCACGCGATTCGCGCCGCAGGCGCGGTGCTGGGTGTCACGGAGCTGTTGGTCATCGGCAGTCAGGCGGTCCATGGCAGCATGGCTGGCCCGCTGCCGATCGAGGCCACGCGCTCGGTGGAAGTCGATGTGGCGGTGCGTGGTGACGCCGACGGGCGGCTGGCAGACCTCATCGATGGCTCGATCGGTGAGGCGTCGATGTTTCACGACACCTTCGGCTACTACGCGCAGGGCGTCGTCGAATCCACGGCGCGGCTGCCGGAGGGGTGGCAGGCGCGGCTCGTGCCATTCGACACGCCCGGCACGCGCGGCGTCACGGCCTGGTGCCTGGAACTTCACGACCTCTGGGTCTCGAAGGCGGCGGCAGGCCGGGAGAAGGATCGGGAGTTTTGCCGTGCGCTCGTGCGGCGCGGTGTGGTCATGGCCGACGTCCTCGCGTCGCGACTCGACACCGTGCCGGCGCTCGATCCCCGTGTCCGCAGCACGGCACTCGCGTGGATCAACGCGTGACCGACAGACTGCGCGCGACGCTCCAGCAGACCCTCGCCGACCGCTATCGCTTCGACCGCGAACTCGGCCAGGGTGGTATGGCCACTGTCTACCTCGCGCACGATCTCAAGCACGATCGTGACGTCGCCATCAAGGTCCTCCGCGACGACGTGGCACAGACGGTCGGCGCCGAGCGGTTCTTGCGCGAGATCCGGATGGCGGCCCGGCTCAGTCATCCGCACATCCTGCCGCTCTTCGACTCGGGGCAGGTGGATGATGCGCTGTACTACGTGATGCCGGTGGTGCGAGGCGAGTCACTGCGCGACCGGCTGGATCGCGAGCGGATGCTGCCCGTGGCCGATGCCGTGCGCATCGCCAGCGAAGTGGCGGGCGCGCTGGAGCACGCGCACAAGAACGGTGTGGTGCATCCCGACATCAAACCCGACAACATCCTGCTGCAGGATGGGCACGCTCTGGTGGCGGACTTCGGCATCGGGAAGGCACTGGAGTCGGTCGACGCCGAGACGGCGACGCAAACCGGCGTCAGTGTCGGGACGCCGGCCTACATGAGTCCCGAGCAGGCGTCGGGCGAAGCAGTCGATGGTCGCAGTGACATCTACTCGCTCGGCTGTGTGTTGTACGAAATGCTGGTCGGGGAGCCACCGTTCACCGGTCCGACGGTGATGGCCGTCATCGCCAAGCGATTCGTGCAGGCACCCGCCGACGTGACTGCGCTCCGCGACGGTGTCTCGCGTCCGGTCGCCAACGTCGTGCAGAAAGCCCTCGCACGTGCACCGATGGATCGCTACGACACCGCGGCCCTCTTCGTCGCATCGTTGACAGACGTGGCGAGTGTACCGGTCGTGACGAAACGCCCTGCGCCGCCGGCACAGTCGCTGGCGGTCATGCCGTTCGTCAATCGCAGCGGCGATGCCGACAATCAGTTCTTCTCCGATGGCCTGAGCGAAGACCTGATCAATGCGCTCACGGCGCACGCGGGTTTGCACTTGGCGTCGCGCACCTCGGCGTTTCGATTTCGCGGCAGTGAGCTGGACATTCGCGACATCGGTGAACAGCTGAATGTCGCGTGGGTGCTGGAAGGCAGTGTGCGGCGCGCCGGCGCCAAGCTGCGGGTGACGGCGCAGTTGGTGAATGCCGCGACGGGCTTTCAGCTCTGGTCCGAACGGTACGATCGCGAGATGACCGACGTGTTCGAGATCCAGGATGACATCGTGGCATCGATCGTCGGCGCGCTGGTCCCCGCGCTGCTCGCGAGTGGAGCGGCGGCACCCGTGCCAGTAGTTCGGCGACCGACCGACAACCTCGAGGCGTACGAGCTGTATCTCAAGGGTCGTTCCTGCTGGCACCAGCGCTCGCCGGCCACGGTGCGTGTCGCAATCCAGTGCTTCGAGCAGGCGATCGCCCTCGACCCCAATTACGCCGTCGCCTACTGCGGCCTCGCTGATTGCTACGGCATCCTGCGAGTGTACGGATGGACGCGCGCGGAGGACAATCGGGACAAGGCAGCGGCCGCAGTGGCACGCGCGATGGAGCTCGATCCCGGACTGGCCGAGGCGAACTTCTCGCTGGCGTTCTACACGTTCTACTTCGAGCGCCGCTGGCGTGATGCCGAGCGCCATTTTGCTCGCGCGCGGGAACTCGGCCCGCGCGTCTCGCTCCACCATCTGTATTCGGCACTGTACTACGCCATTCAGAAATCGCCCGTCGACAGTCAACGTCATGCGCAGGT
>JBBQFW010000394.1:0-3021 GCA_038322445.1 Gemmatimonadales bacterium
CGTCACCTGCGGCTGGTAGCCCCCGTGTTGTGGTGACCCCAAGGAGGGCAGCGGCGGCGCCTCGGGGGCGCGCTGCGCGTTCTGGTTGCCTTTCGCGCCGGCGGCCGGCGGGCGGAGCGCGGGCGCCTCACGCGAATCGAGCGCCGCCACGAGTGCCGCCGCCGAGGGAAACCGCCGCGACGGATCCTTTTCAAGCATCGTCATGACGGACCGCGCCAGATCGGGCGGCACGTCGCTGCGCCGCTGTTCCACCGGTATGGGAAGTTCCGAGATGTGCTTCACGAGCATCGCCGGCGTGCTGCTGGCGCTGAACGGCGGATCGCCCGTCAGCATCTGGTAGCCCAGGATGCCAAGGGAGTAGATGTCGCTGCGTCCGTCGATCTCGCGATCGCCCGCTGCCTGCTCGGGCGACATGTAGGCGGGCGTCCCGATGGCCATGCCGGTGGCGGTGAGCCGACTGTCGCCGCTGCTGTCCATCGCGCGCGCGATGCCGAAATCGGTGACCATGGGCCGACCCGTCACTGCGTCGAGCAGGATGTTGTCCGGCTTGATGTCGCGGTGCACGACGCCACAGTCGTGGGCGTAGGAGAGCGCGTCGCCGACGTCGCGAAGGATCTTGCGGGTTTCGTCCGTGGTGAGCACGCCGCGCTCGTGCAGGCGCTTGGCGAGGTTGTCGCCGCTGATGTACGCCATGACGAAGAAGACCAGGCCAGCCTGTTCGTCGACGGTATAAATGGGGACGATGTTGGGATGCGACAGCTGGGCCGCAGTCTCCGCCTCGCGGAGGAAGCGGGACTTGATTTCGCTCCGGAAGGCGAGCTCGGGCGGCAGCAACTTGATGGCCACCTGGCGCTTGAGCCGCCGGTCGCGGGCACGGTACACAATGCCCATGCCTCCCCGTCCGATCTCGCAGTCGAGCTCGGAGTGGGCGGTCAGCGCGCGCTCAACGTGAGCGCGAAGCTCGTCGTCCGCGGCAGTGGCGAGCGGGTCGGGCAAGCGACGTCGGGTAGGCAGGGTCAGGATGGAGAGGGACATTGTAGCACAGCGGACTGGCAGTGGAAAGGACAACCGCCACAGCGGCAGTCACCCTACGTCATGATGGCGCCAGGAAGTGTCAAACCCTGCCGGGCTGTCGTGGCGCGGCTGGAATGGAAGGTGCGAACCTGAAGGCGTCGCCCACGCCCAGCGTGGGTCCCGTGAAGCGATCACCCTTCGCGGATCACTGTTTCTACAAGGAACCATCATGGGTCAGCGTCAGTCGCTTCCCGTCCTCCCGCTTCGCGGGACAGTCATCTTCCCTGGCCTCACGGCCCCCATCTCGGCCGGCCGGCCTGGTACACTGCGCGCCATCGAAGCGGCCCTCAAGGGTGACCGCCTTGTGTTCGCCGTGGCGCAGCGGGACAACACGGACGAACCGACGCCGGAGATCCTGTATTCGATGGGCGTGGTCGCTCGCATTGGGCAGATCCAGCGCGGGCTCGGGGGCGTCCAGCTGTTGCTTCAGGGTGAGCAACGGGCGACCGCCATTCAGTACGTCACCAATCCGGCCGACAATTACCTCAGCGCCATCGTGACGCCGCTCGACGAGCAGAAGCCGCTCGACGAGAACGACGCCACCTTTGTCGCGCTCTACAAGGAAATTCGTGAGCGTGCCGCAGAACTGGGCGAGCGCCGCGGCCTGCCCGAGGAAGTGGTGCACCAGGTGCTCGATGCCGTCACTGACGCCGGCCGCTTCGCGGACCTCGTGGCGGGCTATATCGAGTTGCCCGTGGCCGAGCGCCAGGGACTTCTCGAGAACCTCTCAGTGGAGGACCGCCTCAGGCGAGTGCTCGTGCACGTCCAGCGACAGATCGGCATGATCGAGATGCAGGAGGAGATCAAGTCGCAGGTGCAGGAGGAGCTGGGCGAGCGCCAGCGCGAGATGTACCTGCGCGAGCAGATGAAGGCGATCCAGAAGGAGCTTGGCGACGACGACCAGAGCAAGGAGATCAGCGAGCTGAGGGCGAAGCTCGACAAGCTCGAGCTACCCCCCGTCGCCCGCACGGAAGTGGAGCGCGAACTCGGTCGCCTGGAACGCGCTGGCCGTGAATCAATGGAGGCGCAGGTCATCCGCACGTACCTGGAGTGGATTGCCGAGCTTCCGTGGAATACGCGGTCGGATGACAGTCTCGACCTGAATCGGGCGCAGCAGGTGCTCGACGACGACCATTTCGGACTGCCCGACGTGAAGGATCGGGTGCTCGAATTCCTGGCTGTGCGCCAGCTTCGCGCGCAGGAGTTGGCGAACGAAGTGGAGCAATCGGGCGAGGTGCCAATCGAGAGCTTCAAGGTGGACAAGGACAACGCCACGCCGGTGCTCGGCGTGACGGACGAGCATCGTGCCGTGACGGACAAGAAGGAGGCGAAGGCGCGCGCCATGGCGAAGGGGCCCATCCTGCTGTTCTCGGGGCCGCCGGGTGTTGGCAAGACATCCATCGCCAAGTCGATCGCCCGGTCGCTGGGCCGCGAGTACGTGCGCGTGTCCCTGGGCGGCGTGCGCGATGAAGCGGACATTCGCGGCCATCGGCGTACGTATGTCGGGGCAATGCCGGGACGCATCGTGCAGGGGCTGAAGCAGGCGAAGACGCGCAATCCCGTCTTCCTGCTCGACGAGGTGGACAAGCTGGGATCCGGCTTCCAGGGCGACCCGGCGAGTGCGCTGCTCGAGGTGCTGGATCCCGCGCAGAACGACAGCTTCACGGATCACTACCTGGGCATCCCGTTCGACTTGAGCGAGGTGCTGTTCATCGCGACGGCGAACTTCATCCAGAACATCCCGGGGCCCCTGCTGGATCGAATGGAGGTCGTCGAGTTCGCCGGTTACACGGAGCGCGAGAAGGCCGAGATTGCGAAGAAGTACCTGATTCCGCGCCAGCTCGAGGATTCAGGGCTCAAGAGCAAGAATGTCGTCTTCAAGGACGACGCCGTGATGAGCATCGTGAGCAAGTACACGCGCGAAAGCGGCGTGCGGCAGCTCGAGCG
>JBBQFW010000395.1:0-3015 GCA_038322445.1 Gemmatimonadales bacterium
GCGACGAACGTCACGCGACCGGGGAACGACCGGTTTGGCCACGCACTCGGCTGCACGTTGAGTGCGGCGCCGTTCGAGATGTAAGGCAGCTCCCGCTCCGGCACGTCGAGGATGACCCATGCGCGTGCGGGGTTCGTGATCACGAACAGCGGCGCGAACAGCTGGGGCGCGTTCGCGAGCATCTGGTCGGGGCGCACTTCCTGGCCGGGCGTGAGGGTGCGCTCCACGATCTGGCCCGCGAGTGGCGCGCGCAACGGAAAGGCCTTGTTGATCCCGGTGGTGTCCGCGCCGTACATGGCAAGGCGCGAGATGGCGCGCGCCTGCTCAGTGCGTGCACGCTCGAGATCCGCCTCGGCCGACTCGAGATCCTTGCGCGCGGCGACGCCGTGGTCGAGGAGGTCACGTGTGCGATCGACGGTCCGCTTGGCGAGTGCGAAGTCGGTCACTGCACGATGGGCATCGGCCTGCGCCTGTCCGTAGTCCGGTGCCGCGATCCACGCGAGCACGTCGCCGGCGTGCACGCGCTGTCCGACCTGGGCCACGACGCGCTCCACGCGTCCAGCGAAGGGCGAGAAGACGCGCACCGTGGCGTCGTCGTCCCACACGACGCGTCCTGGCACCCGCAGAGAATCGGTGACCGATGGTGCGGCGGGAACTGTCACCAGGTGTGCGATCCGTGGATCGGCAGCGGGTATCGTGAGCTCGTTTCCCACGACCCGGACGCCGGCTGAGACGTCCGGACCGGTATCGGTGGCCGTTGCCGCGGAAGACTTGCGGCACCCCGCCATCTGGGCCGACAGCAGACTGAGTGACGCAAGCAGCAAAGCGCGATGTGCGCGTGATGACGACAGCATGTTCCCGATCCTGGTTGGTGTGCGTCGGTCCTGACGCACGACTGAAGGATCGTTTGGCCGCCGCGCTGGTAGTGCTAAATATCCGCTAAAAGGGCGCGCACCAATACCAATCGGAGCGCGCTCGGCGTGACCCTTCGCGCATGAAGATCCGCATCCCTTCCGCGACGCATGCGCTGCTCGCCCTCGCGATAATCGTCACGCATCCGGCTCGTGCACAGCAGGGCGTGACCCTGCCACAGGCCATCGCGACGGCGCTGCGCGACAATCCCGACGCCCTCATCGCGCGCGCGACCATCGACTCGGCGCGTGCAGAACGGCGCATCGCCGTCGCGCTCCCCAATCCCACGCTCAGCGGGCTTCCGAATAACCCGTATCAATACGCCGTATCCCTGCCGCTCGACGTCATGCCTTCGCGTCTCTACCGCAGCCGTACAGCGACAATCGGCGTGAAGGCATCGATCCTCGATCGCAGTGACGTCCTCCGTCAATTGCGCTTTTCGGTGGCGCGGTCCTTCCTGGATGTGCTTCTCGCCCAGGAACGACGCACGCTGGCGCGGGACCGGCGCGCAGCGGTGCTCCAGTTGCTCGTGGCCGACTCCGCGCGGGTTCGGGCGGGCGATGCGCCAGCGCGCAATCTCGTGCGGAGCGAAGTGGAGCTCGCGCGCGCCGACGCCGAGCAGGCGCGGGCCGACGTGGATGTGCAGGTGGCGCGCGGAGCGCTGCAGGCGCTCATGGGCGTGGCACACCCCGACACCGGCTTCGTAGCCATCGGGTCGCTCGCGTACCGCGCGCTCGCCACACCGCCCGAATCGCTCCCGATGCTCGCGTTGGCCAATCGCGCGGACCTCAATGCCGCTCGCGTGCGTGTGGAGGGCAGCCGGGAGGCACAGCATCTCGCGTCGTCGCTCGTGCTGCCGACGCCGGTGCTCTCCTTCGTCCGCCAGTACACCGCCCCCTTTGAGAGCGGGCATTTCTATTCATTTGGCGTCGGGTTCGACCTGCCACTCCTGAACCTTCACGGTGGTGAGCGAGAGCGGGCGGCGGCGGGCGTTGCGGGCGCACGGTTCGCAGAGGACCGCAGTGCAATCGGCGTGCAGCGCGACGTCGCCGCCGCCGAGGCGGAATTCCGGATTCAGCGCGCACTTGTCGAGCGGTACGAATCCGGACTGCTGCGTCGCATGGACGAAGGGCTCGCTGCGGTGCGATACGCGTACTCGCGCGGCGCCAGCTCCCTGCTCGACGTGCTCGACGCGGTCCGATCGAACGCGGAGGTGCGCTCGGACTACGTGGCGGCGCTGCACGACTACTGGCTGAGCGTCCATGCGGTGAACGCGGCGGTTGGCGCCGACGTGTTCGGCATACAGCGTGACGACGAGCCTATGCGTCGGCCATGAGCGCGGGATCCACGTCGACGGCCGGAAGGCGCACGGTGAAGATGCTCCCGCCTCCGGGACGTGGCTCGTAGCACACCATGCCGTCCTGTAGTTCCGCAAGTCGCTGCGCAATCGACAACCCCAGCCCCGATGAGCCTCCGTCGGGCGCCTGGCGTTTCGGACGATAGAAGGCCTCGAAGATCCGGTCGCGCTCCTCCTCGGGAACACCGGGACCCGTATCGATGACGCGCATGGCGATCCACGGCTCCTCGCGCGCAGCCGTGACGTGCACGACGGCGCCCTCTGGTGAATAGCGCAGCGCGTTGTCGATCAGGTTGCCGAGGATGCGCAGCGTCTGGACGAAGTCGAATCGCGCCACCAGTTCGGGCTCGTCGAGATCCACGCTCGCGTGGAGCCGTCGGCCATTCAGGCCGCCCTGCGCCTGCGCGATCGCGGCGGCAATCACGTCCTCAGCCGTGTTCAGTTCCATCTCCAGCCGCACCGTGCCGGATCGTATCGTCGAGAGATCCAGGACGTTCGACACCATGCGTGAGAGCCGATCCGCCTGCTGCTCGATCGTAGCCGCCGCCGGATCACCACGTACGGCCGACGCTTGCGCAAGGAGCTTGATCGACGTGAGCGGCGTCCGCAGGTCGTGCGAGACCGTCGCGAGTACCTCGTCCTTCAGCCGGTTCGCCTCACGAAGGTCGCGCGCCTGCCGCGCCTCACGCTCCAGGCGCACGCGCTCGACGCCCAGTGCGGCGTAATAGCGTATCGTGCCCATGAAG
>JBBQFW010000396.1:0-3001 GCA_038322445.1 Gemmatimonadales bacterium
GCCGTTCTTCACGACGAAGCCAGTCGGGAGCGGCAGTGGTCTCGGTCTCAGCATGGTTGACGGGTTCGTGCGACAGAGTGGCGGGCAGGCGCGCGTCTTCAGTGAAGTCGGCATCGGGACGTCGATCCAGCTGTACCTGCCGGCAACGCAGGCCGAGATGAGCGTCGAGCTGAGACTCCCAACCGAGTTGCCACGCGCGTCCGCGTTGGCGCCGGAGATGGTGCTGGTGGTGGAGGACGATCCGAGCGTGCGGCGGTACTGCCTGCGCTGTCTGGCGTCGCTCGGGTACCGGACGATCGAGGCCGCGAATGGCCCTGACGCACTGGCGGCGCTCGATGCGGCAGGTCGAATTGACCTGCTGTTGACGGACGTGGTCAAGACTAACGGCATGAACGGGCCGGCGGTGGTGGCGGCCGCAAAGCGGCGCCAGCCCGACCTGCGCGTGCTCTACATGTCCGGCTATCTCGCGCACATGCTCGACGGCGACGAGTCGCTGGCGGCGACGCGCGTGCTGACAAAGCCGTTCGCGCGCGCGTCGCTGGCCACGCACATTCGCGCGCTGCTCGACGCGCCGACGCAGACGGTCGCGCCGCTATCGCCGCACGGCTGATTCCCGGAACACTCACCCGTGCGTCGACAGCGGCGATGCTACGGCGTCAGCTTCACGTGGCGGAGCGCGAGCTTTTCGGTGAAATAGTACAGCCCACCCACCAATCCACGACGCGTGCCGGAGGTCGCGCCCGCCTCATACGACGCGATGGTGTCGTTGAAGATGCCAACGGGTTTCGTCAGCGCCTTCCGATAGATGAGGAAGCGGCTGCCGGCGGGTGACATCTGGGAAGGTGTGACTGTGGCCATCGATCCGACGTAGACAATCGAAAAGGTGTTGAACAGGTTGAAGATTCCGGGGCTCGAGCAACCGGACTTCGCGATGATCGTCGCGGGATCATTCCCGGGAGCGGCGCCAAGTGTGAACGACAGCGGGTTCGCATCCAGCATCGCACCGGTTCCGGCGTCGCGCGCCACGTCCCACTCGGTTTCAGCGTACGAAATGATGCCGCCGTCGATCGACGACGGGTTGACCTCCGACGTGCACCGGCCGTCGTTGAGCTCGAATACGTCGAACTTCATCGGGACTCTGAACGGCCATCCCGTGCCGTTGGCCCCGGGGCCAGTGCCTCGCGGGTTGAACCCTAATTCGTAACGCTCGGTCGACGTTGAGACCTCAACCATCGTATTCCCTCGAGCGTTGGTCACGCTCTTCAGGAACAGATCGAGGTCGAAGGAGTCAGCCACACCGGTCGCTTCCTGTTTCAACGTCTGGACAGGGCCGCCTTCGAAGTACTTGAACTTCCATTCGAGACGGACGTATTGGCACAGGATTTGTTGGTCGCGCACGTACGAGGCGATCGCGCTGAATTCCGACGTTTGCGCGAATTGTGACAGGTAGTTCAGAAAAGCCTCCTCCAGTTTCATTTCGTTGATGAACGGCAGCTTGTTCCTGTTCACGCACAGATCACGCTGCCGCGTCGCACAGGATTCCCACATGATACGAATGGCTCCCCTGAACTCCAGGTCACGCCCGTTTCCCCGTGATGCCACCCGCGCGTTCAAAGCAGTGCGGGTGCGAAGGCGAAGCGCTTCGAGGTACCTGTACGACATCACCCATGCGGTTACACATGGCTGCGTCGTTGTCTGCGCCAGCACCGGCGCCCGCTTCACGCTGCCGGTGCTCGGTGACGGCGCGACCGTGATACTCGCCAGCGGCAATACGTCTTTCGTCCAGTAGTCGAGAAACGCCCCGTCGAGCGTGGCGGAGTCCTGCGCAATGCCGATCGACTGCATCGCGACGCGATGAAGCAGCCCTGCACGTCCCCCCGGTACGAAGCCCGCGGCGGCGGCCTTCGTCCCGGCTGTGCTCCACGTCCCGACCCCGATCTCGTCCGCACCGGTTACCGCCAACGTCGCCACGCCACCGTCGAGCTTCATCTCGCGCAGGTGGAAACGCGTTCCGTCACTTCCGAAGGCAAACCCGACCGTTGGCACCGCTCCGGCTGCCGGCGTGATGCGAAGTTCTGCGTCTTCCGCGAACAGGAGTGAGCGCGGGGCGATATCCACGCCCAGCAGTGAGCCGTTTCCGATCGGATCGCCGGTCACGCTCTTGAATGGTCGCATCTCGATCGTCACCGGCCCTGGGATGGCTGTCGCTGGGACGCGCAATTCGTAGACGGTCCCATCAGCCCCCGTGACCGTGACTGTCGCCGCGCTGTCAACCGCGGTGGTCACGGTCGCGCCGCGCGCTGAGTCCACCGTGAACGTCACCGTCGCCTCCTTCGGCGTCACAGGTGGCTGAGGCGCTGGCGGTTCGGGTGGTGTCGGCGGCGGGCCACAACATGCTTTGCCGTCATCGCAGGCGGCCAGAAGGGTTGCGGACATCGCGAGGCAGACGGCGGCGCGCAGCGGTCGGAGCGAGCGTGACTTCATGTCGGTGCTTCCCATACGAGAGGGCGGGTGGTCCGCGCCGCAGGGACGGTCGGACGTGACACCTGACTGTGCGAGGCACCGCTCACACCCCGATCACGCGCGGATCACGCGCGCATCACGCGCGCATCACGCATCGTAACACGTTGCTGAATAGGCCTTTAGCCCAGCGTATCGTGCGCCGCTGCGAGGGACACCTCGCGACGTCCCGCACAGCGGACCGGGTCTGTCCGCAGCGGCCGCCGCGTGTCTGGCACGCGGTGGGCCTTGCCCGATGACATGGACTGCACGGCGCGAGTAGGATTCGACAACCCCTTCCCTTCACGCCATCCCCATGGACTCCCGCGACTTCCTGCGCACGCTCGGTGCCTCCACGATTGCCGCGCTGCTCGGCGAGAAATTCTGGGCCCGGTACGAGCCGCTGCCCGCGCCGGCACTCGCCGAAGACGAGACATTCTGGGCCGCACTGCGCCTGAAGTACCGGCTCAAGCCCGACTACATCAATCTCGAGCACGGCTTC
>JBBQFW010000397.1:0-2999 GCA_038322445.1 Gemmatimonadales bacterium
TCAACGCGCCGCGGATGTCCTTGGGCGAGTTGCTTCCCGAGGCGAAGCGCAGGATCTCCTGGTCGCGCACCAGCGTGCGGTGGAGCATGAAGCCCACCTGCGGATGCGCGATCACGACTCCGGAAGCATCCACCAGGTATGCGGTGCCGCCGCCTTCCACGGGATGGCGCGCCACGAGGTCGGCGACGTGCTTCAGGTCGATCGTCGCCTTGACCCAGCCGTCGTCGCCGAAAGTACCTTCGTGCACGGTGCTCTGCACGAACGGCTCGAGCGAATCCCGGAACTCCACCGGGCTGAACGCGATCTCCTCTCCCTGCACGCGGTCCACGTCGAGAAGCTGCGGCGCCGAGACGTCCGAAATCCGATCCTCGCCGACGCGGGAGACATGCAGCGTCTCGCGGCCGGTGGAATCGTAGCGCGAGATCTCGAGCACGGCCGGGACCCGCTTCAGCAGGCGGCGGAACTCCGCCCGGCGGTCCATCTCGCTCAAGCCGTTGCGCCCCCACGGCAGGTTCGCCACTTCCTTCACCTGGTTCTCGATGGCGGCGATCTGGGATGCGACTTGCGAGGCCGCCGCGTCCGCGCGGATCGTCTGGACGCGCTCGATCGTGCGCAACCCCTCCGCGTAGCTCAACACCATGTCGATGGCGAGCGCGGGCAGCAGGATGCCGCAGGTGCCCAGCGCCATGACCGCAAAGTAGCGGCGGAAGAGGCGGCTGGTGGTCGCCCCCGCAGCACGCTGCGGCCGGGGTGAGTCGATCGGCACGGTGTCGCCACCGGAAAGCTGCGCGAGGCTCATCGCACGCGGTCCGCGCGGGAAAGGAGTCTTGGCGTGACCAGCATTCCGGAGGCCCGCGCCGCGTTGACGTTGAGGGAGAGCCTGAATCGCTTCGGCCGCTCGATCGGGATGTCGGCCGGCGTCACGCCGGAAAGCACGCGGTCGAGTTGGGCGGCGAGCGCTCCGTTGGGATCGTCGAACACGGCCTCGTAGGACATCGGCGCGCCATTTGCGACCTCGAGCTGCGAAGGAAAGATGGACGGGCGATGCGTGGCGAGCAAGGTCGCGACGAATTGCATGCGATGCTCGTCGAGCACGCCGGCCTTGGTGACGAACCAGGCGTCGATGGGCCCAGCATTGTGGACGTCATTGGCAAACGTCTCGATCGATTTGACCGGGACGAGCTTCCACTGGATGCCATGCCGCCGAGCGCTCGATTCCAGGAACTCGGCAACGCTCGCCCTTGGGGCCTCGTCGCTGTCGAATATGTATCCGATGCGCCGCGCGCCGGGGGCGGACTCTCTCAGCAACTCGAGCATCTTCGCCTCGATCCCGAGATGGAAAGAGATCCCCGCGAGATTCTGCGGCCTGCGGGTGAGCGAGGCTGCGAGCTTCAAATCCACGGGATCCTGATGAGTGAAAAAAACTATCGGCGTCTCTTCGGTGAGGCGTACCGCTTCCATCAGGACCGGCGACGTAGGCGCAATGATGGCGACCGGGTTGGCGGCGAGCCCTTTGACCAGCGCCTTTCTCAATGCGACTTCGTCGGTCACGTCCACGCCGATGAATTCGAGCGTCACACGATGCCGCTTCTGGATTCCGATCGCTTTGCACGCGGCGTCGAAGCGCGCGAATGCCGAGCGCGCAAGCTCATGATCGAAGTTGACGAACATCACTTGGCGTGCCGATGGGATGACCGCGGTTGTGCAGCAGAGCAATGATGCGGCAATTGCGAGCATTGCGAGCATTGCGCGAAAAAGAAACAGCGAATGCCGTTCGATCCTACCGACACGGGTAGGGGTGTTGGGTGTGCTCATCGTGATGAAATCACTGAGCGCACGCTGCCGGTCGAATCGCGCATGACCGACAGAATACTAGGAGTGAGAAATGACAACCACCTATCGCTATGCTTGGCTCGCCGTCCTCGACGGAAACGGCCGCAAGAAGCTCAACGACGAGCTGCTCAACATGGACGATGTGAATCCGGCGCTGACGCAGCAAAACACGCCCGGCGCCATCTGGACCGTGTACTGGGACAATTCACCGGCCCGGCTCGCGACCACCGCGCTCAGCCCCAATATCGGCAGCAATCCTGACATCGAAGTCGTGCTCGTCAGCATTCCCGGCGACGAAGAGGTGATGCAGGATTGGATCGACACTCCGCAAGGGCAGATGCTTCGCAACCACGCCCTTTCCATTCAACCGTGGGTCTATAGCGCGAGCGTCTAGGGCGATGAACGACACCTCGATGAGAGCCCAGATGAAGGAGCTGGCGCAATCGAGCCCCGGTAGCGAACGCTATCCGTTCGCACTGGGGCTCCCCGACCTGGTGAAGGAAGCGACGGTCGCGATGAAGCGCTTCCAGCCGCTGGAGAATATCGCCTCGAACGAGCTGGTGGTGACGCCCCAGGTGATGCTCGAGCTCTTCACGCCCGCGGAATGCGCTCGCATCATCGCCGCGTGCGGATCGCATCCGCTGCATGCGGGCCAGCTGGTGCAGGAGCGCGAGAACTACCGCAAGGCGTCGGCCGCGTGGATCGCTCCGGATGGCGACACACGTTGGGTCTACGAGCGCATCGCCACGATGATAGCCAAGCTGAACGGCTGGTACCGCTACGAGCTGTTCGGCTTCCTCGAGCCGCTGCACTTCATCCGCTATGACGAGGGCGGCAAGTTCGACTGGCACCTCGACTGCGGAGGAGACCGCACCTGCACGCGCAAGCTGAGCGTCACCGTGCAACTCTCCTCGCCAGGCGACTACGTGGGCGGGGGCCTCGAGTTCTGCCCCCAGGGCGAGCTGCATCGCTCGCGCTACCACGGCGCGGCGACGGTATTTCCTTCCATGCTCGCCCATCGAGTGACGCCGATCGAGCGCGGCGTGCGCCATTCCATCGTCGCGTGGATCCACGGCCCGTCCTTCCGCTGACCTTCAATCCCCACCCCTCCGGGTGGGGACTTTGTATCCAGCCGCACATTATTCTCTCAGCATGATGAAGACCCA
>JBBQFW010000398.1:0-2985 GCA_038322445.1 Gemmatimonadales bacterium
GCCACGAAGAGCCCCAGCGGAATCTCCGCCGTGACGTTCCGCAAGTTGTGCTCGCGCGCATTCTGGATGCGGATCATGCGCTTGGTGTCGACCGGCCGTCGCGCGTCGGGCATCGCAATCTCGAGCTCGCCGCTGAGGTACTTGCCGGTGATCGAGCGCGGATTGCGGATGATCTCCTCCACCGTCCCCTCCGCGATCACCTCGCCGCCGTGCTTGCCGGCACCAGGTCCCATGTCGATGACGTGATCTGCCGCGCGCATGGTCTCCTCGTCATGCTCGACGACGATGACCGTATTACCCAGGTCGCGCAGTTGTTCGAGTGTGCCGAGCAGCCGCGCGTTGTCGCGCTGGTGGAGGCCGATGGATGGCTCGTCCAGGATGTAGAGCACGCCCACGAGCCGCGACCCGATCTGCGTGGCCAGGCGGATGCGCTGCGCCTCGCCACCCGAGAGCGACTCCGCGGAGCGACCCAGCGTGAGGTAGTCGAGTCCGACGTCCACGAGGAAGCGCAGCCGCTCGCGGCACTCCTTCAGGATGGGCCCCGCAATCTCGACGTCGAGGCCGACGACGTGGTCCTTGTCCTTGATGGGGATGTGCTCGAAGAACGAGAGCGCCTCGGTAATGGCGAAGTCCGTGACCTGGCCAATGTTGCGGCCATCGATGGTCACGGCGAGGGACTCCGGCTTGAGGCGATGCCCTTCGCATGCCGAGCATGGCACGGCGAGCATGTAGGCCTCGAGCTCCACGCGTACCATGTCGGAGTCGCTCTCCTCGTACCGGCGCTCGACGTTGGCGATGATGCCCTCCCACGCTGCGTCGGCCTTCTTCTTCTTGCCGGCGGACCCGTCGCCATGCAACAGGCAGTCGCGCACGGACGGCGACAGCTCGCCCCACGCGGTATTGAGGTCGAACTTGAACTGCCGCGCGAGCGTGGGCAGCACGACCTTGCGCAGGTAGCCGGTGGGCTCGCCCCACGGCAGCACGACGCCCTCGAGGATCGAGATGCGTGGGTCGCCCAGCACGAGCTCCTCGCTCACGCGGCGACGCGTGCCGAGTCCGCCGCACTTGCTGCACGCGCCGAACGGGGAGTTGAACGAAAAATGCCGCGGCTCCAGCTCGGGCATCGAGATGCCGCATGTGGGACAGCCATATTTTTCCGAGAACGTCTCGATGGCATTCGTGTCGGCGTTCACGACCTCCACGAGACCTTCCGCCAGCTTGAGCGCCGTCTCGATGGAGTCCGTGAGGCGCCCGCGATCGTCCGCGCTCACGGTGAGCCGGTCCACCACCACCGACACATCGTGATTCTGGCGACGGTTCAGCTTGGGCGGGTCGGCCAGCTCGATAAGGGCGCCATCCACGTACGCGCGGATGAATCCCTGCTTTCGCACGGTCTCGAACAGTTCGCGGAATTCACCCTTGCGACCCTGGATGAGCGGCGCGCGCACTTCGATCCTCGTGCCCTGCGGCCACGCGAGCACGGACTCGGATATCTGCGCCGGGCTTTGCCGCTGCACCGGACGTCCGCACGTGGGGCAGTGCGGCGTACCGGCCCGTGCATAGAGCAAGCGCAGGTAGTCGTAGATCTCCGTGACCGTGCCAACGGTGGACCGCGGGTTGTGACCTGCAGTCTTCTGCTCGATGGAGATGGCCGGCGACAACCCTTCGATGGCGTCGACGTCCGGCTTCTCCATGAGGCCGAGGAACTGGCGCGCGTACGCGGAAAGGGACTCGACGTAGCGCCGTTGGCCTTCCGCGTAAATCGTGTCGAAGGCCAGCGATGACTTGCCCGAGCCTGACAGTCCCGTGATGACCGTGAGCCGGTCGCGGGGGATGGTTACGTCCACGTTGCGCAGGTTGTGCTCGCGTGCGCCGCGGACGATCAATGCGTCTTCTGCCATAACCAGGGAAAGCTCGCTCCAGGACCGGTTCGAGACAAGCGGCGAACGTCGCGCATGGCAACCCGGCGCGAGACAACAATTAGATTACCCCGCGAAGCCGCACGAGATTCCCCGCGGCGCGCTCACGCCGGTCCGTTGCACCCTTCCTACCCCTGCACGCAGACCATGCCGCACACCGACGCCATCGTCGTGATGACGACGCTCAGCTCCGCGGATGAAGCCGTGAAGCTCGTGCGCGCATTGCTCGAGCGCCGCCTGATCGCGTGCGGCACCGTGATGCCCGGCGGGCGCTCCATGTATAGATGGCAGGGCAAGATTGCCGACGAACAGGAGGTCGTCGTCCTCCTCAAGACCCGCTCGGCACGGCTGGAGACGCTCCAGCTCGCCTTCGACGAATTGCATCCGTAAAAAGTGCCGGAGCTGCTGGCGCTATCCGTTACCGCAGGCAACGCGAAATACCTCGAGTGGATCAATGCCGAGACGACGCTCGCACTCGCGTGATCCCCAAACCGCGGAGATGAACAGCAGCATGTCGCAGCCGAAGGCAGACCAGCAGGCCGCCGCAGCCGTGCCGACCACCGCATCATCACCGGCGCCGCAGGCGAACCTCGACCTCGAGGACCAGGAGCGTCCGCTGGCCGCCACCGACGAGCGTCCAGTCGTTGCCGCTCCCGACCAGGTGGATCAGGCGTCAGATCTCGCCGAGCGCGGCGAGATGAGCGCGGCACTCACCACGCTCCGGAGCATTCTCTCGCGTGAACCGGGTAACTCGCGCGCGCGCGCGGTGCTGGCCAGTCTGCTCGAGCGCCGAGGCGACGTGGAAGGCGCGCTCCTCGAACTCGGCCGCGCGCTGGAATCCAACCCCGACGACGTCACCATCCTCTGCGCGCGCGCCACCGTGCTGGCGTCGCGTGCGCGATACGACCAGGCGGAAGTGGACCTTCGCCGCGCCGCGAAGGCCAACGACCGCAACGCCGAAGTGCAGGTGCAGCTCGGCATGCTGTTTTCCAAGCGCGCCCGCTGGCGTGAGGCGATCGAGCCCCTGCTTGCCGCCGTTGCCGCCGATCCCACGCGAGCCGATTCG
>JBBQFW010000399.1:0-2968 GCA_038322445.1 Gemmatimonadales bacterium
CCTCTGTATTCTGCTTCTGGTGTCGTGAGTTCTACCGATATCAGTCGGAATGTGCCCGGATGACGGTAGAACCCACGACACCAGAAGCGGAAGCGGCTTGCGGATGTCCGGGACAGCGACGCCAGCCTACACGGAGGAAATCGCGATCTTGAAGCCGTCCGGATCCTCGATGCGGAAAACGCGTGCGCCCCACGGCATGTCGAACGGCTCGGCCGCGAGGGTACCACCACGTTCCTTGATTCGCGCCGCGATCTCGTCGATGTTCTGCGCGGTGCCCAGCATGATCGATGTGCCTGCACCCTTGTCGCGATTCATGCCCTTGGCGCCGTCGTCCTGGCCGAGGAGGATGCGGACTTCGCCGGCCTTGAGGGACACGGCGCGGACCTGTCCCCCGCGCTCGTGCTTCTGGTCGACCGTGAAGCCGAGGACGTCGGTGTACCACGCCAGGCTCTTCGTGAGGTCGTTCACGGTAAATGATGCGGTCAGCGTGCGCGCGCGGAATGATTCGGGCTTGGCGCGCTCGGGACGCTCGGTGTCGCTGGACGTTTCGCTCATGACAGTCTCCGGCAAAGGATATGCTCCAGGTGGCCAAAGTTCGTGGCCATCCTGAAACAGTGCTTCGAGATGCGTTCGTCATTCCCGCGCACGCAGGAATCCATCATCCCATGGCCCAACTGGATTCCCACTTTCACGGGAATGCCGAGCTTCGGGATGGACACTAATTAGCGCCTTCGCTTCCGCGAGGAAAGGGCGGACGCCATGGGCACGGTGCATGTGGTGCCGTCAGCGCTGGAGTCCGCTCAGGGTTCGCGTACGCCGCTCGGCGCGCTGGTGTTCGTGCGGACGCGTCCATTCCAGCGCGCGGGCTCAGGCATGGGAGGCATGCGGATGTCGCATTGATCGCGTGAAGAATGCGCAGGGGAGTAACGAGCCGAGGCGCTATTGGCGATACTGTAGCGTGCAGCACCAACGTCGGCGCTTGCTTCCATGAATCCAGACATGCGCGCTGTTCCCGCTCGAGAGAACGGCGATTCCGTCAACGCCGAACGGCTTCTTCGCGAGAAGGAGGCGCTCGAGCAGCGCACCGAGGCGCTCCTCGCAGCGCTCAGCGAGGGCATCGTCATCATCGACGCGAACGGCGTCGTGACGAGCATGAACGACGCCGCCGAGGTCATCCTGGGAATCCGGCGCAAGCGCATCATGGGCGCGGTGCTGGTAGATCTCCCGTGGGCGGCGCTCGACGAGGACGGCACGTCGATCGAGCGCACGCAGCATCCGATCATCGCCGCACTGCGCAGTGGGGAAGCACAGCTCGAGCGCGTGCTGCACTTTACCCGGCTTGATGGACGCGTCGTCTGGATTGCGACGTCCGCGCGTCCCTTGCGCAGCCCCGATGGCCGCATCGATGGCGCGGTGTCGTCCTTTCGCGATGTGACGGCACAGAAGGCCGCCGAGGATAACGTGCGCTCGAGCGAAGCGCAGTATCGGTCGCTCTTCGAGTTGAACGGAACGGTCCAGATGCTCGTCGATGCCGAGACGGGGATCATCGCTGCGGCCAATCCTGCGGCGGTCGCATTCTACGGGAAGGCGCAGGAGGTCCTCGTCGGGATGCATCTTTCCACGCTGAACCGACTGGATCCATCCATGGTGCCCGAGATGGCGGCGAGCATCATCGCCGGGAGGGCAAACGTCATCCACCGCCGGCACTATCGCGCGGATGGTGAGTCGCGTGACGTGGAGATCTACGCCAGCCCGGTGCGCAGTGGAGAGCGCGTGCTCCTCCATGCCATCATCATCGACATCACCGCGCGGCTGGAGGCGGAGAAGGGGCGTCGCCGGCTGGCGGCCGTCCTCGACCAGACGCCGGATGTCGTCGGGATGTTCGACTCGGACGGTCAGCTCTTCTACGCCAACCGCGCGGGTCGGCAGATGATGGGCCTTCCCGCCGTGGCCGAGGTGACCGATGGTGGCGTGATGAAGGACATCCCGGCGAACGCCATTCGAGATGGACACGTGGGCGGCGACGCGGATCGTGTACTGAAGGAGGCCACGGTGGTCGCCGCAGCCACGGGGCAATGGACCGGTGAGACGCACATCCGGGGTCCCCTCGGTCGCTCGCTGACCATGCACCAGGTGGTGCTTGCCCATCGGGAGCCTGACGGCACCCTGAGCCATTTCTCCACGATCATGCACGACGTGTCCGAGATGCGTCGTGTGGAGCACCAGTTGCGCGAACAGACGCACGAGATGGAAGTGCAGACCGAGGAGCTCATGCAACAGAGCGATGAGCTGCTGGCCGCACGGGATGCGTCGGAGCAGGCGAATGCGGCGAAGTCGCAGTTCCTGGCGCACATGAGCCACGAGCTGCGCACGCCGCTCACGGCCATCATCGGATTTTCACGTGTGCTCGTGAGCAATCGTCCGGGGACCCTCACGACACAGCAGAGCGCCTTTGCGGAACGCATCGCGAGCAATGCCATTCGCCTGCTCGGGCTCATCAACGAGCTCCTCGATCTCTCGAAGGTCGAGGCCGGGCAGATGGAGCTCGAGGCAAGCCAGACCGATGTGAGCGCGCTGGCGATTGACGTCATTGCGGATCTCGAGGGACGGGAGCGGAGTCCGGGTGTAGCGCTGCGTGCGGAGGTGCCGGATGGAGCGGCGCTCCTCATGGCGGATCCGACGAAGCTGCGCCAGGTGCTCGTGAACCTCGTGGGGAATGCGCTCAAGTTCACGCTGGATGGCAGTGTCGTCGTCGGGCTGGAGACGAATGCGGATGGCACGCCGAGCGCGATCACGGTGACCGACACGGGCGTCGGGATCGCGGCCGAGCACCAGGCGGCCGTGTTCGAGCCGTTCGCGCTGTAGGACACGACGATCTCGCGGGGCTTCGGAGGCACGGGATTGGTCCTCGCGATCTCGAAGCATTATTGCGAGATGATGGGCTTCTCGCTGACGCTGAGCAGCGAGG
>JBBQFW010000400.1:0-2842 GCA_038322445.1 Gemmatimonadales bacterium
CCTGCATGTCGTAGCCGACATGGTAGAACTGTCCTACCGGGAGGTGCGACAACCACATCCATCGCTTGCCCTTGTCGTACGTAACGCCGACGCCGCCGTCGCTGCCGATCATCATGTGGTCGCCGTCCTTCGGGTCAATCCACATCGTGTGGAAGTCCACGTGGATCGTGCGCGCGCCGTCGCTGCGGAAGGTCTTCCCGCCGTCGTCGCTTACCTGCAACGGGGTGGCCGGCTCATAGACGCGCAACTCGTTCTCGGGATCGACGCGAATGATGCCAAAGTACATCGGCCGCATGTTCGTGGCGCCCATCTTGGTCCACGACTGTCCGGCATCGTCGCTGCGATACACTCCCCCCTGCTTCGCATGCTAGACGCGTGCGTACACGATGCTCGTGTTCCTGCGGAAGATGTCGAGCCCGATGCGGCCCATCGCACCCTCGGGGAGCCCCTTCGTCAGCCGTGTCCAGGTCCGGCCCGCGTCGGAAGACTTCCAGATGCCGCTCTTCGGGCCGCCGCCGTTCATCCCCCAGCTGGTGCGGCGCCGCTGGTATGTCGCGGCGTACAGTGTCTTGTTGTTCGTGGGATCCATCACCAGTGCGGTGCCGCCAGCGTCGGGGCCGGCGTCGAGCACCCTGGTCCACGTGCTGCCGCCGTCGGTGGACTTGTAGATGCCGCGCTCGCCGCCGCTTTTCCAGAGGTCGCCGAGTGCGGCGACGTAGACGATGTCGTGGTCGATGGGATCGATGACGATGCGCGCGACCTGCTTCGAGTCGCGCAGCCCCATGTTCGCCCAGCTCTTGCCGCCATTTGTGGACTTGTAGACGCCGTCACCCCAACTCGAGCTCTGGCGGTTGTTGTTCTCCCCGGTGCCCACCCACACGAGGTTCGGGTCGTCGGCCGGGATCGTCACCGCGCCGACGGACGAACTCCCAGCGGAGTCGAACACGGGGGTGAGCGATACACCGTTGTTGGTGGTCTTCCATAGTCCGCCCGTTGCGGCCGCGATGTAGAAGATGCGTGGGTCGCGCTCGGAGACGGCGATGTCGTCGATGCGTCCCGACATGGTGGCCGGCCCGATGGAGCGGAAGTGGAGGCGGTCGAACGGCCCACCCGGTGCGGGCGCCGAGTCTGGCGTCGCGGCCGAGTCGGGCAAGGCGGGCGTCGGCCGGGTGCGCGCCTGAGCGGCGGCGGGTGCGGTGACGGCGGCGGCGAGGAGGGATGCGGCGCACGCAAGGCGAACACGGGCAGCGAACACGGAGGACCTCTTGTGGAATCGGGCGGGTGGCGCGGGGAGGGCGCGAGCGGAAATCTCCGCCGTCGCATGCCCGTCCGCTACCAGCGCGGCAGCGTTGAACCGAAGATCACTGAACGCGATCAGCATCGAAGCAACATTCAAACAGTTCAATCCTTCGCGATGTCACATCCATATTCAAGGCTCCACTCGCCTTTCACTCGGTGACATTGCATGACGCACGTCCGCTTCTTCGTCGCGACACTTCAGGTGCTGGCACTTCCGCTCGCCGCACAGTCCATCACGCCAGCCAGTGTCCACTCGGCCATCGTCGGCCACTGGGCCGGCACCCTCGAGTACAAGGATTACCGTGATCCGACAAAGCGCGTGACGCTGCCCACGATCCTGGATGCCGTGCCAGCACTGGAAGGTGGCGCCGCACTTCGCTTCATCTATGATGACGGCCCCGGCAAGACGGTCACCGGCGGCGACCGCTTCATCCTTTCTGCGGACGGCGGCACGCTCGACTGGACCGGCGTCAAGCAACAGGTACCGGAGATCTTTCACGTCGTCTCGTTGCTTCGCAACAATGAGGCAGGAACGATTCAACTCGTCGCCGAGCGCGAAGGGCAGGACGATGACAAGCCGGCCACGCTACGCGAGACGATCACGATCGCGGGAACGGAGCTCACCATCCTGAAGGAGGTGCGCCCAACGGGCACCGACTTCTCGTTTCGCCATGTCTATCACCTGACGCGCCAGTAGCGCTCCTGTACGATTGGCTCCGAGGCCCGCATGCGCAGCAATCGCCCAACGAGGACATCTCTGGGCGACATGGGGTGAAGTCGCTGGGCAATTGCAATCGTCTCTCGAAAATATACCTTTGCGATGCCTTGCTCCTGGCGATCCAAATACCTCAACTCACCGCGAGATCGGCGAGACCTCACATGACCGCGACCGCTCGAGCAGCAGCGGCGCCACCGCGCCACGCGCGCTTCGTGCGCGTCACGCACTGGCTCACCACCATCGTCGCAGCCTCGGCACGATCTGCTCATGAATCCCGACCTGTCCACCTTCGTCGACTATCTGGACAGCGTGCACGCGCGCACGCGACGGGTGGTCGTCTGCATTCCACCGGAGGCCCTGGAGTGGACGCCAGCCCCGGGTCGCTGGACGGCTGGCGACCAGGTGCGTCACCTCGCCGGGGTCGAACGATGGATGTACGGGGAGACCGTGTGCGGGCGGCCGAGCCGTTACGTGAGTCACGCCCGCGACCTGGCCGACGGCATGTCCGCAGTGCTCGACTACTACGATGAGCTCCATCCGGAGGCGCGCGCACTGTTCGCGGCGCTGACTCCGGAGCAGTGGACCGGTAAGGTCATGACCCCTGCGGGTACACCCATCACGACGTGGAAGTGGCTGCGCGCCATGGTGGAACACGAGGCGCATCATCGCGGCCAGCTGTACTTTACGCTCGGGCTGCTCGGTGTGCCGACGCCACCGATCTACGGCTTGAGTGAGGCGGAGCTACTCGCGAAGTCCGCTCCGTGAGTCGTTAACAGCCGGCCACGGAGTGCTCGGGCTCGTGGACGGCAAGGCCATCGATTCGCG
>JBBQFW010000401.1:0-2842 GCA_038322445.1 Gemmatimonadales bacterium
GTCGACTTGCATCCTCCATCCCAACTCGTAAACGCGGCACACTTTCGATCAGCGCGTAAAGCGCCATTCGGCGTTGCGGGAACAGTCGCGCGTCAGGCGCGCCGAACCCCCCGTTGGTTTGCGGGGTATCTTTCGGCTCTCCCCGGCAGCGCAGGGTGGCGATTGTGGAGCCGACTCGCCTACCTTTACGCCACCGCCGCCGACTCGCGTCCGCTTGAGGATCTCGTGCTCTATATCTGCATTCCCTCGTATAACGAAGCGCCGACGATCGGCCTGCTGCTCTGGCGCCTCCGCAAGGTGTTCCAGGAACAGCCGCGCGAATACGAGGTGCTCGTCTACGATGACGGCAGTACGGACTCCACCGCCGAGACGCTCGAGCCGTACCACAAGGTGATGCCGCTCACCGTTCTCGGGGGCGCGCGTGACGGGTACGCCGCGGCAATCGACGCACTGTGTCGTGAGGCATCCAGGCGCACGCGATACCCGCGGCGCGATGCCATCATCCTGCTGCAGGCCGACTTCACCGACCAGCCCGAGAGCCTTCCGGAGCTGATCAAGCGCTTCGATGGCGGCGCGGATCTCGTGGTCGCGGAGCGGCCGGCCGATACGCTTTCGGTACCACCGCAGGTGCGCACGCTTCGTCGCGTCGCGCCCTGGGTCGTTCGACCCTTCGTGTCCGTTGCCGGCGTACGAGACCCGTTCGGCTCCCTGCGGCTCTTTCGCGTTTCGGTCATTCGCGACCTGATCAAGGAACGAGGCGATCATCCGCTGCTCGTCGGTGAGGGCTGGGGTGCCAACGTGGACATGCTGCTGCGCGCCGCCCCACACGCGCGCCGCATCGACACGGTGGAGCTGGCGCCGCGGTACGACGTGCGTTCGCGTGAGACGCGCGTGAACACGTGGACGGACGCGATGAGCCTGTTCCGCTTTGCCCGCACCGCCCGCGGCCGGAGCGTCCGCGCCACCAGGGCATGATGAAGGTGCCGCGACTGGCAGTCCTCCGTGCCGTCGTTCTCACGCTGTTGCTCGTTGCGTCCGCGCGTGCGCAGGACGGCGAGCATGCGCGCGTGCCCTTCGGTGTGGGGGAGCGGCTCGAGTACGCGCTCAGCTTCGGCAAGCTGCACGTGGGGAACGCCTCCATGGAAGTGGCCGATGTGGAGGACGTGCGCGGCAAGTCCACATGGCATACGGTGCTCCAGATCCATGGCGGCATCCGGTTCCTCTACAAGGTGGACGACACTTTCGAAAGCTGGATCGACCGGCACACGGGTAACTCACTCCGTTTCCGGAAGGACCAGAACGAAGGGGAACGCGATTTCGAGCAGGTCTACAACATGTTTCCGGAGAGCAGCCTCTACGTACAGGGCAGCGACACCGCCAAGGCGAGTGTCAGTAGCCCGCTCGACGACGGTTCCTTCCTGTACTTCATTCGCACCATCCCGCTCGTCGTCGGGCAGACCTACAGTTTCAACCGCTATTTCAAGCCGGATCGCAACCCGGTCACAATCAAGGTCGTGCGCAGGGAGCGCATTCGCGTACCAGCGGGAGAGTTCGACGCCATCGTCGTGCAGCCGATCATAAAGACGCCCGGCATCTTTTCCGAGAACGGGCACGCCGAGGTCTGGCTTTCGGACGACAAGAACCGCATCATGCTGCAGATGAAGTCGGCGCTGTCATTCGGGTCCATCAACCTCTATCTCACATCGTACCGTCCACCTCCGGCGGCGACAGCCGCCCTGAAGAAGTAGCTCCGCCCCGCAGCCCATGGGGCGAAGCGGACCTCGCGGCCATCCGGACGATTCCCGTGGCCGTGCGACCCAACAAGGTGAGCTCGCGCGACTTCGCGCATCCACCCGCCGGCGACCACTCGTTCCGCGCCTTTCTCGACGCGCTTCCGGACGTGCTCGTCGCGCGCGACTTTCGCGCCGTCGTGGCTGCCGTCGCCGAGGCCGCGAATCGCGAACGTGGCGTCGTGATCATGCTTGGTGGCCACATCGTCAAGACGGGCCTCGCCCCTGTGCTCGTGGAGCTCATGCGCCGGCGCGTGGTCACCCACGTGGCGATGAACGGGTCAGCGGCCATCCACGATTACGAGATCGCACGTTTCGGCGCCACGTCCGAGGACGTCGCGGCGGGACTTGTCGACGGCACGTTCGGCATGGCCGAAGAAACGGGCCGCGAGATGAACGAGGCGTTCCTGCGCGGCATGCGCGAGCAGCGCGGCATGGGAGAGGTGCTCGGCATCGCCCTCGACGAGGCACCTGCCCTCGCGCACCCGGAACTCTCGCTCCTGCTCTCCGCGCGGCGGCTCGGTGTGCCGCTGACGGTCCACGCCGCAATCGGCGCGGAAATCATTCACCAGCATCCCGCCGCCAGTGGCGCCGCGATCGGGGACACGAGCCATCGCGACTTCCGCCGCCTGGCGCATTCACTCATCCGCATTGACGGCGGGGGTGTCGTGCTCAACCTCGGCAGCGCCGTGATCATGCCCGAGGTCTTTCTGAAGGCACTCACCATCGCGCGAAACCTCGGTGGTGGCGATCCCCAGAACTTCACGACGGTCGACCTCGACATGCAGCGCCACTACCGGCCGCGCGTGAACGTCGTGCAGCGGCCGACAGCCCGCAACGGCAAGGGCTACGAGATCACCGGGCACCACGAGATCATGGTGCCACTGCTGGTGTGGGCCATCGTGGACGCACTCGACCGCCCAACCGAGTCGTCCTGAGCGAAAGCGAAGGACCCCGTTCCCCGGATGACAAACAGGTCCGTCGCGTCGCTCAGGACGACCGCGCGGCCGATCAGTACGACGAGCCCCAGAACCTCTCGCGCAACCGGCGCG
>JBBQFW010000402.1:0-2818 GCA_038322445.1 Gemmatimonadales bacterium
TCTCGATGGAGTTGTGCGGCGGCACGCACGTGCGCAACACGAGCGAGATCGGGCTGTTCGTGGTCGCGAGCGAGACCGGCGTGGCCAGCGGCGTGCGGCGCATCGAGGCGCTCACGGGCCCGGGCGCGTTTGCGCAGCTGCGGTTACAGGAACATGCCCTCGTGCGCGTGGCGGAGCTGGTGAAGTCGCCGGTGGCGGGCGTGGAGCGCCGCGTCCACCAGCTGCTCGACGAGCGACGCGCGCTCGAGAAGAAGATCGAGGAGGCAATGCGTGGAGGCGGCGACGACCTGCAGCGGCTCCTCGCGTCCGCGCAGCCCATGGGCGACAATGGCGCTCGGCTCGTTTTCGGCGAAGTGACCGTCCCGGACGTCAAGTCGCTCCAGGCGATGGGCGATGCGCTTCGCGAACAACTCGGCAGCGGCGTCGGCATTCTCGCCGCGCGGCTCGACGACGGGAAGGGATCAATCGTGGCAGTCGTGAGCGACGACCAACGCGAGAGAGGCCTCCGCGCGGACGTCATCGTTCGAGAACTGGCGACAGCAGTGGGCGGGCGTGGCGGCGGAAAGGCGCACATGGCACAGGCCGGCGTGCCGGACGCCACGCGTCTTGCGGAAGCGCTCGCGAGTGCTCCACAGGTGGTTGCAGGTCTCGCCGCGAAGTCGTGAACGTTCGTGAGTGGCTCCATTCTCGAACGCCACGGCCGCCCGTCGCACTGACGGACCGCCTGGACGCGTTGATCGACGAACTCGACTTGGAAGGGGCGCCGAGCGTCCGGGCGGCGCTCGAGCAAGCCTGCGAGCGATTGCTTGGCGAACAGCTCCGGCATCAGGCGTCCGCAAGAGAATCGGCGCTGGACCTCCTGGCGGCCGACGCCCTCATGACCTACGTGATGGAGATGGCGGCGTACGAGATCCACACGCTCGACGCGCAGGCCCAGGCAGCCATGTCGCGCATATCCGCGATCCTCGACGGAGCGCCTGCGGCGACATGATCGACATCCACTCGCACCTGCTTCCGGGCGTAGATGACGGGTCGAAGTCGGTCGAGATGTCACTGCCGGTGCTCGAGCGGTTCGCGGCCGATGGCGTGGAGTGCCTGGTGCTTACGCCGCATCTCCTCGCCTCGCAGGCTTCGTACGCCCCCTACGAGCGCAACTACGCCATCCTCGAGGAGCTGCGCAGCGTTGCCCCCCGCGAGCTCGAGCTGCGCCTGGGATGGGAGATCATGCTCGACGAACCGAACACGGACCTGCGCGCCAACACCTTGCGACTCGGCGGCGCCCGTGCGGTGTTGGTGGAATTTCCGCTCCTGGGCGTTCCCGTGAGCGCAGGCGACGAGCTGTATCGCATCGGGTGCTCGGGTATGGTGCCGGTGCTTGCCCACCCGGAGCGGTACTACGGATGTACGGCGGAGCGCGTCGTCGAATGGCGGCGTGCCGGTGCCGTGATCCAGATGGACACCGCAGGACTGCTCGGCAAAGGCAGGGTGTCGAAGCTTTCGCGATCGCTGGTGCAGCAGGGACTGGTTGATCTCTTCTCGAGCGACAATCATGGCGATTCGCGCTCCCTTGCGACGGCGCGAGACTGGTTGCGCGAAGTGGCCACGGCCGAACACGCGACGCTGATGACGCACACGAATGCCGAGCGCCTGCTGGAGGGGAAGCCGCTGTTGCCTGTCCCTCCGCTGTCTCACGCCAGTGGCATGTTCGGTCACCTGCGCGACCTTTTCCTCACGCGTCGCTGATCAGCGTCAGCGCCTCAGTCACAACGTCAATGACATCGCCCTTCACGACAGCCCTCCGCGAGCTTGCGGCGACCGCCGAGCGGACTGCAGCGGAACTCGACGCTGACATGCAGCGCGCCCTGGAGATGGTCCAGGCAGCGGTCGCGCGGCGCGGCACCCTGTTCTTCTGTGGCAACGGGGGCAGCGCCGCCGATGCCCAGCATCTCGCAACGGAGTACGTGGTGCGCTACATGCGAAACCGCCGGGCCTACCCGGCGATCGCGCTCACGACGGATACGTCGCTGCTGACGGCGGCAGGCAACGACATCGGTTTCGAGAATGTGTTCGCGCGCCAGATCGAGGCGCTCGCGAAGGAAGGGGATCTGCTCATCATTCACTCGACGAGCGGCAATTCACCCAATGTGCTGCGTGCGGCCGTGGCGGCGCGCGCGGCCGGCGTGAACGTCCTGGCGTTCACGGCTCGCGGCGGCGGAGCGCTGCGCGCGCTCGCCGACCACACTGTGGATGTCCCTACCGACCGCACGGATCGTGCGCAGGAGTTGCACCTCTGTATCGAGCACGTCATCTGCGATGTCGTGGAGCGGACGCTGTGATCGACCTCCGCGGTCGTCGCGCACTCGTGACGGGAGGTTCGCGAGGCATTGGGGCGGCCACGGCGCGACTGCTGGCGCTCGCGGGTGCCGACGTCGTGATTGGCTACCGGTCGCGGAGCTCGGATGCGCAGCGGGTACTCGAGGACCTGAGAGCCCTTGGGGTGCGTGCGGCCGCCGTGGCCGCGGACATCGGAACCCGCGACGGAGCGAACGCCCTTGTCGGGGCCGCGGTAAGCGCACTTGGCGGAGTGGATCTCTTCATCGCGAACGCGGGAGTCTGGCCGCCTGCGGACGCGCCGGTCGCGCAGATGGAGGACGCCCAGTGGCACAACACGATGCGCGAGAATGTCGACTCGATCTTCTTCACGACGAGTGCGGTTGCACGCGTCATCACGAGCGGAGGGCGGATCGTGCTGGTATCGAGTACGGCCGGCCAGCGCGGTGAGGCGTTCCACGCGGACTACGGGGCAAGCAAGGGTGCC
>JBBQFW010000403.1:0-2807 GCA_038322445.1 Gemmatimonadales bacterium
GAGATGGAAGCGGAGATGCTTTCGCGCCTCATGGTGAAGATCGGCGGAGGCGACACCAAGGTCACCACCGCTTCGGCTCCGCTGCCGGGACGACGCGGCGTGACGTCTCCGGCGCCCGCGTCGAACGATCCGAAGAACGCCGTGATCCAGAATGCCGGCGCCGGCCCGCTGGTGGTGAACGACAGCTTCGACCGCGCCTGGCGCCGCGTGGGCCTGGCGCTCGATCGCGTCGGCTTCACGGTCGAGGACCGCGACCGCTCCAAGGGACTCTTCTTCGTGCGCTACATCGATCCCGAGGCCGACCTCAAGGACACCAAGGAGGGCTGGCTCGACAAGCTCAAGTTCTGGAAGTCCACGCCGAAGAGCGCGCAGCCGCAGTACCGCATCCACGTCGCTGACGCGGGCGCCAGCATGTCGCAGGTGCAGGTGCAGGATTCGAAGGGCGCCGCGGAATCCTCCGCCACCGGCAAGAAGATCCTCGGGCTCCTCTACGAGCAGCTCAAGTAAGCAGCGCTCCATGAGCAATACCAGCGTTTGATGCGCTTCACGTCATTGGGGAGTGGCAGCTCCGGCAATGGGCTCGTCGTCGAGAGCGGCCGCACGCGCGTGATGATGGACTGCGGCTTCTCGCTGGCCGACACCAAGGCGCGCCTGGAACGCGTGGGCCTCGCGCCCTCCGACATCACCGCGGTGGTGGTCACGCACGAGCATGACGACCATCTTGGCGGCGTGGCCCGCTTCGCGAAGCGCTACGCCATTCCCGTGTACCTCACGCGCGGCACGGCTCAATGGCTGCCCGAGGATTTTCCGGCGGTGCTCGCGCACTACATCGACTCGCACGAGCCGTTCGAGGTGCAGGAGCTCGCGGTGAATCCCTTTCCCGTGCCGCACGACGCACGCGAGCCGGTGCAGTACGTGTTCTCCGACGGCGACGCGCGCCTGGGAGTCGTGACCGACCTCGGCACGATCACCCAGCACGTGGTCGACATGCTCTCCGGATGCCACGCGCTGGTGATCGAGTGCAACCACGATCTCGACATGCTGATGAGCGGGTCCTATCCGGACGGGCTCAAGCGGCGCGTCTCCGGGCGCTTCGGGCACCTGTCCAACGCCGACGCGGGCCGCCTCGTGACCGCGCTCGAGAAGAGCCACCTGCGCCACCTCATCGCCGCGCACCTGTCGCAGCAGAACAACACGCCGGCGCTCGCTGCACAGGCGCTGGCCGGCGCAGCGGGCTGCGAGGAGGGGTGGATCGGCGTGGCCTGCCAGGACGCGGGATTCGGCTGGCGCGACGCCTGAAGTCGCGCACCCATGAAAAAAGCCGGCGCAGCCGGCTTTTTTTTGACCGCTGAAACCGGTTACTTCTTGGTTTCCGTGGTCGTGGTCGTCGCCGTGCCGGTGCGACCGTCCGGAGTGGTGATCGTGGTGTTCTTGGTCGTCTCGGTGGTCGTCGGGGTCGCCGGTGTCACGACGACGGTGCTGCTCGCGGGCGGCGCGGTGGGCGCTTCGGCGGGCTTCACTTCGATTTTGGTGGTGGTGTTGGGGGCGGGGGTGACTTCAGTCTTGGTGCAGCCGACGACGCCAAAGGCGAGGAGGGCGGCGAGGATATACGGCGATTTCATTGTTCGAATTCCTTCAGCGGGGTGGTTGTTCGAATGTGCGGCGATGGCCGCTCCAGGGTAAGCAGTGCCTTGGATGCACTGCGAGCTCAGCGGTTCCCAGGGGCGATTGCCAGCGCAACATTATACGGAATTCGCTGCGCTGCATCAAAGTCCCAGCGTGGTCGCGGAAACCGCGGGCTCCGAGAGCTGCCAGATCTCGTCGAAACGCTGGCAAATCGGCAGCGCGTCGGCCGGCGAGTGCAGTGCAACAATCGCGCGCGGCTGCTCGTGGTGGAGCTGGTGCCACACACTGTGGTCGTCGGCGATCACGCACGGGTCCGCGGCGTTGCGCGCCTGCATGATGGTGCGATGGATCTCGATGGACATCGGGAACTGGCGCAGCAGGACGAGCAGGCGCGGGCATTCGCGCTCGAGGAGATCGGTCTCGTGAAGCGCGATCAACAGGCGGTGCGCGCGACCGCGCACGAGGAACTCGCGCAGCTTGCCGGCTCGCTCCGGCGAGTTGAAGCCGCAGTTGGCGAGCGTGATGTCGAACACGCGCAGCGTGACACTGGCGGCGTCGATCACCTCGTCGATCGCGGCCAGCGACTCGGCCGTGCCGAAGAGCTTTCGATGGCTCGGCTGTTTCGGTGATTGCGGTGCCGCGGGCGTCTCGCTCATGTGGCCTCTCCTGCGTGCGCGAAGCCTTGCAGATACCAGGCGTGCGCCACGTCCCAGAATTCCTTCGGCGCCTTCACCGGGCCCTCGAGCCTGCGCTCGTCGGCCAGCTGCTGCAATGCCGCGCGAGCCTTGGCGGGCGTCTCGACCTCTTCGCCGTTCAGGAAGAATATCGTGCCAGAAAAAACGAGGCGCGAGCGCGAATCGAGCGCGACGCCGTGGCGCGCGGCCTCCCGCGCGAAGCGCGCGCGTGAAAGCGGCTTCCTCGGCGGGGTGAAGAAGACGCTCGCCTTCGGCTCAGAGAGGAAGCGCCCGGCGAAATCGCGCACCTCGGCGGCGTCCCACCGGATCGCATCCATCACGCGCCCCGCGTGCGCGATGAGCTCGGCGGGGATCTCGCCGGGGTGGCGCGCGGCCGCGGCCCCTGGATCGCGGTACTGGCCCTCGGGCACCGGCCGGTCGCGCAGGAAATCGAGGAAGGCGGCGGTGAGCTCGGCGTCGCTCGGTGCGCGAAAGCCGATCGACCAG
>JBBQFW010000404.1:0-2805 GCA_038322445.1 Gemmatimonadales bacterium
TCACGCGGAGGACCGCGTCGCGGCTGCTGGCGGCAGCAAGGATCCACGCGGGTGGTGCACTCAGCGTGGTGAGATTGCCGCCACCGAACCGGCCCTGGCCCTGTGAGCGCCGCGCGCCGGTGAGCACCGCGACGCGCTGCCATTGCGGAACGTGCGGGCCGTCGACCAGCAGCAGGGCGCGCTCGACATTCGCCGCGTTGTGCGAGGCGATGATCGCGCGCGTGAGGGCGCTCACCACAGGCGCGCTGGCGGGCGCCAGCTTCGCGTCGGGAGTCAGCAGTCGCTCGAGGAAGGCGAGCTCGCGATCCGCGAGGGAGGAGACGATCATGTCGGCGACGACGGGATCGCTGCCACTCTGTGCGGCGACCGCGAGCAACGCGTCCTCTCGGCGCGACGCCGGCAGCTCGCCGAGCGACGCAGCGAGCTGTTGCCGCACCGCAGGTGCATGATCCCACGAGAGCCGCATGACCGCGTCGCGCATGGCGGCGTCGTCGGCCGCGAGCATCGGCTCTGCAACGCGGATCGCTGCCGCACGCACGGGCGGGGACTTGTCTCCCAATGCGGCGACGATCGTCGCCCGATCGGCGGCATGCAGGCCATCGAGCGTCCAGAATGCGTGCAGTCGCGCCCGCGCATCGGGGTGGGTCCGCGCCATGGTGCGGAGCGCGGGCGCCACGGAGGAATCGCGTCGCTCCACCAGCAGCCGCTGCGCCGTGATGCGCCACCACCCGTTGGGATGCGCGAGCACAGGGACGAGTTGCGCGGGCGTCTTGCTCGACAGGCGAGGCACTTCGGCCGGCTTACCCGCCGTGGAATTGTGCACGACGCGCCAGATGCGACCGAGGCCGATCGGCTGCTCCATACCGCGCTCGATGATCTTCTGCTCGAGGTAGCCCGTGATGAACACGCGGTGCTGAATGATGCCGCGGTACATGTCGACGATGTATATCGTGCCGTCGGGCGCGGTCGTGATGTTCGTGGGGCGGAAGCGCTCGTCGGTGGCCGTGAGGAACTCACGCTTGTCATAGGCCGGCTTCACTGTCGGAATGCCGGTCGGCTGGTCCTGCACGAGGAGGTGCCCGACCATGTTGCCTGCCGGCTCCATCACGAAGACACCGTTCTTGAGCTCCGCCGGCAGCCGATCGCCGACGTACGCCGTCGCAGCGCCCGCCGAGGTGTAGTGCGCCAGGGTGCTGTCGGCGCGCATGGTCTCCGCGCGATAGCCCCGGTTCACGGCCGGTGTCTTGTGCGCCGGGTAGACCGCGACGTTCTTCGTGAGTTGCTCGTACACGCCGCGCGGCGTGGGCAGGTCGGGATTGCGCATGGCGTAGTGGGACGACACCAGGTCGGCGCGGAGGGGATCCTCGTTGCTGTTCCGGTAGATGCGGCCGGTCTCATCCTGTGAGAGTCCCCACTGGCCGATGTCGGGCGTCTTGCGGTAGAGGATCTTCCCGTCGTCGCCCACACGGAACTGGCCGCCGTAGTTCGCGTTGTGGATCCAGTTGTCGATGCCCCACATGAGGCCATTCGGCAGGTGCTCCGGGTTGCCGGGCCCACCGTAGTCCTTGCGGATCAGCTCCTTCGTGTCGGCGCGGAGGTCGCCCGTGGTGTCGCGTGCGAGCCAGAGATTCGGCGGGGCGGCAACGAGGACGCCATGCTCCAGCACCTTCACGGCGCGCGGCAACACGAGGCTGTCCATGAATACGGTGGACTTGTCCATCTTCCCGTCGCCATTCGTGTCCTCGAGCACCACGATGCGGCCGACGGGACGATCTTCGCCCGTGCCCTGAAGGTTCGGCATGTAGCCGCGCATCTCGACGACGTACATGCGTCCGTCAGCGTCGAAGTCGATCGCGATCGGATCCTGCACGAGCGGCTCCGAGGCGACGAGCTCCAGGTGATAGCCCGGCACCATGTGAAAAAGCTTCTGCTCGGCCTCGGCCGTATGGACCGGCGTCACCGCCTTGGTGGGCGCGGTGTCGCGCGGCGTCGGCGCCGGGCCGGTGTCGGTCGGTGCGATTGCCGAGGCGATCAGCCGTGCGGCCGTGCGATAGAAACGGCTGGAGGGAGTGCTGTGCGCCGTGGCCGATGATGCTTCGGCTGGCGCGACGCGACAGGCAGGGGCGGAGAGGAGGACGAGCACGGCCGACCCCCACAGCACCATGGAACGAACCGTATACGGAAGAGACGTCATGCTTCGAAGTGGCCATGTTGGGGAACTGGACGTACGAGCGAGCGGGATCCTGGCGCGCTGCTATACACCGATACTGTATCGGCGTGTCATTCGTTGAGCTACCGTCGCTATGGGGCATATCAAGAAGGCCCCGGGCGAGCGCCCGGGGCCTTCTTCTACTGCAAAACTCGTTCAGCTCACTGGCTCGTTCAGCTCATTTGGAGTTGGCTCGAAGTGCTCCTTCCGGCGGCGGCGGACCCGACCGGTGACGCCAAACAGACCCGTTGCCATGAGGACGATGCTTACCGGTTCGGGAGTTAGCGGTGACCGCCGCCGTGCCGAGCTCGAGATTGTCGAGGGCGAATGCCTTGTTGGAGTCGCCCGACTGGATGTTTGATCTGGTCGAAGGCGATGGACGAGCCGAATCCACAAAACTTGGGTGTGGTGGCTCCCGTTCCGTCAGTGGTCGCCGAGAAGGACTAGGCCGTTTGACCGGCAGCAGGGCGGTAGCGGTCGTGATGTTGACGGGGCGGAAGCGCTCGTCCGTCGTGGTGAGGAACTCACACTGGTCGTAGGCGGACTTGCCTGTCGGAATGCGTGCGTTTCAATCCCGAACGAACAGATGGCCAATG
>JBBQFW010000405.1:0-2799 GCA_038322445.1 Gemmatimonadales bacterium
CGGGCTCCTGGTAGGTGAGCTCGTCGGAGTTGTAGAAGGTCTTGTGGCGCTCGACCAGGATCTTCTCGCCGTCGAGCGCGGCGATCACCGCGTCGAGCTCGTCCACTTCGACGAACAGCGCGGCGTGACGCGACGCTTTCGTGACGTTGCGCAGCGCCTGGGGCTCGTGGCCGTTGTCGAGCGTCTCCACCATCACCTGCACGCCGTCGCGCTCGAGCATCGCGAATCCTGCGGCGTCGCCGTCGGGAATCTCCACGGAAACCACGAAGCCCACGCGCTTGAAGAAGTCGCGCGTCGCCTCGACCCGCTCGACCAAGAGGACGGCCGCGGCGCGGTTGATCTTCAATCGGTCACCGCGCCCTTCGCCGCCGTGCCCACCAGCTTCGCGTACTTTCCCAGCACGCCCGTGGTGTATTTCGGCTTCGGCTGCTTCCACGCGGAGCGGCGTCTCGCGATCTCCGCTTCATCCACGTTCAGCTGGATCAATTGCCGGTGAGCATCAATGGTGATGGAGTCGCCCTCCTTCACGAGCGCGATCACGCCGCCCTCGAACGCCTCGGGCGTCACGTGCCCGACCACCATGCCCCACGTGCCGCCGGAGAAGCGCCCGTCGGTGATGAGGCCCACGGAATCGCCGAGGCCTTTGCCTATCAGGGCCGACGTGGGCGCCAGCATCTCGCGCATCCCGGGCCCGCCCTTCGGCCCCTCGTAGCGGATCACGAGGACGTCGCCGGGCTTGATGCGATCGGCGAGGATGGCGTCCATGCTGTCGGGCTCGGACTCGAACACGCGCGCGGGACCGGTGATCGAGGGGTTCTTCAATCCGGTGATCTTCGCCACGCAGCCCTCGGGCGAGAGATTGCCCTTGAGGATCGCGAGGTGACCCTGCTGGTACATCGGATTGGACCACGGGCGGATGACATCCTGGTCCTTGCGCGGCTCGTCCGCAATGTCCTTCAGGTTCTCCGCGACCGTCTTGCCGGTGATCGTCATGCAGCCGCCGTGAATCAGTCCATGGACGAGCAGCATCTTCATCACCTGCGGGACCCCGCCGGCTTTGTGGAGGTCGACCGCGACGTAGCGCCCGGAAGGCTTGAGATCGCAGAGTACCGGCGTGCGCAGGCGGATGCGCTCGAAATCGTCGAGCGTCCACGGCACGCCCGCCGCGTGCGCGATCGCGAGCCAGTGCAGCACACCGTTGGTGGAGCCACCCGTCGCCATGATCACGGCGATCGCGTTCTCGATGGACTCCCTGGTGACGATGTCGCTTGGCTTGAGGCCCTTCTTCACCGCCTCGACCAGCACGCGCATGCTTTCGGCCGCGCTCTCGCGCTTCTCCTCGTCCTCCGCCGCCATCGTGGAGGAGAAGGGGAGCGACATTCCGACCGCTTCCACCGACGAGGACATCGTGTTCGCGGTGTACATGCCGCCGCACGCGCCCACGCCCGGAAGCGCCTTCCTCTCGATGCACTCGAAATCTTCCTTCGACATCTTCCCCGCGGAAAACGAGCCCACCGATTCGAACACCGAGACGATCTGCAGATCCTGCCCCTTGTACTTGCCCGGCTTGATGGTGCCGCCGTAGACGCAGATCGCCGGAACGTCCATGCGCATGATGCCGATCATCGCGCCCGGGAGGTTCTTGTCGCAGCCGCCGATGGCGAGCAGGCCGTCCATGAACTGGCTCTGCGTCGCGGTCTCGATGGCGTCGGCGATCACCTCGCGCGACACCAGCGAGTACTTCATGCCCTCGGTGCCCATCGAGATGCCGTCGGTGACCGTGATGGTGCCGAACATCTGCGGCATCGCGCCGGCGGCACGCGCGGCGTCGTCGGCCGCGTCGGCGAGCGGCTGGATGCCGGCGTTGCACGGATTCATGGTCGAGTGGCCGTTGGCGATGCCTACGATGGGCTTGTCGAAGTCGGCGTCCTGGTAGCCGATGGCGCGCAGCATCGAGCGGTTGGGCGAGCGCGGCACGCCCTTGGTGATGGTGAACGAGCGGTATTTTTCGGTCATGGAATCAGTCGCGGCAATCAAGGAGATAGATGTTGTAGCTCTCCGATATCTTACGCGTCCGCCTAGGTCACTCGACCTTGATGCGCCCCGCGCGCACGACGTCGCCCCACAGGCGGGTCTGCTCGCGCACGAAGCGATCCGCATCCGCGGGGCCGTAGGCGGCGATCTCGCCTCCGAGTGAGGCGATGCGCTCCCTCAGCTCCTCGGTTTGCAACGCCTTCGCGATCGAATCCGCGATCTTGGCGAGCACCGGCGCGGGCGTTCCGGCGGGCGCGAAGATCGCATTCCATTCGTAGACCTCGTATCCCGCCACGCCCGACTCCATGATCGTGGGCGCTTCCGGCAACGCGGGCGAGCGCTTCGCGCCCGTGATCGCGAGCGCGCGCAGTTTGCCGCCCTTTACCAGAGCGAGGCTCGAGGCCATGTTCGCGAAGAACACCGGTACCTGCCCGCCCATCACGTCGTTCAATGCCGGGCCGCCTCCTTTGTAGGGCACGTGCGTCATCTGCACGCCGGTCTTCTGGCGGAAGAGCTCGCCGGAGAGGTGCTGCGCGGAGCCGTTGCCCGACGATGCGAATGCGATCGTCCCGGGATTCGCCTTGGCGAGCGCGATCAGCTCCTTTACGTCGCGCGGCGGAAAATCCGGCGTCACCACCAGCACGTTGGGAAAGAGCGCGACCACCGAGATGGTGGTGAACGCGCTCGCGGGGTTGTAGGGAAGCGTCGCGTAGAGGCTCGGGTTCACCGCGAACGACGATGCGTCGAGCATGAGCGTGTAGCCGT
>JBBQFW010000406.1:0-2792 GCA_038322445.1 Gemmatimonadales bacterium
TCACGGCATCACGGCATCACGGCTTCACGGCATCACGGCATCACGGCATCACGGCATCACGGCATCACGGCATCACGGCATCACGGCATCACGGCATCACGGCATCACGGCATCAAGTGATACGCTCCGGGGAAGCCGCTGGACGAGTGCCACCTGCGTCGGCGTCCTGATTCTTCCCCTTTCACGAGCCAGGGGGTTTACGCCGGTGCCATGGACCTCCCGTCATTACTGGTGCGACAGGGCAATCACCTGCACGTACATCGCAATTTGCCCAGCATCGAAGGCCTTCAGCATCTCCTGAATGGGGCTGATGAGCTGCATCGACCGGCCGCTCTGCTGCTTGAGGTTCAGCGTCACCTGTCCGCCGAAACCTCGGCCACCCATGGAGTACGAGCGGATGAACGTGCTCGACTCGTCGAGCGGCAGCGTCGCCACGTTGCGATAGAAGCGCGCGGGCTCGTCGGCCTGCATGAAGAGGTACTGCTCGACGTTCGATACATAGAATGCACCGATCATCGCGCTGCGATCCTTCGCGTACTGGCCCACGCCGCGGAGCACCTTGTCGCCAGCAAAGTTGCCCGTGAGCGGCACGATGAGGTTGCGCTGCTCGAGATCCTTCAGCGCACTGTAGTTGGCCTCGGTTGCCAGATAGCCATGATCGACCTGCGCGCCATCCATCTCCGTCATCATGCTGAGGTAGCTCGGCATTGATCCAAAGCCGCCCCCGCCGCCGCGAAACCCTCCGCCACCACCCGGCGAGCCGCCTGTGTTACGACACTCGGACCCGTAGTTGTACGTGAGCGTGGGGCCCTGGGAGAAGAACGCACCGTACACGCAGTTCAGGGACACGCGCTCGCTGTCGCTGAGCGCGAAGCCATGCGTCTTCGTGAGCTGGTCGATGATCGCGCGCAGGTTGTCACGGTACAGCGCGCTGTCGGGCCTCGTGTTGGCGAGTGCGTTGAACAGCGCGACGACCGTGGACGCGGTATCCACACCTTGCAGGGCGGGTCGTGCAAACAGCCGCGCGAGGAATTCCGCGCGGGTCTTCGACGTCTCCATGAGCGCCTTGTACATGAGGTGCTGCATGGCATTCTGGTGCCGGATGTCAACGATGAACGCGATGGACGGTTTCATCGCGACCATGTACGTGAAGTTCTGGTCGGGGGCGACGCCGAGGTACACGCGGCCCGCCGGAACGGTGCGTTGCAGCTCGGGGATGATCCACTGGTACGACGTCTCGTTCGACACGAAGTTCTCGGACCGGAACACGCCCCACGGTTCCGACATCTCGGTCATCATGCGCCAGAAGGTGGCGTCGTCGAGCCGCTCGGGGATGCGTTGCGCGCTGGCGACGCGGACGGTCGAAGCCGCGACGGCGACGAGGACGAGGAGCGCCGACGCGACGCGGCGCACACGGACGTGTGGAAATGCTGCCATGGTCAACCCTGTGAGCTGGAGCAGTCCTGCGGCACTACGGCGTCCGGTGGCGGGCCGGCACGGGGGACAGAATCAAGATACGACGCGGGGAGTCACCTCGGTCAGGTGCCGCGGCGCCGGAAGTCGAGGGCACCCCCTCACATTCTTTCAGAAGCAGCGGGCCCGGCTTGTTCAGTATGTCGTTGCTGATGCGGATCCTGCTGACGTCGCGCAGCAAGGGCGCGAAGCAGATGGTCTCGCACGTCCGCTATGCGCGTAGCCACTCCTGCGCCAAGGCGACGGGGGCCGGGTCGCCCACGTGCAGCAAAATCTCCAAGGTCGGCTTCGTCAGTACCGGAGGCTCGCGCGCGCCTTCGTCACCCACGCCGGCCCGCGGTCGCGGTTGTATCCGGGATTGCGCACGTACTGAACGTCTGGCGTCAGCTGAAGATAGGGGCCCACCTGCACGCGATAGTACGACTCGACGATCGTTTCGGGTCCGTAGCGAAGTGCGCCGTCGCCGAGAAGGAATCCGTTGCCGCCGGCGGTGAGGTATGCACGATGCGCGTCGTTGATCGTATGCCGAAGCACCGCCACGCCAATCCGATCCGACTCGCGCGCCCAATGCGTACCGGCGAGCTGAACGCCGCCGCTGCGATGGCCCTCGACCTCAGTGAATGCGAAGGACTCGGCCGTGCCGTTCTCCGCCCCTGCGCGAACGAACACGCCGGTTTCGCCACCGTCTGCCAGCGGCTGCTCGGCGTTGATGGCAATCCCGCGCTTCCGGCGGCCAGGCGTGTCCGTCGCGACGACGTCCGGCAGTCCACCCACCGACTGCGCCTTCGCCAGCGCCTCGCGATAGTCGCCCATCCGCGCGTGGTTCTGGTAGGCCAGCAGCCGCAGTATTCCTCCACCCGGCATGGCAGACAGCGTGAGCTCGATGTTGTCCCCACGCGCGCGGCGCAGGTCGCTGTCGAAAGCATTGCCGTTGGCCTGCCGAGGCATCTGAAAGGAACCGGCGCGGAGCGCGAGCCCTGGCGAGATCCATCCCACTGCCAAACCATTGGTGTAGCCGCGGGTGTCCGCTGCGAAGTCCCACGCCGTGTTCTGGAACAGTCCCCAATTCAGGAACTGCGTGCGCGTGGAGTTCGCGTAGCGGTTGACGTCGGGCACCACGTCTCACCCAATCGGCGCAACTGGCCGGACGCTGTCGCGTATGCTGCGGGTGCTGGTGGAGCGCACCGTCTCGCCGCAACCGAGCATGCGTCCCCCACCGAGTGTCAGCGAGATCGAAGACGCGCCGAGCAGCACGCGACCACGATGCGCAATGGAATACGTCACGCGGTCGCCGACATCAACCGCGAGGGTGGTGGCAC
>JBBQFW010000407.1:0-2777 GCA_038322445.1 Gemmatimonadales bacterium
CGGCGCTGCCCTTCGGCGTAGATGGTGTCGAAGGCAAGGGAGGACTTTCCCGAGCCGGACAACCCCGTGATGACCGTGAGCCGGTCGCGGGGGATGGTTACGTCCACGTTGCGGAGATTGTGCTCGCGAGCGCCGCGGACGATCAGTGCGTCTTCTGCCATAGCCCGGTAAAGCTCGCGGGAGGACCGGCTTCAGACAAGACGGACACTGCGCGGACGGACTGACCGCGCGTCGTTCTGAATGGGCTGTGTGCAGGCCATCTGATTAGATTTCGCGCGATCTCCATCCGGAGCGGCACGCGACGCATTTGCGAGCACCGCTCACCGGGCCAACGCCGTGCATCTACCCCGCCCCATGCCGCACACTGACGCCATCGTCGTGATGACGACGTTGAGCAATTCCGACGAAGCCGTTCGACTCGTCCGTGCCCTGCTCGAGCGACGACTCATCGCGTGCGGCACGGTGCTGCCCGGCGGTCGGTCGCTCTATCGTTGGCAGGGGAAGATTTCCGACGAGCAGGAAGTCGTGATCCTGCTCAAGACCCGCTCCGCCCGTCTCGAAACGCTGCAGCTCGCGTTCGACGAGCTGCATCCCTACAAGGTGCCGGAACTGCTCGCGTTGCCCGTCACCGCCGGAAACGCGAAATACCTGGACTGGATCAATGCCGAAACGACGCTCGCCCTCGCATGAGCCGGCTGACGCGCAGATGAAGCGTGGTCAGGCTCACGACGATACAGACCGGTCGTTGTCGGAATCGGATCCGGCCGCCGCGCCGCAGGTCGCCATGGACCTGGGCGACCCTCGCTTGGAAGTAGCTGGAGGAACGTTGGACAACGAAGAACCAGAGCCGGGAACAACACACCCCGACAACGAGCAGCTCATCATTCCCGAGACGGACGAGCGTCCGGCGCATGTCGCGCCTGACCTCGTGGAGCAGGCCGGTGATCTTGCGGCGCGCGGAGAGATGAGCGCTGCGCTCACGATGCTCCGCGCACTGGTGGCGCGCGAGCCGGCGAATGCTCGTGCGCGTGCAGCTCTCGCTGCATTGCTCGAACGGCGAGGGGATGTCGAGGGCGCGCTGGCCGAACTCGGTCGTGCATTGGACACGCACCCCGACGACATCACGTTGCTCGTGGCACGCGCCACGCTGCTCGCGTCGCGCGCGCGTTACGATCAGGCGGAGCTGGACCTCCGTCGCGCGGCCAAGGCGAACGATCGCAGTGCCGAAGTGCAGGTGCAGCTCGGCATGCTCTTCTCCAAGCGTGCGCGCTGGCGCGAGGCCATCGAGCCCCTGCTCACTGCCGTCGCGGTCGACCCGTCGCGCGCCGATGCCCAGTACTACCTCGGCGAGGCGTACAATCACATCGACGACCTTCCGACGGCGCTCGCCGCGTACGAGGCGGCGGCCACGCTGCAGCCCACGAACATGCGCGCGCTGAAGGGGATCGGCATCGTGCTCGATCGCATGGGACGGCCCGCCGAGGCGGCGGCAGCCTATCGCCGAGCGCGCGACTCGCAGAAGCGATAGCGCGGATGGCGCGCCGGTTCGGCACTCGTGGCCTGCTGGCGGCCGGCATCCTGCTACTCTGGCTTGCCGGCATGGGGTTGCTCACTCAGCGGGAGCTGTTTCGTCCCCACACCGAGCAGCTCGCGGAGGCGGGACTCCGGGTCACGCCGGGTGCCACGTACTTTGCGGTGTTGCAGAAGGGCGAGCAGATCGGCTTTGCGTCCACGACCGTGGATACGGTGGACGGAGGCATCACGGTCGCCGACTACCTCGTCGCGGACCTGCCGGTGGCCGGGAAACTCCACCGCACGAGCGCCCGCACGACGGTACGATTGTCCCGCGCGCTCCGCGTGAACACCTTCTCGCTCGACGTCACCGCGGACCTCAGCCCGATCAAGGCTGAGGGGCGCGTGCTCGGCGACACCTTGCTCGTGCTGGCGATCAAGGGCATGGACGGGCAGCGCGCGGACACCCAACGCATCCGACTGTCCGGACCGATCCTCCTCCCCACGCTCGTGCCGCTGGCCATTGCACTCGGCGAGCGGCCCAAAGTCGGGAAGAGCTTCACGCTGCCGATCTTCGATCCGATCTCGATGGGGTCGAAGGACGTGCACATCAGCGTGCAGGCCGAAAGCGTGTTCGTGTTGCAGGACAGCAGCGTGATCGATGCCGCGGGCCGGTGGCACGGTGCATTGCCTGACACGATTCGCGCGTGGCGGCTGTCGTCGGACGCAAGTGCGGCGGCGGGGTTTTCGGGGTGGGTCGACGAGCAGGGGCGTGTCGTCCTGGCGACGCAGCTGATGGGCCTCACGCTGGAGCGACGTCCTTACGAGGTCGCGTTCGAGAACTGGAAGAGCGATGTCGCGAAGCGCGGGTCGCAGGTGTCAGCGGATCACGACATCCATGAGACGACGGCGATCAGCGCGAACAAGCGACTGCGTGAGAATCATTCCGAACTCCGCCTTCGATTGAGCGGCGTCGACCTCGACGGCTTCGATGTGAAGGGATATCGCCAGCGACTGCGTGTCGACACGCTGACGATCACGCGCGAAGCGCCATCGGCGCTTCAGGCGACATACAAGCTCGCCGACGGCGCCAAGTCCACCGTGATGAGCGTTTTCCTGGACGCCGAGCCGCTGCTCGAGGTGGATAACGCCGAGATCAAGGCACTCGCGATTCGACTTCGTGGAAGCGACACGGATCCGCGCGTCGTCGCGCAGCGAATCAATGCGTGGGTGTACGATTCGGTGCAGAAGCAGATCACGGTCGG
>JBBQFW010000408.1:0-2760 GCA_038322445.1 Gemmatimonadales bacterium
GCGTGTACTGCGCCACGTCGCTCGACTACGAGCACGCGACGCTGGACCACGTCCATCCGCTGGCCAAGGGCGGTGCGCACGTGCCGGGCAACGTGGTGGCGGCCTGTCCGCAATGCAATCGCCTCAAAGCGGACATGCTGCCGGTCGAGTTCTTCATGCGCTACCCCTGGGCGGGCAGCAACTTCATCCATCATGCGCGCGCCGTGCATCGGGCGCTGAAGCGTCAGGCGCGGCGAGCGGTCAGCCTCGCCTTTGCCGCTATGCCCGCGGCAGCCTAGCTCGCGAAAAAAGCCGGAAAAACGTACCAGGTACGCCTTTCCTTCTGTTACGGATTAATGGGGAATGGCGCATTCCGGATGATCTGCCCGGGGGTCTTCCATCCGCCGCGTGGCTCGCGCTGCGTGGACGGACGCGGTGCCTCCGGACGACCCTGCGCTGCGGGCGTCAGCTCAGGCGCACGCTCGACCTGCGCGCCGGCGCGACCACATCGGCCTTCATGGTCGCCTGCGCCGGCGTTTCGTGCTTCACGCTCTTCGCCGGCGCATGCGTGCCATGGAAGGCACTCGGTGCGCGGGACACCGTTGGCGACTTGGGGGCCGGCGTCGGGCTCTTGGTCCGCTCACCCGCTGACACGACGTCCAGGCGAGGTGTCGCCATGCCAGCAAGCTGAACGTCCCCGCCACCGACAGCCGCGAGATCCTTCTTGAGGTCGTCGGGAAGCGCGGGCTGGTCCGCCGAACGCGAGCATGCGGCGATCGTGACAAGCGCCAGCGAGCTGATCGTGAGACGAAGTGTATTTGGCATGGAGTAGATACCCCGCGGATTCCAAAGGGACGCAGCGTTGAGCCAAGCTGAACCAGCGCATTTGCGCGTTCGTCCGGTCGACAGATAATACACGCAGTTGGGGATAACGTTGCGTGAAATCTGACCGGGATGCATGCCGCCGAGTACGCTTGCGGCGCCACCCGGATCACGGGCTGGAGTCCCCGACCCCGTCAGTCTTTGCGATGGACTCCATGGTGCGCCGACTGGCGACTGAAGTCTTCACCTCGGCCGCGATATCCCGCGTGGAATCGGCGTGTTCGTCGTTGTGCTTGATGAGCAGCCACTGCGGCCGGCCCGGCCGTTTCATGCGCACCAGCACCCAGGATCCTTCAAGTCGCTTGCCATGCAGCGTAATTTTCAAGTCGCCGCGACGATAGCCCTCGCGCAACGATTCGACACCGCCTCCGTCTTCTGCCTCGTACGTCCCGCGGTCCCAGAGCATCACGGTGCCGCCGCCGTATTCCCCCTGCGGAATGGTCCCCTCGAACGTGTTGTACGAGATGGGATGGTCTTCGACCTCCATCGCGAGCCGCTTCATCGACGGATCCAGGCTCGGACCCTTCGGCACCGCCCACGACTTCATCACACCATCGAGCTCGAGACGGAAGTCGAAGTGCAGATGACTGGCATCGTGCTTCTGGATCACGAAGCGCAGCGCCTTGCCCTTCGTCCTCGGAACCTTGCCGGCCGGTTCCGCAGTTCGGGAGAAGTCTCTCTTGCGGTTGTACTCTGCAAGCGCTGCTGCGGCCGATGTGCGCACCGCGCCCTTCTTCGTGGCGGATTTCCGTGTCGCCTTTTTCGTGGCCATGCATCCTGGAATTGCGAAGAGCGTGCCTTGCCGCGAGCGAGTGTCCATCCTGAACGCATCTCGAAGCACGGTTTCAGGATGGCAGCGAGCTAATAGTCCACGGGCCGCAGGTAGCTCTCCCCGATTGCCGACGTGCTCAGCATCGCAACCGTCGGCAACCGACGCTTCCAATGCGTGCTCGACAGACGCTTGCGCACCAGCGCCACCTCGGCCGCGTTGAACCCGCGCTCCAGCAGGTCGGCCTCGCTGTAGCCATTCAGCATCCAGTTCAAGAGTTCATCGGCCTTGGCGTAGCTGATGCCGAAGTCGCCCTCATCCGTCTGGCCGACGACGAGATCTGCTGTCGGCGGCTTTCCGACGATGACTTCTGGAACGCCGAGATGTCGAGCCAGCGCCCAGACCTGCGTCTTGAACAGGTCGCCGAGTGGGTTGATCGGCGGCGAATCGTCGGCGTGCCAGGTGAAGTAGCCGAAGAGCCGCTCGGTCTTGTTGCCGGTTCCCAGCGGAATCGCGTGGTGCTTGGCCGACAGGTCGAACAGCGCGATCATGCGAGTTCTGGCCATGACGTTGCCACGTCGAGACGCATCGGCGTCTGGTTCGGCGGCAAGATATCCATCGACGGCCGCACTGATGTCGAGGGTCCGCGCCGTGATGCCCAACGCGTCGATCACGAGTTCCGCGTGCGCCAGGCTTGCCGCACTCGAGTTCTTGTACGGAAGACGCACGCCGATCACGCGCTCAGGGCCGAGGGCGCGCGCCGCGAGATAGGCGGTCACGGCGGAGTCCACACCGCCCGACACGCCCACGACCACGCGCTCGAAGCCCCGGCGCAGCATCTCGTCGCGAAGGAAGCGGATCAGCCATGCCTCGGTGAGCGCCGCGTCGATCTCGAGTGATGGCGGTCCGCCGGCGAACGCGTCGTTCACGACGGGCAGCGCGTTCACGGCTCGCCGCGCACTGCGGTCGCTCCCCGCTTCCGGAGCCGCCACCGCGGACGTCCCCGAGATCTCCGACAACCCATCGTAGCTGAGCAGGTACGGTGTCCCCGCGTCGACCTTCTGCATCGCATCGCGGAGGTGCGGAATCATCGTCTCCAGGTCGGCCACGAGCGGCATGTCCGCGCGCGC
>JBBQFW010000409.1:0-2699 GCA_038322445.1 Gemmatimonadales bacterium
AAGAAGGGAACGATCACCGAGGTCGACAAGGCAGGCGTGCTCGGGCGCGTGACGACGTCGACGGCCATGGATGCCATCACCGGCGCAGCGCTCGTTGTGGAAGCGGCAACGGAGAATCGCGACCTCAAGTTCAGCATCTTCGCGACGATGGACGCGCTTGCGGATCCGGGCGCCATTCTCGCCACGAACACGAGCTCGATCTCCATCACGGAGATCGCCGCACGGACGAAGCGTCCGGAGCAGGTGATCGGAATGCACTTCATGAATCCCGTGCCGGTGATGCAGCTCGTGGAGATCATCCGCGGGCTCGCGACGTCCGATGACACCACGGCGCGCGTGGTGGCGTGGAGCACCGCGATCGGCAAGACGCCGGTGGAAGTCAACGACTATCCCGGTTTCGTCGCCAACCGGATCCTGATGCCGATGATCAATGAGGCGATTTATTGCGTGATGGAGGGCGTCGGAACTCCTGATGCGATCGACACCGTGATGAAGCTCGGCATGAACCATCCCATGGGACCGCTTGCCTTGGCGGACCTCATCGGGCTCGATACGTGCCTCGCTATCCTCGAGGTGCTGCACGACGGCCTGGGCGACTCGAAGTACCGGCCCTGTCCTCTCCTGCGGAAGTACGTGGCGGCTGGCTGGCTCGGTCGCAAGTCCGGGCGCGGCTTCTTCGCGTATCCTTCGTGAGGCAGAGGCGGTACTGCTGGGGAATGACGAACGATGGGCTTTCGCGCGAATGACGAAATCGAAAACACCAGGTAATTGATGTCGCTCACGCCCCTGACCGAAACACAGCGGGAAATCCAGCAGCTCGCGCGGGCATTTGCGCGTGCGGAGATTGTCCCGAACGCGTCCAAATGGGACCGCGAGGCATGCTTTCCCGTCGCCGTCGCGCATCGCATGGGCGAGCTTGGCTTCCTCGGCATGCTCCTGCCCGAGGACTACGACGGCCTCGGCCTGGACACGTTGTCGTACCTGCTCGCGCTCGAGGAGATCGCACGGGCGGATGCGTCGACGGCCGTGCTGATGAGCGTGCACAACTCCCTGCCAACGCAGATGCTCCTGCACTTCGGGAGCGCGGAGCAGAAGGAGCGGTACCTCAAGCCGATGGCGCGCGGCGAGATCATTGGCGCCTTCGCGCTGAGCGAGCCGGAATCGGGGTCGGACGCGTCGTCGCTCCGCTGCCAGGCCACGCGCAGTGGCGACGAGTGGCTGCTCTCCGGCACCAAGAGCTGGGTCACGTCGGGGACGTTCGCTGGCGTGGTCATGGTGATGGCGCGGACCGATAGCCCGGACGCGCGCCACGGGTCGAAAGGCATCTCGTGCTTCATCGTCACGCCGGACATGCCGGGCTTCCACGTCGGCAAGAAGGAAGACAAGATGGGGTTGCGCGCGTCGCCCACCGTGCAACTCACCTTCGACGGACTGCGTGTCCCCGCCGCAAACCTGCTCGGCGACGAGGGCCGCGGCTTCATCTACGCGCTCCAGTCGCTCGACAACGGGCGGCTCGGCATTGCCGCGCAGGCGATCGGTATCGCACAGGCAGCGCTCGATGCCTCGCTCACGTACGCGGCGGAACGCAAGCAGTTCGGCCAGCCGATCCGCGAATTCCAGGCGATCCAGTTCAAGCTCGCGGACATGGGCGCGCGCATCGCCTCCGCGCGGGCGCTGCTGCACGCCACGGCGTCGGCAAAGGAGCGCGGGGACAACACGACGATGCATGCGTCGATGTGCAAGCTCCTCGCGAGCGAGACCGCGATGTACGTGACCACCGAGGCCGTGCAGATCTTCGGCGGCTATGGGTACGTGAAGGACTATCCGGTGGAGAAGCTCTTCCGCGACGCGAAGATCACCGAGATATACGAAGGGACGTCGGAAATCCAGCGCGTCGTCATCGCGCGGGAATTGTATCTGCGGCACGAGACCTGAGCAGTCCACTGACTCGATCCACCAACTCCATCACTGAAATGCAGCTCTTCGATACCATTGCCTCCATGGGTCACGAACAACTCGTGATCTGCAACGACTCGTCGGCGGGATACCGCGGCATCATCGCGATCCACAGCACGACGCTTGGCCCCGCACTCGGCGGCACACGCTTCTGGCAGTACGCGAACGACGATGAGGCGATCGTCGACGCCCTGCGCCTCGCGCGCGGCATGACCTACAAGAATGCCGTGGCCGGCCTCAATCTCGGCGGCGGCAAGTCGGTGATCATCGGCAACAACAAGACGGCCGACCGCGAGATGATCTTCCGCGCCCACGGGCGCTTTGTCGAGTCGCTGGGCGGCCGCTACATCACGGCCGAGGACGTCGGCACCAGCACGGCCGACATGGACTTCGTGCACATGGAGACGAAGAACGTCTCCGGCCTCGCCGGCCGGTCGGGCGATCCGTCGCCGGTGACGGCGCACGGCGTGTTTCGCGCCATCCAGGCATCGGCGAAGGAGCGTTGGGGGTCCGATGACCTGAGCACGCGCACGGTGTCCGTGCAGGGCGCGGGTCACGTCGGCTACTACCTCATGAAGGAACTCCATGAAGCCGGCGCCACGCTGATCGTCACGGACATCGATGCGGAGCGGGTGAAGCAGGTCGTGCAGGAGTTCGGCGCGCGCGCGGTGGCGCCGGATGACATCTATGGCGTGCAGGCGGACATCTTCGCGCCGTGTGCGCTCGGTGGCATCATCAACGAC
>JBBQFW010000410.1:0-2647 GCA_038322445.1 Gemmatimonadales bacterium
GCCTACGACATGAGGCGCGGCGACAAGTCGTGGTGGTCATCGAACGGTGGCATGGTGAAGACGACCAGTCGCGATCCGATTTTCGCCGGTGTCGCATTGCCCGAACAGGGGGCTGGCGGTCAGGCGCAGGTCATGAACACCAAGACGCTCATGATTTACGGGACGGGTCGTGGTGGTGGTCCGCCGGGTCAGGCGCCGAGCTTGTTTGCTGTCGACAAGAAGACGGGTAAGCAGCTGGGCGCGGTGAAGATTCCGGGCAAGACCACGGCCGTACCGATGACATTCCTGCACAACGGCAAGCAGTACATCGTCTTTGCGATCGGCGCCGAAGAGAACACGAGCCTCGTCGCGCTGACATTGCCGGGCAAACGCTGACCCACACGTGCCCGCAGCGTCCGGTGTGCTACTGACAGCCGTTGGACGTTGCGGTCCATGCCCCCGATCCGCCGAACGAATTCTTCCAGGTACCGGTCATCGACGCGCCTGAAATCTTTCCGGTTGCGCTCCCCGTCTGACCGGTGCCCGGAACCCATTGCACGTTGACGTCGGTCGCGCTCGCCGTACCGGTCGCGACCAAGCCGCTTGACGCGCCCTGCACGACGCCGACGACCGTGCCGCCTTGAATGGCGAGGTCGATGCCGCCCGGACTCGTACCGTTGGTGATGCCGCACCAGTGCGAGATGCTCTGCGAGGCGCTCACCGGCAACGCGGCCAGTGTGCCGTTGGTCAAGACACCGCGCGTATAAACCACGCCGACGAGATTCGGCGTCGTGACGACCGCCACGACCGTGTACGCGCCGCCAGACATCGTGAAGGTGCCGCTCGCCGCGTCGAAGGCGCCCGAGAGTGTGGTCGACGACTCGCCGGGCGCTTGCATCGTCCCAGTCGCTGCCGCCGTGTTCACCAGCGTGATCACGCCGCCTTTGAGGCCGGTGTCGAAGACGCCGTCGTACGTGACGTTCGATCCACTGCCAGTCGGCGTGCCGGTGGGCGTGCCGGTTGGTGTCCCGGTGGGCGTTCCACTCGTCGTACCGGTCGGCGAATCACCACTCTTTCCGCAGGCCGCAAGTAGCGCAATTACGGCAAGCACGCGAGAGCGGCGAAACGCGGGTGCGCGAACTCGAATGTCGGCCGGCGATGCGTTGCGGGCGTGAGAAGCGGGCGCGGAGCGATGCGGCATCACAGAACGTCGAGGCGAGAGAAGGAGCGGCAAGCGACACCCAGGTCGGCGCGAACGAGACTTATCGCTCGTCACTGCCGGACAGTAACCGATGGTACAACACGTCGCCGGACGGCCTCCCGACGGCACTCCGCGACAAGATCAAACGCCGCGACGCTGGCCGCCCTCGTGGCCGGACTTCATCTTTGCCGATGTGCGCTACCCTCGAGTTCGCGGGGCGCCTGTCCATGTCGCCAGCCGAATGTGTCTTGATGCCACCTGCGCTTGTATCGTCGCCGTCATTCTCGTCCGATGACAAACCTGCACGGAGGTCAGCCGTGTTTCGTCGGCGAGCCGCGCTCGTGTCCGTCGCGCTCGCTGCGTTCGCGTTGGCGTCGTGTGGCGGTGATCCAGCCAAGCCTGATGTTCCGCCGGCGCTGACGCTGACGACCACGGGCGTTTCTACGAGCATCGTCTCCGGGGCGACGGTGCAGCTCACCGCGCGGGTGACCGACAAGCGGGGGAGTACGGTGCAGAACCCGGTGCTGGCCTGGAGTTCGAGCGACGCGAATGTGGCCACGGTGTCGCCTGCGGGGCTGGTACGTGGCGCGGTGGCGGGTTCGGCGATCATTCAGGCGACTGCGACTACCGAAGGCGCCAGCGGATCGATCTCCGTGACCGTTACACCAGGCGCTGCGGCAAAGCTGGTGGTCATCATGCAGCCCGCAGGCGTGGCATCCGGCATCGTGATGAGTACGCAACCGGTGGTCGAAGTGCGCGACGCGGCCGACAATGTGGTGACGACCGCGACGCCGGTGGTGACTGCCGCGCTCGCGTCGGGCGGAGGTACGCTCAACGGCACGGTATCGGTAACTGCCGTGCAGGGCATCGCGCGATTCACCGACTTGTCACTCACCGGCACGGTCGGACCAAAGGCGCTGCAGTTCTCGTCCTCGGTACTCACGTTGGTGCAGTCGGCATCGTTTACGCTGCAGGCGGGCGCTCCGGTGGCCGTGCAGGTCGTCGTCAACCCACTCACGTTGCGCAGCGGTCTGGCGTCGGCAACGCCGTTGACGGTGGCGCTGACCGATCTCTCCTTCAACGTCGTGCCACTCGCGGGTCGTCGCATCGTCACGCGTGTAAGCAGTGGCGTTGGTGTCACGCTGATCAGCGGCACGACGGCGATCACCGATGCGCAGGGTCGCGCCAGCTTTCCGAGCCTGATTATCACCGGTGCGGCAAGCACGCGTTCGCTCACCGTGACGGCCGACTCCACAGCGAGCCCTGGATCGGCGTCGATTGCGCTCGTGGGCGGACGTCCCCGCAGTCTGGCGTTCGAGCGCGATGCGCCGGAGTCGGCCGAGTTGGGTGTCGCGATCATTCCGCCGCCCATTGTTCGCCTGATCGATAGCGTGGGCAACACCGCACCTGAGGCGCGGGTGGCGATTCGTGCCAGTCTTGCGGGCGCGACCAATTCGGTGACGGGTG
>JBBQFW010000411.1:0-2627 GCA_038322445.1 Gemmatimonadales bacterium
CCACGCATCACTCGGCCTTCCGCCGGTGGCGACAGCAGTCGCACGTACGTGCCGTCCTTGTTCACGCCGGTGACGATCGCGTCAAAGTCGTCACCAATGCGATTCGCCAGCAACATGGCCGCTGCCGCCTTGCGCACGATGCGCTCGACGTGATTCGCCGCATTTTCGCGCTCGGTGCAGTGCGCGGCGATGGTGGTTAGCTCATCGTCGGAATACGGCGACGGCGTGCCCGCGATGGCCGCCTTCACGAGACGCTGCGTCACCAGGTCGGCATAGCGGCGGTTCGGCGCCGTCGCATGCGAGTAGTCGTGCGCGGCAAGACCGAAGTGTCCCTGGTCATCCGCCGGCCCGGGCTTGTCGACGACATATTCACCTGGGCCGAGCAGCTTGACGATGCTCAGGGAGAGGTCGGCGAAGCGGACCGGGTCGGCCTGCCGTCGCACGACGAGAAAATCCGCAAGGGACTTCGCGTCGGGCTCCGTGGGGAGCGTCACGGAGTACGTCGCCGCGATGTCCACGATGCGGCTCCAGCGCTTCGGCTCGCGCACCACCCGGCGAATCGCCGACCGCTGCTGCTCGGCGAGATACTGCGCGATCACGATGTTCGCCGCGATCATGAAGTCCTCGATGAGGTCGCGCGCGCGATTCTTCTGCGTGACCGTGATGGACTGCACCTTGCCATTCTGCGCGACGGCAGTCGCCTCGACGGTGTCGAACTCGAGCGCTCCGGCCGCTTGTCGCGCCGCCTTGAGGGCGCTCGCGATGCGGTCCTGCAGCCACAATTGCGCCTCGAGCACATGGCTGGCGGCGATGGGCGCCGGCGCGTTTCCCCGACCCTCGAGCCACGGGCCGACACTTTCGTACGCGAGCTTGGCGCGATTGGCGGCGACGGCGCGATACACCGCATGCGATCGCGGGGAGCCGTCCGGATTCAATACCACCTCCACCACGAGCACCACGCGCTCCGCACCCTCGTTGAGCGACGTCAGTCCGGTCGACACTTCCGACGGCAGCATCGGGAAGACGGCGACGCCCGTGTAGACCGACGTGGAGTTCGCCATGGCGTGTCGGTCGAGCGCCGAGCCCTTGGTGATCAACGCGTCGACGTCGGCAATTCCCACGAGCAGCCGCAGGCTCTTGTCGGGGAGCTCCTCAGCGTACTCGATCTGGTCCAGGTCCTTCGATTCCGTGTTGTCGATCGAGCTCCAGAGCAGGGCGCGAAGGTCCTTCACGTCGTCGGGCAGCACGGGTGGACGCAACTGCCTGAGCTCCGCCGCGGCATCGGCATCGAGCTCCGGCGCGAATGCGTCGGCACGCACCGCATGGACCGCGACGTCATGGAGGTCATTCGTCATCGTGGTGCTGTCCCGGTAATGGTGGAAGCGCGCGCCCACTACGGTTCGCGCGATACGTGGCCACTGTCGTTGAATCCTTCTCGGCTGTTCGTCATTCCAAGTCTTCGTCATTCCCGCGCCGCTTTGCGTCATTCCCGCGTTCGCGGGAATGACGCACTGAAAGCACGCACAATTATTCGTACCGCAACGCCTCGATCGGATCCAGCCTTGCCGCCCGACGCGCCGGAACTACCCCGAACACGAGCCCGATCCCCACCGACACCACCACCGCGATGGCTGTCTGGAGAATCGGTGCATCCGCGGGCACGCTCATCAGCATCGTTACCCCACGCCCCGCAATCAGGCCAAGCACGATGCCGAGCAGTCCCCCAATACCGGTGAGCGTCGCCGCCTCGATCAGGAACTGCAACAGGATGTCCTGCCGCGTGGCGCCCAGTGCCTTGCGAATGCCGATCTCTCGCGTCCGCGCCGTCACCGACACCATCATGATCGCCATTACCCCGATTCCGCCCACCATCAGCGCAACCGACGCCAGCACCAGCATCACGAGAAAGAAGATGTCCGTGATCGACATGAACACATTCAGGATCTGATCCTGGCGGAGCAGGTCGAAGTTGTTCTTGTCGGCCGGATGCAGCCTCCGCATCTCGCGCATGGCGATCGTCACCGCATCCTCCGCGTCGCCAACAGTAATGCCCGCCCTCGGCTTCACGACGATGAACAACGCATTCGTCTTGTCGATGTGGTACGCACGCCACGTGAACTCGAAAGGCAGGATCGCGCCGACCGACTGCCCCGGCGGCGAGAAGATGTTCGCGGGATCCTGGTAGAGGCCGATCACCTGCACCGGACGTCCGCTGCGCCTCCTCCGCGCGGAGGTCAGGACGGATGCGGACAGAGGCCGGCAACTGGTCCGGGTTCACCGGCGTCGGCGAGAACACCTTCATGACATAGAACGTGGTCGGGCCAGCGATCTGGACGTCGCCCACTTCGCGATTCTTCCACGCAATGTTCGAGAGCGGCGTCGGAAAGCCCGACGTGATGGCGATTGCCTCCGCATCAGGCAGGGCCGCGCGCACGACGGCGTACTCGGCGCGCGTGATCATCGGCCGTTTGGCGACGCGCTTCCACATCTCGTCGTCGAAGAAGCCGAGCTGGATCGGCACGCGCCGCACCTGGAAGGCGTTCGTGCCGATCAGCGAATTCGCGACGTTCTCCTTGACGTACGCATTCATGCCCTGGATGACAGCCACCACGGCGACGAGAAATGCC
>JBBQFW010000412.1:0-2617 GCA_038322445.1 Gemmatimonadales bacterium
TGACGTCGTGCGCCAGGTAGACGGTGGCCATGCCACCCGCGCCCAGTTCGCGCTCGACGCGGTATTGACCCGCAAGGGCAGCTTGCAGGGAGAGCACGGAGGGGTTCAATCGTGGCCCACTGTAGAGTTGCTCCCACACCCGTGCCAGACGGTGGTTCCGCACATAGCCCCATGGACGGCGTCGTTCAGTAACCAGCTAGCTCCGCACCATCGTGTCCAACCCGCTTCGACAGAACGAATGGGAGTGGTGAAGCGCTCCGCTCGCGCCCCGCGTCGTTGCCAGTGTTCCTCGTCAGGCTCGACCCGAGGCGCGGAAGTGAGATCCGGACGACGCGATCATGACGCAGGAGGGATGGCTGAAGCAAGCGTTTAGCTTCCCTCCTGCGCAGCGCGGCATGCATCAACGCGTTTGCCCGCCACCTGTCTCTCGACCAGCTCCTCTCCCATCTCAGCGTGACCCTCCTCTCCGTCTCCAACGTCGGCATATCCTTCGGCGCGACTGAACTCTTCAAGAACATCACGTTTACCGTCGCCGAGGGTGAGCGGTGGGGCATCATCGGTCGGAACGGCGCGGGCAAGACGTCGATCTTCAAGGTCATCACCGGGGATCTTGCAGCCACGGTGGGCAGCGTCGCACGCAAGCCGGGGCTGCGGCATGCCCTGCTCGACCAGCACCGCGCCTTCGAAGGCGCCACGACGGTCTGGCAAGCGGGCGCCGCCGCGTGGCGCACGGTCATGGCGCTCGAGGATCGCATTGCCGCACAAGCCATCGAACTGGGCGAACTCGGCGAGCGCGTCACTGACGAGTTCCTCGAACGCTTCGGGCACGACCAGGAGCGCTTCGCCGATCTCGGCGGCTACATCTACCACTCCCGCGTGGACGCGGTCCTCCAGGGACTCGGCTTCGATGCCGAGGAGTCGAAGACGCGGCTCGTGGCGTCGCTCTCGGGCGGAGAGCGCGGGCGCGTGGGCCTCGCGGCGCAGCTCATCGCGCCCGCCGACCTGCTGCTGCTCGACGAACCCACCAACCACCTCGACCTCGACACAACCACCTGGCTCCAGGAGTGGCTCAAGGACGCCGACGAGACGGTGATCGTCGTCTCGCACGATCGTGCCTTCATGGACGCCATCTGCACGAACATCCTGCACATCGAGGCGCGCACGAGCGAGTCGTACAAGGGCAACTACAGCCAGTTCGTGCCGCAGCGGGCCGAGCGTCGGCTCACGCGCGAGCGCGAGATGGAGAAGCAGCGGGCGTACGTGAAGAAGGAAGAGGAGTACATCCGTCGCAACATCGCGGGCGTCAACTCGTTCCAGGCGAAGGGCAAGCGCAAGCGGCTCGAGCGACTGCCGCGCCTGGCGCCACCCCCGGGCGATCCGGCGGCCATGTCGCTCGAATTCACCACGGCAGAGCGCGGTGGGGATCAGGTCATCGCCATCGAGGACCTTCGCGTGGAGGTGCCCGGTCGCGTGCTCGTGGACGACTTTACAGCCGTGCTGCGACGGAATGACTTCGTCGCACTCGTCGGCCCTAACGGCGCCGGCAAGTCGTCATTCATTTCGACGTTACTCGGAGATCGTTCGCCCGCGAGTGGCGAGGCGCGCATCGGCGGCTCCATCACCGCGGCATGGTTTCGGCAGGACTTGTCCGACCTCCCGCTCCGCACGTCGATGTTCGACGCGATCCAGGTGCAACGAGGCACCTGGAATCGCGGCCAGGTGCAGAACCATCTCGGCGCCTTCGGTTTCACGGGGGAGGAAGTCTTTCGCGAGATCGGCACTCTGAGCGGTGGCGAGCGCGCGCGCATGGCGCTGGCACTGATGACGCTCGCGCGCGCGAACCTGCTGGTGCTCGACGAGCCGACGAATCACCTCGACGTGGAGAACATCGAGGTGCTCGAGGACGCGCTCGACGAGTACGAAGGCACGGTGCTGTTGGTGAGCCACGACCGCGCCTTCCTGCGCGAAGTTGCGACGCGTGTGTGGTCGTTCGACGGGGCTCGGCTTACCGACTTCGACGGCCCGTTCACGGAGTGGGAGGAGGATCGGGCGCGTCGCGCGGCCGAGGTTTCGCGCTGAGGGGATCGACCATCCGCGCATAAGCGGTGGGTCGTGGCGCGGATTTCCAGCCACCGCCGTTGCCAGCCATGCTCGCCGCGCACACGAGCACGCGACATACTTCTCGCAGCCCGATTGAGACTCCCATCCCGATGGACGGCGGCAATATCATGGCGGACGAACCGCAGCGGATAGACCTGGGGACGATCATCGGACTGGGCATACTGCTGATGCCGGTGTTGACGATGTGGCACGAGATTGCCGGTCATGCCACGCGTGCGCGGTGCAGGGTGGCCATGTCGCGACGATTGGTGCCTTCTATGTCGATTGCGAGGGATTGAGCGGCGTGGCACGATTGCTCGTGTCGTGCGCCGGCGTGATGGTCGATGATCGGGGTGGCCGCGGTGCTTGTCGGGCGGCTCAATCCGATCGGAGTCTTCATCACCATCATGTCAGCTGCCGCGTCGTCGTTTGGCGGCAACGCCGGGATGATCTCGATCGGCTTCGCGGTACCGCGCGGACCGACGACGAGGCCGTTCGTCATCCGGCGTAGCTGGGC
>JBBQFW010000413.1:0-2592 GCA_038322445.1 Gemmatimonadales bacterium
GCAGTACCGGCTCCGGCAACGCCGTAATCGCTGCCAGCGGTAAGGGGGCGGGCGGTGTAAGCTTGGCAGGCGGCAGCACTATGGTGCGCCGCGAGCACCGTCCGAACCATTTCGCTTGCCCTCGGCCATGCCTTGGTGGCGGAGCTGGCGGAAGGCACGCGGCTCGGCATTCCGGTGCTCTTCAAGTCGAACGCGCGGAACCACTATGAGCGCGACGCGCGTGCCGGCATCAACTACGGCGCGGGTGCGTTCTCGGAGTGGCCGAAGGAGCCGGGCCTCGCGGCGATGCGCGACACGGCGCTCCTCGGCGAGTTCGGGCGGATCATGCGACAGGAGTGGACGTCGATCGGCTTGCGCGGGACGTACGGCTACATGGCCGACCTCGCCACGGAGCCGCGCTGGTTTCGCATCCACGAGACCTTCGGGGAGGACGCGGACCTCTCGTCGTCGATCATCACGTCGCTCGTGAAGAACATTCAGCGCGATCAACTCGGTCCGGGCGGCGTGGCGCTCACGATGAAGCACTTTCCCGGCGGCGGTCCGCAGGCGGGCGGCGGGGCAAATGAAGAGACTGACGAACGGCGCGATGAAACCGGATGCGTTTCTGCGTCCCACCTCGTCGCCCGACGGACAGTGGACAGCAAGTACCTACTCTGGAACAGTGGCATTCACGGCTTCAAGGATGAGGCGGCGCTGTACGACAACACGTTCCAGCCGTACGGGGCCATCTTCATGATGAAGGCCGACGGAAGCGACAAGCGCCAGCTGACGGACAGTCCCTGGGAGGATGGAATGCCCCGCTTCGTCACGCCGCCCACACGCCCCTGTCCACGAGGATCAAGGGAATGAGAGCATCACCCGGTAGAATCCTTCGAGCGTTCTGACAACTGCATTCCGTGGTTCCGCAGGGCCGACGCGCATTGCATGGTGCCGTCGCGAAACTCGAATCACCAGCGTGACGATCGGACTGGAGCACAACGGCTGCTGACATTGCGGTGTAAGTAGAGGCAGAGGTTCATCCGTGCGCCCGCATACCGAGTGTCATCGTCTGTCATGTCACGCGCTTCAGCCCTGCCCAATGAGTCGGCCGTCGCCGGCAACGCGACGGACGTCATCTCGCACCGCCGGATGATGCGGGCGCTGCGGCATGCCGTGGGTGCCGCAGCGCATCGGGTGCGGCGCACGGAGCAGCCGAAGCAATACGCATTTCACTACGAGCGCGTGCTCGGCACTTCGTTCGAGCTGCAGGTCGTTGCTGCGGATGCCGGTGCGGCGACGCGCGCTGAAGTGGCCGCCCTTGCCGAGGTGGATCGCCTTGCCGCAGTCCTGAGTGGTTATGCGGCAACCAGCGAGCTCTCGCGCTGGCTGTCGCAGCCGGGCGTCGTCACAGCGGTATCAGGGGCGCTCGCGGACGTGCTCATCGCCGCCGAAGCGTGGCGCGTGCACACGGGCGGCGCGTTCAATCCGGCTGCCGCGTCGCTCGTCGAGCTGCTGCGCGATCCCGAACCCGCTGTGCACCACAGCGTGACGCTCGACGAAGCATCGCGACAACGCGCATTGAACGAGCGACTCCGCGCCCTGCGCCAGCCACTCTGGACGGTGAACCGCGCGCAGGGCTCGGCGTGCCGGCTCACCGATCTGCCGATCTCGCTCGATGCAATTGCCAAGGGATACATCGTGGATCGCGCGGCGCAGGTGGCAGCCGAGGTGGACGGCGTCACGCAGGTCCTCGTGAACATCGGTGGCGACCTGCGACACCATGGCGCGCGCGCCGTGCAGGTGAATGTTGCCGACCCGAATGCGCCGGCCGAGAATGCGCGGCCGCTCTCCGTCGTGCGTCTCATGGGAGAAGCACTTGCCACGAGTGGAGGATATCGTCGCGGCTTTTCCATGGATGGCCAGACGGTGTCGCACATCATCGATCCACGGACCGGGCGGCCGGTGCGCCGCGTGGTAAGCGCGTCGGTGATTGCCCCTGATTGCATGACGGCCGATGCACTCTCGACGGCGTTCAGCGTAATGACACCAGAAGAAAGCGTGGCCCTGGCTGATCGGGTTGATGGCGTAGGGTGCCTGCTGCTCGAGCAGGATGGAACGATGACGGCGAACGACGCATGGCGGGAACGACGCGCGATCTGATGCATTGCAAGCGAGAGACTCTTCACTGGTGGAACCGACGATGACGGATACAGAAACGAGGGACACACTCTCCGGGCCGATTGGTCGCCGCGACCTCATCGCGCGACTTGCGGCCACGGCGCTTGCGTACACTGGGCTGACCGCCTTCGGGTCACGCCGCGCACCGGCAGCGTCGCTGGCACCGAAGTGGGACGATCGCTTCGAACTCGCCGTCGATCTCGAGATCGCGGCGCAGGAAGGCTTCCGCTATCACCGCCCCTATGTGGCGGTCTGGGTGGAGGACGCATCCGGCAAGGAAGTGCGCACCCTCAGCACGTGGGTCAACACGAATGGTCGCGGTCCGCGGTACATCCGCGAGTTGCGGCGCTGGTCGCGCGCCGCGAGCGACGTGCAGCAGGCGGGCGGTCCCGACCTCGTCGCGACCGTTTCGAGCGCGACGCGGCTTCCTGGTCG
>JBBQFW010000414.1:0-2590 GCA_038322445.1 Gemmatimonadales bacterium
ATCGTCGCCGCGCGCCGCTCGACCGCGCTCCGATTCACGCGAATCGACGGAATGACATCCGCGCTCAGCGGCACGCCGGGATTCCGCGCCGCCTCACCGTGCAGCCTGAGCGCGCGGTCCATGCCGCCGGGGCTCTGCGCGCGAGATGCGGGCAAATTTCGTGTCACGCTAGTACTTCAAGTCACCCGACGCGGCGAACTCCTTCATCATCTGCTCCTGCTCCGGAGTGAGCTTCTCGGGCACGGTGACGTTCGCCTCGACGATCATGTCGCCCTTCGCACCGTTCTTCTCGATCCCCTGCCCCGGCACGCGGAAGCGTTTCCCCGGCGGTGTCCCCTGCGGAATCCTGATCGTCACCTTCTTCCCCGCGATCGTGCGCACGCTCACCTTCGAGCCGAGCATCGCCTGCGCGATGTTCAGAGGCACCTTGGCGATGATGTCGAGCCCATCACGCGTGAAGAAGCGATCCGGCTGCACCTCGAATGTGATGATCAGGTCGCCCGGCGCTCCACCTTCATTGCCGCGGCCACCCTGCCCAGCGAGCCGCACGCGCGTCCCCGTCTCCGTGCCCGGCGCGACCGTGATGTTCACCGTCTTGCGCGTGCGCACCTCACCGGACCCCTTGCACGTCGGACACGGCTTCGACGGCACTTGTCCACGGCCGAGACACATCGGGCACGGACGGTTTACCGCGAATCCGCCCTGGCCGAACGAGATCATTCCGCGACCATCGCACTCGGGACATTTCTTCCACGTCGCCCCTGTCGCGCCGCCAGTTCCCTTGCACGTCGCGCACTCTTCGTTCACCTCGAGCTCGACCGGCACCTTGCCACCGAGCGCCGCGGTGCGAAAGGCGACGGGCACCATGACGTCGACGGAGTCGCCCTTCTGCGGTCCGCGCGGACGCTGCGGGCCACCACGCTGCCCCGCGTTGCCACCGAACATCGACGAAAACAAATCGCCGAGTCCACCGAGCCCGCCGATGTCGAAGTCTTCCATGCGCGGGCCCGGGCCGGTGCCGGCGCTGCCGGCACCTGGATAGCTCGTGCGCGCACCGCGCTGCTGGCGCTCGCCGCCGAAGCCGCCGAACGCGCCGAGGCGGCGCATCTCGTCGTACTGTTTGCGCTTGTCGACGTCGCTGAGGACGTTGTTCGCCTCGGAGATTTCCTTGAAGCGATCGGCTGCTTTCGGATCGCTCTTGTTCGCGTCCGGATGGTTTTTCTTGGCGAGACGGCGGTATGCCTTTTTGATCTCGTCCTGCGTCGCCGACGCGGAGACCCCGAGGACCTGGTAGTAGTCCTTGCTCTGGGCCATGTAGGCTAGGGCCTCGTCATCCGTTCCACTGCTTCACGACCACGCGCGCGGGCCGAAGCAACTGTCCCTTGTAGCGATACCCCTGCTGAAACACCTGCGAGACGATGTGATCGTCCTCCGGCGAGAGCGCGGGCTGCGTCGACACGGCCTCGTGCAGCGCCGGATCGAAGGTCTCGTTCACCGGGTCGATGAGCTCGAGCCCGCCGCTCGCGAGTGCTTTCATCAGCTTTTTGTTGACCACCTCGATTCCCTGATGGATGGTCCTCGCATCCACCGTCGCGGGATCCTGCGCGGTGACACGCTGCAGATCGTCGAGCGAGTCGATGAGCGTCTTGACGAGGTCGCCCTGCGCGCGCGCGCCGGCCTCCTGTCGCTCCTTCTGCGAGCGTTTGCGATAGTTGTCGTATTCCGCGGCGAGGCGCAGGTAGCGGTCGCGCTGCTCCTCGAGCTCGCGATTCGCCTCCGGCATAGCAGTCATGTTCTCATTTCCGTCGCCATCCGCGCCATCGGCGGCGTCGTCGTGCGACGCAGCTGGCCCATTTGGCAAATCGATATCATCCCTCACGAGTCCCATCCTTTCGAGTAGACGACGCCATCGGCGTCATGCCGTAATTTCCGTCTTTTTGCCCGGTTGGGCAACGGCCGGGCTGCTGCCCTTCGCCGGCGCGCGACTCGCGAATCGAGCGCATGCTACCCGATTGCGCGACGCACCTGATCGAGCGCTGCCTGGGTCGCGCGCTGACGGATCTCCTCACGGTCGCCGACGTACTGGCGGCCCACCGTTCGAGTGTGGCCAAGCCCGGACACGCCGATCCATACGGTGCCCACGGGCTTCTCGCTCGAACCGCCGCCAGGCCCGGCGATGCCGGTGATGGCGATCCCGATCGTCGTGCCGAGCACGCTCGCGCACCCTTCGGACATTTCCCGCACGATCTCTTCGCTCACCGCGCCGTGCGTGCGCAGCGTAACGTCGCTGACGCCGAGCAATTTCGTCTTCACCGTATTGTCGTAGGCGATGACGCCGCCGTGGAAGACGTCGCTGGATCCGGGAAACGTCGTGAGACGCGCGCCGAGCAGTCCGCCGGTGCAGCTCTCGGCCACGGAGATCGTGTAACTTCGCTGGCGACACATGTCGAGCACGAGGCTGGCGAGATCTTCGCGGTCGTCACCGTAGACGACGGGGCCGGCGACGTCGCGCAGCTCGCGCTCGGCGGCGTCGAGCGCGCGGACCGCGGCATCTGGCGCGAGCGTGCGCGACGTCAGGCGGAGGTCGACG
>JBBQFW010000415.1:0-2546 GCA_038322445.1 Gemmatimonadales bacterium
TGGCTCGGCAACGGCGGCGCGGGGGTGGCGTCCGGCGCCGCGTCCCGCTGGTAGTCCTTTCGGCCACGAGGACTGTTCACCGTCGGCTCGCCGCGCCGCTTGGTGAGCATCAGGCGCTCTGCATCCACCTCCGCGAGCAGCCACGCTTTCAGGCGGGCCATGGCCCGCGCCATCTCCACGATGGTGCCGTACCGCGCCGCCGGATCCTTCGCCGTGGCCCGTCGGATGATCTCGTCAACCTCCACCGGCACCTGCGCGACGACCGAGAGAGGCGCGGGATTGACGTAGAGCTGCCGACGAATCAGCGCCTCCGTGTCGCGCAACACGTCGTCGAACGGGTGACAGCCGACGATCAGCTCCCACAGCATGATGCCGAGCGCGTAGATATCGAAGCGCGCGTCGGGATGGGCGCCGCCCAAGTGCTCCGGCGCCATGTACGGCGCTGTGCCCATCCCCGTCTTGCGCACCGTCGTCCGGATGCCCGCGGAGATGACCTTGGCGAGCGAAAAGTCAAGCACGACGATCACGCCGTCGCGGGTCATGAACACGTTGTCCGGCTTGATGTCGCGATGGATGATCCCGAGCTCGTGTGCGGCGGCGAGCCCCCAGGCCACCTCGATCGCGATGTCGAGCGCGACGAGCAGCGAGAGCGCGCCCTGGCGGAGGAGCTCGGCGACCGACTTCCCCTCCAGGTAGTCCATGCGCAGCCAGACCATGCCGCTCGGCTCGCAGCCGAGATCGTAGACCTTGATCACGTTGGCGTGGTCGATCCGGTACGTGCCCTTCGCGGTTTCGAGGGCTCGCCGCACCTTCTTGGCGTCCTTGCTGTCCTCGAGGTGCATGAACTTGAAGGCGAAGGGCACGCCGGTGTGCAGGTGCTCCGCCAGCCACACCTCGCCATGGAAACCGGCGCCCAAGGTCCGGACCATTTTGAACTGGTGAAGAACGTCTCCGGCGGCGATGGCCTGCTCCTGCCCGAGCTCGTTCATTCCTGTACGCTCTCCAGCTCCCACAGAAATCATAGCGCCCTGCCGATCAGCAAAGCAATCAGCGCCGAGAGGAGCGCGCTCCCGAGCACCACGAACAGGCCCACCGCCAGCGTCCTGCGCGAGGGCATCGCCGCTTCGAGGCGAGGCGGGCGGGAGGGCACACGACGAAGCGTCAGCGCTGCCGCCAGCGCGTCCGAGAAGGCCTGCGCGCTCTCGAAGCGAAGCTCGGGCGCCTTCGCGAGCGCGCGCAGCACGATGGCGTCGAGCGCGGGATCGATGGACTGCTGCGCCACGGTGGAGGGCGTCGGCGGCACCGCGGAGACGTGCGCGTCGAGAAGCTCCAGGTAGCCCTCGACGTTGAAAAATGGATCGCGCCCGGTGAGCAGCTCGTACAAGACGGTGCCGGTCCCGTAGATATCCGTCTGCACGCTGACCTCGCGGCAGAGAACCTGTTCTGGCGAGAGAAAGCGCGGCGTTCCAAGGGGCATCCCTTCATGGCTCCTCAGCGCGAGCGGCTTCGGCGCCCGCACGACATCGGCCCCGGGCAGCACCTTCGCGATCCCGAAGTCCAGGATCTTCAGCGTCCGCCGGCCGTCGTCGTCCGGATCGCAGAGGAAGATGTTTTCGAGCTTGAGATCGCGGTGGATGATGCCGACCTCGTGCGCGGCCGAGAGCCCGGCGAGGATCTGCTGAACGAGCGCGACGGCTTCTTCGACGGGCAACCACCCGCGCGTGCGGATCTCGGCGAGCAGCGTTTGCCCCGCGAGCCGCTCCATGACGAAAAACGGACGGCCGTCGGCCGTACACCCCGCGTCGAAGACCGCAATCAGGTTCCGATGCCGCAGGCACGCGAGCGTCTGCGCCTCCAGGCGCATGCGGTCGAGGGACATCGGGTTGTCGGCGAGATCGACCTTGAGGACCTTGATGACGACGCTCTTGCCGAGCGCGAGGTGTTCCGCCGCATAGACGTCGGAGCTGCCACCGCGACCTAGGCGGCCGGTCACTCGGTACCGGCTGCCGGCGAAGGGATCGGACCGGAGCGCCCCCGCCGACGTCGCGGGGACGGCGTGGGGCTTTCCGGGCATGGCTATCGTGTCGGTATCGCGAATCAAGGCGCCTCCTCGGGGCCGCGCGACGGCGGCCTTCCTCAAGGGAGTCGTGCGCTCCGAGCCTGCGTTCACACGCCGGACTGAAAATAGTCAAAATAGAGCCGCCCGGAGCCTCTCTCCGAGTGCCCCGACCGCCGGGTCGCACGCCGGATCGAAAAAAGACGATTTGGTTTGTGTACGGGCGACCCGACCGCACGACTCCTGATCTGTGGGCTCGGGGCGGCTGCCCCTTCGGCGTGCTGTTGGCGCCGCCACCCGAACCCTCATTTTTCAACCCACCATCGCCCCTGTCCCTTTGGGATCTGGGGAGGGGGAACCCTTGTCTCGAACGCTCGTTTTTGAAGCCGCCGCCCGAACCGACATCGGGCGGGCTCGCGAAACAAGAAGGCCTTTGCAGCGCGCCGGTTCAGTCGGCAGGGCGTTGACGCATGGCTATGCCGCGCGGGAA
>JBBQFW010000416.1:0-2475 GCA_038322445.1 Gemmatimonadales bacterium
AACGCGAGCCAGCCCATCGTGACCCGACGGCTCGCCGTGCCCTCCAGCACTCGCTCGGTGCCGAGCGCAGCGAGGATGCTCATCGCGAACGCGAACACGTAGATGATCGTGCTGGGCGCCCGGAAGAACTTGGTTCCGGGAACAAGCTCGTAGATAAGGCGGAAGAATGGCGTTTCTCCACCAAGCATCCAGAGCAGCGCCACCACCAGCGTCCCCACCCAGAACCGCCGGAATACTCGGCGCTCAGCTCCACCAAGTGCAAGCGACGCGAGCATCAGGACGGCGCCGCCGATGTACTCCGAGTGCAGGTGGATGCCGTTGGGCCCGTAATACTTGTCGAGAATGCCCGTGAACTGCGGCAGGTACATGTTGAAGAGCTCGACGACGGGAAAGGAGTACGAGGTCGCGTAGTCGTAGCCCTGTCCTGCCGCACGCGGTGAATACGGCAAGTACTCCCGCAGTGGGGCGAACTGTACGGCTCCCATCGCCATGCCGAGCAACACGGCACCGAGCGCGAACGAGAGGCGCTGGACCGCGGTTCGACGGTCGAGTGTCACGCCGTTGGCATCGCGGCCGAAGGCGAGAAAGAGCGCGAACGCACCTGCGACGAGCAAGTGGTACTGCACGAGCTGCGGATGCGGCGCCAGAACCGCGAGTCCGATGACGAGCGCGAGCGCACCCCACGCCCAGTCGCGGCCGTCGCGCATGCCGCGAAGAAGCATCCAAAGGGACAGTGGCAGCAGCGCGCTGACGAACAGCTTGCCGTCGTGGCCCGGCGATGCATATGAGGCAATCGGCCCGCAGAGCAGGTACGACATGCCGCCGACGAGTGACGCCGTGAAGCCCAATCCCCACACGCGGAGGAAGCCGTAGGTGAGGAATCCCGCCAGGAAGGTGTGAATGATGAATCCCCACGTCATCCCGACGTCGGTTCCAACGAGCACCCGCAGGAGCTGGGTCGGATAGAAGATGTCGCCATGCATGGCGGCCACGTACGGCAGGCCGCCATAAAGGTAGGGATTCCAATGGGGTATCCCCTGCCCCGCGCGAATCATCTGCATTGCAAAATCCCGGAACGCGAACCCTGCGATGAACTGGTCGCTGTGCGGATTCACCAGGAATTGCCCGCTCAGTGCTGGATAGGCAAGCGCCATCGTGGCCAGCGCATACCACAGCGCCGCCCAGCAGATCGCGAAGCGCGGCGCCGAGATCGAGGGCGCCGCGGGAGATCTGTCAGGTCGGGACATCCGAAGGGTCGGTAGTCGGCGAACGTCGGCGCATCCGGGAATGCGCCAGGAAAAGAATCGCTGGTGTGACCTCGATCAATGTCAACCAGAGTCGAGACGTCAACGTGACGAGCGCCGCCTGGGAAGGCGTCGCCAATCCGGCGAGCTGGAGGAATTCCAGCATCGCCAGTTCGCGAACGCCGAGCCCAGCGGGCGCGAAGATAAAAATGTAACCGATGAGATAGGAACTGGTGTAAGCTGCCAGATACGAGGTGTACCCGCCAGCCTCCGTGCCCAACACTCCGCGCACGAACAGCTGGAACGCTGCGCCATAGGCGAGCCAAGCGATCGTGTTGCCGACGAGGGAGAAGATGATGGCGCGGGCCGGAAGGGTGGCCGCAAGCGGTCGCCCCAGAAGTCGCCCCACTATGGGCGCTAGCCGGGGGACGATGAACGGCATGAGGAGGAGGGCCACGACGGCAGCGGCGACGGTTGCGATCACCAGGCCCTGCATTCCCGGAGGCACATGGCGGAGGAGCAACGCTCGTCCACTCACGAGTGCCACAACGAAGCCCGCGACGATATTGACGAGTGTGCCGAGCAGCGCGGATCCTGATGCCGCGATTGGGGAAACCGAGAGCTGGCGAGCCATGGCAGCCATGACGCCGATCTGCCACACACTGCCGGGCAGGTAGCGACCGAGGTTCGACACGCTCCACACGCGCGCCGCGCTCCAGAATGGCAAGTGTTCATGCCAGCACCCGAGGACGGCGCGCCACGTTGCAACGAGTACCGCGTGGGCCAGCAGGAACACAACACCGGACAGCGCGATCGCGCCCCAGTTCGGGTGGCTCTCGAGTGGGTGGGCGCGGAGGTCGGAGAGCCCCTTCACGAGCCTGACGCCCACCGTCGCCATTACGTAGATCGCCAGCGCCCAGCCGACGATGCGAAGCAACCTCCTACGTTGCGTCGCTTCCAATGACGGATCGGTAGACATCGGCGTACTTGCGTGCAACCGATTCCGGCGCAAACGTCGCCAGTGCGTGCATGCGTCCAGCCACGCCGAGCGCGGCGCCCAGGTCCTCGCGCCCCATCAAGGACTTGATTGCCGCGACGAGCGCCGCCGCCGAACGGTCGGGCACGAGGATGCCGGTGCGATCATGCTGCACCACGTCGGGGAGGCCACCTGAGTCGAACGCGACAACTGGCGTCTCGCACAGTTGCGCCTCGACGGCCACCAGGCCGAGAC
>JBBQFW010000417.1:0-2452 GCA_038322445.1 Gemmatimonadales bacterium
CATCCCGCTGTCGCTTGACCACCGAGGATTTCATCCAGCCCGACGACGTCGTCGCGCTGCTCGCGGGCACGAGCCTGTTTGCAGACTTCGATACCGCGTCGCTGTACAAGATCGTTCCGGCCCTGAAGTATGACCGGGTCAGTGGCGGAGAAACGCTCCTGCGACAGGGCGAGCCCGCGGACAGCATGTACGTCGTGCTCACCGGTCGGCTGCGCGTGTTCGTCGAGGACCCCGACGGCGCGGAACGCATGGTGGGTGAGGTCGGTCGCGGCGAAGTCGTCGGCGAAATGGGCGTGCTCGTCGGCGGCCCACGTACGGCGAGTGTTCGCGCGGTGCGGGACAGTGAGCTCGTGCGCCTGTCCACCGAGGCCTTCGAGGCGCTCGTCCACGAGCACCCGGGCATGCTCACGCGCCTCACACGCGCGATCGTGCGCCGGTTGAACGACGCCACCCACGCCATTCACCCGCGCCGGACGGTCTCGACCATCGCGGTGATTCCCGCCGGTGCCGGTCGCGCACCGCTGGCCGCCGCGACGATGATGCTGACGGAGGGACTCCGCTCGATCGACGAGACCTATCGCATCGATGGCCCAACGCTGGAACGCGTCCTCAGCGAGGAGAATGCGGACGACACTCCTGACGTCGACACGAACCGGCGGCTCGTGCGCAAGATGAACGAACTGGAGTCGAAGTATCGCTTCGTCGTCTACGAAGCCGACGCGACGCTCACGCCCTGGACGCAATGCTGCATCCGCCAGGCCGACTACATCATCGCGGTGGGCGATGCGAGGATGGGCGCGACGCTCAGCCCGGTGGAGCAGTGGATGCACGAACAACAGCACGACACGCACGCGATCACGGACCTCGTGCTCGTGCACGCACGGGGCGAGAAGCCCATCAACACGCGCGCCTGGCTGCAGCTGCGTCCGAACCGCGCGCACCATCACGTGCGGCTGGAGAGTGCCGCCGACTTTGGCCGCGTGGCTCGCCTGGTGACGGGACGCGGTGTCGCCCTCGTGTTGAGCGGTGGCGGCGCACGCGGCTACGCGCACATCGGCGTCATCCGCGCACTCGAGGAACGCGGCGTCCCCATCGATGTCATCGGCGGCACGAGCATGGGCTCGATCATCGCCGCGCAGTACGCGAAGGGTCTCACGCCGGACGAGATGGTTGCGCTGTGCCGCCGCACCTTCGTCGCGTGGCAACCGCATCGCAGCCCCACGTTGCCGCTCGTGTCGGTCATCAATGCGCGCAAGCTCAATCGGGTGCTGCATGCGATCGCCGAGGAAACGGAGATCGAGGATCTGTGGCTGCGGTACTTCTGCGTGTCGAGCAACCTCACGCGCGCGGTCGTCGAGGTGCAGGTGGCCGGCAGTCTCTACCAGGGCATCCGCTCGAGTTGCTCTGTGCCGGGTCTGGGGCCACCGGTGCTGCGCAATGGGGAGCTGATCGTGGACGGCGGTGTGCTGAACAACCTTCCGGCAGACGTCGCGCGCACGATGACGCAGGGCCACGTGTTCGCCAGCAATGTGGCCGCGAGGGAGAACGTGCGCAGCAGCATCCTCGAGGCCGACGACATGTCCGGCTTCGGCCTGCTGCTGCGGAAGTTGAATCCGTTCCTCCCGCCGATCATCATGCCGAACTTCCTCGCGATCATCGACCGCACCGCCATGCTCGCCGGCGTGCTGGCGTCGGATGCCGTCTCGAAGCAGGTCGACCTCTACTTCGAGCCGCCCGTGCAGGCCTACGGCGCCACACAGTGGCTCCCGCTCGATGCCATGGTGGCCGCAGGATACCAGCACGCCCTCTCGCGCCTCGACGAATGGATGGCGCGTGGTGGCGAGGCCGTGCGCCACACCGAGACGCTTCCCACCTACACACCGCCGACGCTGCCGCGGCAGAGCGGCGTGCTCCTCGGATGAGCGAGCGCGTGCCCTCCGAGCCCATCGCCATCGTCGGCATCGGATGTCGCCTCCCCGGCGGCGCGAACGATCCGGACGCCTTCTGGCGCGTGTTGCGCGACAAGGTCGACACCACGGGCGACGTGCCGCCGGATCGCTGGGACGTCGACGCATACCACGACCCGACCGGCAAACGGCCTGGCTCCATCACCGCGCGACGCGGCGCCTTCGTGAGCGGGATGGACCAGTTCGATCCCGGCTTCTTCGGCATCTCGCCGCGCGAGGCCACGCGCATCGATCCGCAGCATCGGATGCTGCTGGAAGTCGCGTGGGAAGCCATGGAAGACGCGGGCAAGATTCCGTCCGAGCTCGCCGGCACGCCAGTGGGCGTATTCGTCGGCATTTCGTGGTACGACTACTCCGCGATCCAGCTAGCGCCCGGCAACGCAGACTCGATCGACACGCACACGGGCACCGGCGGCGCCATGAGCGTCGCGGCCAATCGCGTGTCGCACGCTTTCGATTTCCGCGGACCAAGCGTCGCGGTCGAC
>JBBQFW010000418.1:0-2423 GCA_038322445.1 Gemmatimonadales bacterium
ACTGGCGACGAGCGCGGCTACTGCGCCTCCGACGACCGTGGACAGGAAGTTCACGGTGTCGTTGCCCATCCACGGGGCGCCCCCGACGAGACTGGTCGATGCGCCGCAGGTGTGGACGAGTCGTTCCGAGCCCATGGAGCAAGTCGGGCACCAGCGGCGCTCCTGGACGGTGGCGCCGAGCGCCGAGTCGGCGAGTGCGCCCGCGACGCCACCGACGGCGATTGCGAGAGGCAGTGTGGTAAGGCCAAGCGACAGCGCGATCAGCGCAACAAATGAGGCGCCCGCGAGCATTGCCACGCTGCCAGCAACGCTCAGGCCGCCCGACGTGCCTGGCGCCACGCGCCGGAGTGTGAACATGGAGCGCGGCGTTCCGCCGTGCAGCGTGCCGATCTCGGTGGCCCACGTATCGGCTGACGACGCCGCGAGCGCGCCGAGTGCCTGAAGGTGCACGAATACGGCGATGCGGTCGGGAGCGAATGCCGCGACCGCCAGACACGCGGCGTAGACGCCGCCGTTCGCCAGCACCTGCGTGACATCGCGCGCGCCACTCCCGGCGACGACGCCTCCCGTAATTCGCTCCTTCTCCACTCGGCCGTAGCGCGAGAGCAGGCTGGCGGCCAGGAAGTATGCGACGAGCACGACGCCCCATCCCGTTCCTGCGGCGGCGCAGAGTGTCCCCATGCACACGGCGGCAACTGCGCCCGAGGTCGAGAGCGAGCCGGCGCGACGTGCGGCGAGCGCAATGGCACTCGCGAGTACGAAGCCGCTGAGCGCGCGAATCAGGGTGGTGGGGTCCGCATTGGCCGGAAACATCGTGGCGCGAAGCTAACGCGATGTTGGTGCGGCGAAAGCGGGTAGAGCGCGCATGCGTTCACGCAGGACGAACAGCACGCGTTCGCGGCAAGGTCGATCATCGCCGTTCGCACGCAGGGAGGTTGAGAGGGCGCTCTTGCGCGGTTAGGTTGACACGTTGCCCGCACGTCCTGTTGCCCTGCTGTCCCCAAGCGGTTCTATGCTCGCCACCGTCGACGCCCTCCTTCCTCTCAGCCTGCTCGAAGCCGTTCGCGACGTCGACACCCCCGAAGGACTGCTCGACGCCGAGTTTGTGGACGAGCTGCGCAACAAGCGACTCGGCCTCAGCGACACCGTCTATTCGCAGATCCAGCGATATACGGAGTCCGTGCGACGCAGCCAGCGCACCGCGCAGGATGAGACCATCGCCCTGGCGCGCCTCATCGGCCGGCGTCCCGACGCGGAAGCGGTGCTGCGCGCCGCTGGCCGGTTCCTCGCGCGGGAGGCGTACCTGACGGTATCTCCCGTCACCCGCGGCGTGCTGAAGGTGACGCCCTCCATGATCTCGCGCCCGTTGGCGTTCCGGAAGACGCGGCGCATTGCGCAGCGATACCTGAATGCGAACGTGCGGCGCGTGGGGCAGTTCATCCTCATGGAAGTTCCGCGCTCGGTAACGCTCGGTGTGGCGCCCGGCAGCACGGGGTGCGCGTTCTACGAATCGTCATTGCGCGAGGTGCTCCGTCTGCTCGTTGGCGCAACGGGATCGGTGGAGCACACACGATGTGAAGGGCGCGGCGAGGGATCATGTGAGTGGCGCGCCGACTGGCGCGGCGCGGATCGCTCACACACCGAGTGATGGGCCGCCCATGTTGACGACAGACACCCTTCCGGCGCTGCAGGCGGCGCTCGCCGCGGCGGACCTCGACGGCTGGCTCCTGTTCGACTTCCAGGGCACCAATCCCATCGCGCACGGCGTCCTTGGCCTCGAGGGTTTCATCTCGCGGCGCATCTTCGTGTGGATTCCGCGCACCGGTGTCCCGCATGCCCTCGGTCACGCGATCGAGCCCGGACCGTGGCACGCGTGGCCGCGCGCCTGGCGCAAGGACGTCTACAGCTCGTGGCGGACGCTCGAGGCCATGCTCGCGGAGATGGTGCGCGGCAAGCGCATCGCCATGGAGTACTCCGCGGGTGATGCCGTTCCGTACCTCGATCGCGTACCGGCGGGCGTGATCGAGATGGTGCGCGCCGCTGGCGCCGCGTCGATCGAGTCGAGCGGCGCGCTGGTGACGCAGTTCAATGCCTCGTGGAGCGCGGCGCAGACCGCCTCGCACGTTCGAGCCGCCGAGGAGATCGCGGCGCTCGCGCAAGAGGCGTTCGCCATTGCGGGACAGCGCGCGCGATCTGGTGCGCCGATCGCCGAGCATGAGCTCATGTCGCTATTGCAGTCGCGGTTTGCCGCGAAGGGTTTGTCGACCGATCACGGCCCGAACGTGAGCGCGGGCGCGAACGCCGCGAATCCGCACTACGAGCCGTCCGCGAACTCTCCTCGGCTCATTGTCGAGGGGGATGTGCTCCTCATCGACCTGTGGGCGCGGGAGGAGCGCGGTGTGTACGCGGACCAGACGTGGATG
>JBBQFW010000419.1:0-2415 GCA_038322445.1 Gemmatimonadales bacterium
GAATACGAGATATGGGACGACCGAGCCGAACAGCCGCGAACAACTCGAAGGTTCCCCTGCGACGAGGTGGGCAAACGATGGCTCACGTCGGTGCGCGAGCTCCTCCTGATCGAGATACTGGAGAGCGAGACTCCACGGGGCGTCAGGGGCGACGGGTGACTTGACGACACTGGCTCATTCATCACCGATCTTCGATCGTGGCCAGGCTGGAATATTGATTGGGAGGATATCATGCCGGGGATCAGTCGTCTCGGGGACAACGCCAGAGTAGAGCACCACACGCACGAGAAGGGGTGCTGTCCGCAAAACGCCGTTGGGCCCGCGATCTCGGCGTCGTCGAACGTCATTGTCAACGGCGTCCCGGCGCTCCGCCTCGGCGACCTCGGCGTTCACGTATCTTGCTGCGGACCCAATCTATGGACGGTCATCGCGGCGAGCGGCCAGCTGTTCTTGAACGGGTCGCCCGCGGTGCGCTTGGGCGACACCACCTTGCACTGCGCGATCACGCAAGGAAAAATGATCGAGGCGAGCGGTGACGTGAGCGACTTTTCGCCGATGGGCGTGGACGTGCTCGGCCCGGCATTTCCGCGGAATCAGCGCGAAATCTTTCCTTGGGTGTATCCTGAGTGCATCCCCGGCGTGCCTACCGCGCCGGACATGAAGCCATTCCTCTGGGATCCCGCAGCCGCCGCGCGACGAGAGCGGGCGGCCAGCGAGCAGGCAGCCCGCTCGACGCCCCATTATTCCGCCGATCCGCGGACGCCGGACCGGAAGCTCGCCGACGCCAAGCAACTACTGAAGGCTCAGGAGCTTCTTGGTACCGAAGAGGGGCAGGATAAGGCAAAGGCGCTGGTGGAGGAGGAAAGTCTGGCGATATTCAAAAAGAAAGCGCAAGCCGACGCCGAAGAACGGACCAAGAACATATGGGCATCGGCGCGCAAAGGCATCACTAGCCTGGTCAAAGCGAAGGAGGAGGTGCGCAAGATCATGGAGAACGTCAACAGGATGATTGAGGACAAGGAGCGTGAAGTGCAAGAAATCGATCGGTCGGAAGGCGAAGGTCGCGACATCGAGATTGTCGAGTGATCAGCTGCTCGTGGCGGGCCTGTCCACGCGCCCGCCGCATGGGTTTCCCCCGATCGACTGCGGGCTCATCGAGTCGCATCTTCGTTTGCCGATGAGGTCCCGGTCCACTTCCCGATCACCACATCCGGCGGAGCCAACGGGGAAAAATGACGGCCCCCTTCGTTGAAGGCGAGCTCTTCGCCGGCAAATACAAGATCGATAAGGTCCTCGGCCAAGATGGCATGGGGGTGGTGCTCGCGGCCCGTCACTTCGGGCTCGACGAGCCAGTCGCGATCGAGGCGCTCCAGCCGGAGATGATACAGCTCACCGGCACCGTCGAGCGCTTCATCCGCGAGGCCCGCGCGTCGGGGAAGATCAGGAATGAGCATGTCGTCCGGGTAACCGACGTCGATCACGCTTCCTTCCGGCGTGCCCTACGTGGTCATGGGGCGCCTTGACGGCATGGATCTGTCCTGGATTTGCAGGCGCGTCGGACGGCTTCCGATGACGGATGCCGTGGGCTATTGGGGCGAGATCAGCAACTGAGCGACGATAGCCCATCAGCGCGCCTGTGGAGGTCCGAAGCCGGTCATGGCAGCTCTCCGGCGCTCGCCCCTGGCACGTCGACGAGCTTGGTCTTCCGGATAGCAGGCGCCCGGTTGGATTCAGGGGGTGAAATGAACCCCGCACTTGTAGAACGCGCTGGAGATCTCCGGATCCTGAGAGGCCGCCTCCACCTTCAAGACGATCTGCGCGGCGCCTCCAAGCGTGACCTTCGTCAGGCTGGCGAAGTGCGTCTCCGTCTCCGCATCGCTCGCGGTGCCGGTGAGCGGTGCCCCGGCGGTCGTGAACAAGGACAGCTTCAACCCGCGGAGCCCGGAGCCCTCGCGCTGCGCGCCGCAGGTGACTCTGACGCTGGTCGCGCCGCTCGGCACGGTCGCGAGGAAGTGATCGACGTCCTGAGGCGCCGGCAAGAGATCGCCCTCGATGTAGACGTCATTCCCGCTCTCGAAAAAGGCCTCTGCCTTGTCGGGCGTGTCATTGGAGCCGGTGCCCACCTCGGACTCGATCGGGTTGCCCCAACCCACCAGGTAGCGAAGAAAATAGAAGTCGTTCGCGCCCGTCATTCCTTTGGGGCGCGTGACGAAGAGGTAATAGGGATGCCCGAGCACGATCGGCGGGTCGAGCTTCGAGCTGCGCGCGCCGTCCAGCTCGGCGAGCGTGGCGCCGGGCTGGCTCGCGTCGACGATGGTGACCTTGCCAGTCGGCGCTGTCGCGCCGCTCTCGCTCGGTCCGCTGGGCGCGACGTAGATCTGGACATTGGAGCGGGCGTTCACAGGGACGGCGCCG
>JBBQFW010000420.1:0-2407 GCA_038322445.1 Gemmatimonadales bacterium
CCGATCGCCTCCTGCCGTCAACCGCCGTGGACCTGCAGGCCGAGCTCGGCGCCACCCGCGCCGCGGCGTTCGACCTTTCGGCCGCGTGCTCCGGCTGGATCTACGGCATGACCGTCGCCGAGGGTCTGATGCAATCGGGAGCGATCGAGACGGCGCTCGTCGTGGGTTCGGAAAAGATGAGCTCCATCGTCGACTGGCAGGACCGCGCCACCTGCGTGCTCTTCGGCGACGGTGCCGGTGCAGTCGTATTGCGGCGCAACCACGCGCACCCCACCAAGGGCATCCTGAGCGCGTTCATGCGCAGCGATGGAGCACTCGCGGAACTGCTGTGGCGTCCCAGCGGCGGCGCGAAGATCCCCTTCAGCGACGCGGTGCTCAACGATCGGTCGACGTTCGTGAAGATGGCCGGACGCGAGGTCTTCAAGCACGCGGTACGCTCCATGAGCGAAGCCTGCGACCGGGCGCTCGACGGGGCCAAGCTGCGCGGCGACGACATCGACATCCTGATCCCGCACCAGGCCAATGTCCGCATCATCGAGGCGACGGCCAAGTACGCCAGCATTCCGATGGACAAGGTCTACGTGAACGTCGACCGGTACGGCAACACGTCGTCCGCGTCCATTCCCATTGCCCTCGACGAAGCCATCGAGTCCGGACGCGTGAAGGAAGGCACGACCGCGCTCCTCGTGGCCTTCGGGGCTGGCTTCACGTGGGGCTCCATGGTCGTCCGTTTCTAGCATGCGCGAAATCGTTCTGCTGTTTCCCGGACAGGGATCGCAGGTGCCGGGGATGGGGGCGGATCTCTCCGCCGCCTATCCCGCGGCGCAGGAGATCTTCGCTGCGGCGGACGCGGCGCTCGGCGCCCCCCTCACGCAATTGTGCTTCGCGGGGTCAGCCGAGGAATTGACGCTCACCATGAACGCGCAGCCCGCGCTGTTGACGCATGGGGCCGCGGTCTGGGCCGTGGTGCGCGATCAGATCGGGGAACGTGTGGTGGCGGCAGCAGGTCACTCACTCGGTGAGTTCACTGCCTACCACGCGGCAGACGCCCTCGCCTTTCCGGAGGCGGTGGCACTCGTCCGCAAGCGTGGCGAGTTGATGTTCGCGGAGGGGAACGCTCAACCAGGCGCCATGGCCGCAATCCTCGGCGACATGGACGTCTCCGGCGATGAGCTCTGTCGGTTGGCCGCCACCGATGGCGTCGTTGTTCCCGCGAACTACAACAGCCCGGGCCAACTCGTCATCAGTGGCAATGTCGAGTGCGTGGAGCGGGCAATGGTGCTCGCCAGGGAGCACGGCGCCAAGCGCGCCATTCGGTTGAACGTGAGCGGGGCCTTTCATTCGCCGCTGCTTTCCGGGGCTGGCGCGGCCTTTGGACAGGCGATGGATCTGGTCCATTTTGCGGATCCGCGGTTCAAGGTGTACGCGAACGTGAATGCGCAACCCGTTACCGATGCTGCTCTTGCACGACGCCTGCTCGTGGAACAACTCACGGCACCGGTGCAGTGGACGCGCGAGATGGAATCGGTGACGCTCATCCATCCCGACGCGCTGTACGTCGAGATGGGGCCCGGCGCCGTGCTCAAGGGCCTGATGAAGAAAATCGCGCCGAGTGTGACGGTGATGACGTGCGGAACGGCGGCGGAGGTGGACTCCCTTCTTGCGGCGGTGGCAGCGTGAAGATCGACCTCACCGGGCGCACGGCGCTCGTGACGGGCAGCACCCGCGGCATCGGTCGCGCGATTGCCGAGGCGCTCACGGAAGCGGGTGCGCGCGTGGCGGTCGTTGGTCGGGCGCAGGAACGCGCCGCTGTCGTTGCCGCCGAGATCGGCGGTGGTGCGCAGGGCTTCTCGGCGGACGTGAGCGAGCCGGCGTCGGTGGTCGCCCTGGTGGAGGGCGTGGAGGCGGCGTTCGGGCAGGTCGACATCCTGGTGAACAACGCCGGGCTGACGCGCGACAACATCCTGTTCCGCATCAAGGACGACGACTGGGACATGGTGCTCGACGCCAACCTGCGCGGTGCGTTCGTCGCCATTCGCGCCACCGCGCGCGGCATGATGAAGCGTCGCTGGGGCCGCATCATCAACATCGCCAGCATCGTGGGCATCACCGGCAACAAGGGGCAGGCGAACTACGCGGCGAGCAAGGCGGGGCTGATCGGCCTCACCAAGTCCGTCGCGAAGGAACTGGGCTCGCGCAACATCCTCGTGAATGCGGTTGCGCCCGGATTCATCGAGACGGACATGACGGCGGCCCTGACGCCGGAAGCGCGCGCCGCGCTCTCGGGGCAGATTCCCCTCGAGCGGCTCGGGCAACCCGCCGACATCGCGGGGGTGGTGTGCTTCCTCGCCTCCGACCACGCCGCGTACATCACCGGCCAGACCCTCGTCGTGGACGGCGGCATGGT
>JBBQFW010000421.1:0-2359 GCA_038322445.1 Gemmatimonadales bacterium
CAAGGACGGGTCGGCGGTGAGGGTGACGGACACGTCGGTGAGCGCGATCGGGTGGCAGAGCGGGATCAGGTCCGCAGTCCGCTTGGCGGCCATGATTCCGGCCAGACGCGCCACGGCGAGGACGTCGCCCTTCGCCACGGAGTTCGCCACGATCGCGTGCAACGTCTTCTCGTCCATGGAGATGGCGCCCGTCGCGCGGGCCATGCGAGCCGTATCGGGCTTCGCGCTGACATCGACCATCCTCGCGCTGCCGTCCTCCGCGACGTGACTCAGGACATTCGGTGCGTCGTTCGTCATGACATCAATCGTTCGATCTGTCGGAGGAGTTCGCTGGTGATGAGCTGGGGATTGACGTTGCCAGTCGCCCGGGTCTTTGCCGCCTCCACGTAATCCAGCGCCTTCGCGGCGCCGCGGGCCGACGACGTGTTGCCGCGCTCCACGGACGCGCGTACGCGCTCATGGAGGAGAGTCGTGAGGGCTTCCAGCGAGGTCGCGAAAGCTCCGCGTGCCTTGCTGGAGCCCTGCATGAGCGCGGTGCGCATCTGCTCGCGACGGTCTCCGTTGGACGCTGCGTCGAGCATCCGTCGCGCACGCGCGAGGGCATCCGCCCAATCCGCGCCGGCGACAAGCAGTCCGGGAGCTCCGCCCGCTGCGGCGCGCTGTTCCGCGATCTTCCGCGGCCCGCCCGCCGCGATGATCGCCTCCTGCATCGCGGGCTCGGCGAGCACTGCATCGACGGCAGCCGCGCCCAAAGCCGGCACCCGGATCGCCACCAGGCGCGACCGGATCGTGGGAATGAGCGCACCGGGCTCGCTCGACGTCAGCACGATCGTGGCTTTCGCCGGTGGCTCCTCGAGCAACTTCAGAAAGGCGCCCGCCGCCTCCTCGGCGCCTTCGCGGAGCACCATCCGCTCGGCCTCGCCAAGGATGTACAACCGCCGGGTAGCCAGCGCGGGCGCCAGCGCCGCGGACTGCACCAGCGCCCGCATCGTGGCTACGTAGATGCCTTCCTCGGGTGCCGGCGGTGCGTACACCCCGGTCCTGACCCGTTCGCCAATGGCCTCCCGAAAGTCATCCATCACCTTCGACGGCGACGAGTCCGAATCCTTCGGCCGCGGGCGCGGAAAGAACCATTGGACGTCCGGATGCGTGCCCGCGAGCGCATACCGGCAGTGTTGGCAGGTGCCACAAGGACGCGGCTCCGGACCAGAACAGACCAGACGCTGGCCGAGCCAGAGGGCAAGACGTTGCTTGCCGATGCCAGCCGGACCGTGAAGGAGCAGCGAGCCCGGAAGGGCGTCTCGGCGAATTGCATCGTCGAAGCGCTGGCGGAGCAGCTCATGGCCATGAATGGGAAGCAGCGGCACCCACGCAACCTAAGGCGAAACACCGATGCGACCAATCCGACCACGGCACGAATCGTGACCATTCGAACGTGACAAATCACTGTGAGGCGGTACTATGGAACGCGGACTCAAGGGACGGAGAGTCGCCATTCTCGCGACGGATGGCGTGGAGCAGGTGGAACTCGAGCAGCCGAGGCGTGCGCTGGATGACGCGGGTGCGGTGACACACCTGATTTCGCCGAAGCCGGAGAGCATTCAGGCGATGAACCACGATGAGAAGGGCGCACGGCTCCCGGTGGACCGACTGCTCGCGGATGTTCACGCGAGCGAGTACGACGCGTTGCTGCTGCCGGGTGGCGTCGCGAATCCGGACAGCCTGCGCACCGACGCCAATGCCGTGCAATTCGTTCGGGAGTTCATGCTCTCGGACCGGCCGGTGGCGGCCATCTGTCACGGCGCGTGGATGCTCGTCGAGGCGGGCGCCGTGGCCGGCCGGACGCTGACTTCCTGGCCGTCACTGGCCACCGACATCCGGAACGCGGGTGGCGAGTGGGTTGACGAGGCTGTCCGCATCGACGACAAGTTGATCACAAGCCGGAAGCCGGCTGACCTGCCGCGTTTCTGCGCTGCGATCGTCAAGGAGTTCGCGCGCAGCCTCGATGACGCGCGGGTGGACTCGCTGGGCGAGCAGAGCTTTCCGGCCAGCGATCCACCGCCTGGTCCGAGCGCGATCGGTGGCGAGGGTGCGGCACGGACGTAAATCTGGGTAGAGCTTTGTGACGTAAAGCACTTGACAGTGGGGGCTTTCCAGGTAATCGTACGCTCATGACGAGAGTCCTGCCGCTACGGCCACCTGATTCGCCCGAGATGCACGCCCGGGCGATGGATAACCTGCGCTACATCCGCGTAACCATGGAGGCGGCGGCCACATTCACGGCCGTCTCCGGGTGGGGCATGGTCATGATTGGCGCTACCGCGCTCGGTGCGGCTTTCCTTTCGGCCGAAGTCGGAAG
>JBBQFW010000422.1:0-2354 GCA_038322445.1 Gemmatimonadales bacterium
GCTTGATCACGGGAAACGGGCTGGCATAAGGTGTCCATCATGCGTGCCAGTTCTCCGACCGCGACGACAAAACGCGAACGCTCCGCTTCCGCTGCTGTGCGTGCCGGCACCTTCGCCGTCGCGCTCGTGGCTCTACTCCCGAGCATCGCGATTGGCTGCACTTCGGATGGGTGCGGCGCCTCCTCGAAAGGTGAACATACAATGAACAGCAGCGCCGCCGAAGACGTTCTCCAACGCATGGTGAAGACCGGGAAGCTTGGCGGAGCCGAGATCGAGCACTACGTCGGCGGCGGCGCCCCCCCGCCCTACCTGCACAACGACCAGCTTCGACTCTTCACCTATGAGGGGCGAGAAGTGGTGCAGTTCGCGCGCTCGAACTACAAACGTACGGAGTTCAATCCCTATGCCCTCGACAAGTACAGGCTCCCTGCCGAACCGGAGGACGTACGGACCCTGGCCAGGCTCATCCTCGCGACGAGAGCGTTCAGCACTCGCTATCCGCAAGAGGATGACAGAGACACCGCAGACTTGATGCGGACCGAGCTTATCGTCACCGAAGGTGGCGATAAGGCCACCCGGATCTACCAAGGTCAGGTCCCGGACACGTTCGCGGCGCTCGAGAAGCAGATCGAGGCCATGATCGCGCGACTGAAAGAGAAGGGCGAATATGGGCTGTACGACGGCCAGCGCAAAGTCGAAGGAGCGGTGCGACCGTGAAGCTACTCCGCATGAGCGTCAATGCGGTGCGCGCCGTCCCCGATGGGAGCTATGCGTTCTCCTCGGCGACGACGAGCGCGCCTCTGGATACCGTGTTCGTCACCGGGCCCCAAGACTCGGGCAAAACCTCGTTCCTCGAAGCCGTGGCGGCAGCCAAGGAGGCGATTGGCAGCTACGGCGCCCCGCCCGACGTGCGCCGCCTGCTGCGCAAGGGCGCTACCCGCGGGCGCATCATCACCGTCTGGCTCCTCTCGGACGAGGAGCAGCGCCGGGCCGAGCTGACGGACGCGTACCACACGGTCACCTGGACGTTCGGCGCCGACGCCCAGGAGCTCGACGCCACACCCCGGCTTCGACGCCTGTTCGGCGCCTACTCCAGCAACCCCACGCAGGGCAAGTTCGAGCTATTCCCTGCCAATCGCTCGCTCCTTCAAGGCGAATCGCGGGGCGCACCAAGACCTGTCCCGGATCCGGCGGAAGGTCGACTCCGGATGACCTCGGCCCCCGAGAAGTATGCCGGCCTCCGTGCCTGCCTGAACGATCTCATGAGCGCCGAGGCCAACCGCGTGACCGAAGCTCTCACGGCCCACGGTATCGTGCTCCGCTCGCGCATTCCAGGGCCGCTCGTCCCGATGGTGCAGTCAATCCACGATATGCTCCCTGACGTCGCCTTCGCCGCTGTCGAGCGGGGCGACCGCTCTCCCCGCGTGTTCTTCAACCGGCGCAACGGCATCCGCGTCGAGCTGGACGAGCTCTCCAGCAGCGAGGAACAAGGTGTCTTGTTCGGCACGACGATCGCGCGTTACGGCCTCAGCCACTCCGTGCTGCTCGTCGACACGCCCGAGATGCACATTCATCCACGCCGGCATGTGGACTTCTTCGCAGCGCTCAGCGGGTGTGGTCGCGACAACCAGATCATCGCGGCGACGACGTCCGCGGAGCTTCTCGCCACCGCGCGCCCGGAGCAGATCATCGATCTTGCGCCCAAACGTGGCTGAGCCGACCCGCCAGCCGAGCGGCGAGCCGCCGGGCCGCGGCCTCCTGCCGAGGATCCGTCCCGTTGACCTCGGCGGAGGAACCGGCGAGAATCAGCGCCGCCATGACCGAGAACCTGATTACGCCCGGCGCTATCCTCATGGGCAAATTCCGCGTCGAGCGAATCCTCGGCAGAGGGGCGATGGGGGTAGTCATCGCGGCGACGCACCTCGGCTTCGATCGGCAGGTTGCCATGAAATTCATGCTTCCTGGCAAGAAGCCCAGCGATGAAGCGCAAGCCAGGTTCCTGCAGGAGGCGCGCATCGCGGCGCGCCTCACAACACAGCACGTCGCGAAGATCCTCGACGTCGGAATGATGGACGAGATGACTCCCTATCTCGTGATGGAACTGCTCGCCGGGAAAGACCCCAGTGCAGTGCTCGAGGAGCGCGGGCCGCTGCCCGTCCCCGAGGCGGTCGGGTACGTCCTCCAGGTATGCGAGGCGACGGCCGAGGCGCACAAGGCCGGTATCGTGCATCGCGATCTCAAGCCGGCGAACCTGTTCCTGGCCACGCTCGCGGATGGGTCGCCCTGCGTCAAGCTGCTCGACTTCGGCGTCTCCAAGCTCGGCGGTGGCGTGGAGTTGACCACCGAGTCGGCCA
>JBBQFW010000423.1:0-2341 GCA_038322445.1 Gemmatimonadales bacterium
GGCACGTGGGTGGCGACGCGGATCGTGTACTGAAGGAGGCCACGGTGGTCGCCGCAGCCACGGGGCAATGGGCCGGTGAGACGCACATCCGGGGACCCCTCGGTCGTTCGTTGACCATGCATCAGGTGGTGCTTGCCCATCGGGAGCCTGACGGCGCACTGAGCCACTTCTCCACGATCATGCACGACGTGTCCGAGATGCGTCGTGCGGAGCACCAGTTGCGCGAACAGACGCACGAGATGGAAGTGCAGACCGAGGAGCTCATGCAACAGAGCGATGAGCTGCTGGCCGCACGGGATGCGTCCGAGCAGGCGAATGCGGCGAAGTCGCAGTTCCTGGCGCACATGAGCCACGAACTGCGCACGCCGCTCACGGCCATCATCGGATTTTCACGTGTGCTCGTGAGCAATCGTCCGGGGAACCTCACGACACAGCAGAGCGCCTTCGCGGAACGCATCGCGAGCAACGCCATTCGCCTGCTCGGGCTCATCAACGAGCTCCTCGATCTCTCGAAGGTCGAGGCCGGGCAGATGGAGCTTGAGGCAAGCCAGACCGATGTGAGCGCGCTGGCGATCGACGTCATTGCGGATCTCGAGGGACGCGAGCGGAGTCCGGGTGTAGCGCTGCGTGCGAAGGTGCCGGATGGCGCTGCGCTCCTGATGGCGGATCCGACGAAGCTGCGCCAGGTGCTCGTGAACCTCGTGGGGAACGCGCTCAAGTTCACGCTGGAGGGCAGTGTCGTCGTAGGGCTGGAGACGAATGCGGATGGCACGCCGAGCGCGATCACGGTGACCGACACGGGCGTCGGGATCGCGGCAGAGCACCAGGCGGCCGTGTTCGAGCCGTTCGCGCAGGAGGACACGACGATCTCGCGGCGCTTCGGAGGCACGGGATTGGGCCTCGCGATCTCGAAGCATTATTGCGAGATGATGGGCTTCTCGCTGACGCTGAGCAGCGCGGTGGGCGTTGGGTCGACGTTTCGCGTGAGCTTTGGGCCGGGGCGCTAAAGGCGATGCGAGAGTAAGGAGCGCGCGCGCTCTCTGCATCACTCGATCGCCATACTCTCCAATCATCCGATGCTTTCTGCCTCTTGCGCTTTTCGCCGGGATGCCCCTATCATGACGGACCTGATCATCACCGTTGGCCGGAACAAATGATCCTCGCGTCGCTCGTCCTCCTTTCCATTCTCGTCGTACTCTCCGTATCCCTTACGGAGCTTATTGGCGTGCGAGAGGGTACCGCGGCGTAATCAACACACGACCGCGACCCCTCTCGAAACGGGAGGGGACGCGCAGAACGATCGCCGCGGCCCGTCCCTCTCCGGACGGGCCGCTGTCGCATCCTCCCCAGAGGCGACATGCGATCGGATACCATCAAACGCGGCATACAACGGGCGCCACACCGAAGCCTGCTCCGCGCCACCGGACAGGTAAAGGACGGCGAGTGGGACCTGCCGTTCGTTGCCGTCTGCAACTCGTACGTCGACATCGTTCCGGGGCACGTGCACCTCCAGGCGTTCGGCAAGGTGGTGAAGGATGCCATCCGCGCCGCCGGCGGCATTCCGTTCGAGTTCAACACCATCGGCGTTGACGACGGATCGGGCTCGTGCGTCGCCGCGACTACAACGTATCGAGCCTGGTGGTCGGACCCATCGATGCGTCCGGTACGAGCCGCATGGTGCTCGTGGTCGAAGCAGTCGACGTCCGCCAGATCGTGCTCCATCTCTCCCGCCTCATCGACGTGCTGTCCGTCGCCGAGGTAGCACATGAAGAAGGACTACTCGATCGATTTGCCGACGCGATGCGCGGCTTCGCCTTTCCCTCACCAGCAACTTCGAACATCCAGGAGCCAGCGCAATGACGACCCTCTACTACGACGCCGACGCACATCTCGAACGTCTCACCGGACGCCGCATCGCGGTCATCGGCTACGGCAGCCAGGGGCATGCGCATGCGCTGAACCTGCGTGCGTCGGGCATCGACGTCCGCATTGGCCTTCCGGTGTCCTCGCGAAGTCGCGCGTCGGCGGAGGCGGAGGGAGTGCGCGTGGTCACGGCAGAGCAGGCGGCGGAGGAAGCAGACTTCATCGTGATCCTCACGCCGGACCACTCGCAGCGCCACGTCTACGAGCAATCAGTCGCTCCGCATCTCAAGCCGGGGAAGACGCTGCTGTTCGCGCACGGGTTCAACATCCGCTTCGGCGAAATTGTGCCGGGCACCGATATCGACGTCATCATGGTCGCACCCAAGGCACCGGGGCATCGCGTGCGTGAACTCTTCGTCGAGGGTGCGGGCGTGCCGGCACTCGTCGCCGTGCACAACGACTACAGCGGACACGCGCT
>JBBQFW010000424.1:0-2296 GCA_038322445.1 Gemmatimonadales bacterium
TGTGCCAATCGTCGCCGACCAATGCACCGGTGCCAGGTCGGCGCGGGTGACCGTCACGGAATCCGTCGTCTCCACGACAGTGCCGTAGCGGCCCTCGGCAATCAGCCAGCTCGGGGTGCCTCCCGCGGATACCTCAGACACGGAGACGGTGCGAGTACCGAGCGGTATCAGGTCTCCGTTCTGGCGAATGAGGGTGAGCATGTACATCAGCGATCCGGCGCGAAGGAGCGCTCCGTTCGGCCGCTCGAATGGCGGAAGGCTGTCAAGCGATAAAGGAGAAGTAACGACAGGCGCCGCCGTCGCCTGGGCCGCCAAGGCGGAAGGCAACGCAGAGGCCACGACGACGGTCCACATCAGGCGAATCGAGCGTGCGGCAGTCCGTCGCCGCCGCTGTACCGCAGTGATCCCGCTCACTCCCGTACGCCACAGATGCGATCCAGATCCTCGAGCCCCACCCGCACCTCGCGCCCCTTCGGTCCGCTCTTCGGATCAAGCACTCCCGCATCGGCCAGTTGGTCGATCACTCGCGCGGCCCGCCCATACCCTATGCCCAGCCGGCGCTGGAGCAGCGACGTGGATCCGCTCTGATTCTGGATGCAGAGCTCTGCCGCCTCGCGAAAAAGCGGGTCACGCGCGCCTTCCGGGATGCCCGCGTCGTCACCACCGCCCTCGAGCGCGGCGCGAGCCGCGGCTTCGCGGGTGCGAACTGTCTCCAGGATGTCCGGCTCGTCTGGCGTCATCTCCGCCTCGTACACCAGCCCCGCCTCGGCCAGCGCCGCCCGACGACGGTCGCGCTGCGCCTCGTACCATGCCATCAGGCGTTCGGTTTCTTCGCTCGACAGGTACGCGCCCTGGAGCCGCGAAGGCTCGCTCTTGCCTGGCGGAATGAACAGCATGTCGCCGTTGCCGAGCAGCATCTCGGCGCCGCCGCCGTCGATGATGGTGCGGCTGTCGATCTGGCTCGCTACGCGAAACGCGATGCGGCTGGGAAAGTTCGCCTTGATGAGGCCCGTGATGACGTTCACGGAGGGCCGCTGCGTCGCGAGGATGAGATGGATGCCGATGGCGCGCGCCTTCTGCGCGAGCATGGCGATGGGTGTCTCCACCTCGCCCTGCACCGTCATCATCAGGTCGGCCATCTCGTCGATCACCACCACGATGTACGGCAGCACGGGACCACGATACACGCTGTCCTCGAACGCCACCTCCTTGCGCCGAGGCGTCTTGAGTGGCGTCTGGTCCAGCACGCGCCTGTTGAAATCCTGCAGGTTGCGGCACCCGTTCGCCGCCAGCAGTTCATAGCGCTCCTGCATCTCCATCACCGCCCACTTGAGCACCGCAGCCGCGTCGCGATTGTCGGTGATCACCTTGTGACGCAGGTGCGGCAGCGTGTTGTACACGCTCAGCTCCACCATCTTCGGGTCCACCATCAGGAAGCGCAGGGTCTTCGGCGTATGCCGGTAGACGAGGCTCGTGATGATGGTATTCACGCAGACGGACTTGCCCGAACCCGTGGCACCGGCGATGAGCAGGTGCGGCATCTTGGCCAGGTCGGCAATCACTGGCTTGCCCTCGAGGTCCTTGCCGAGGACGATGGGCAGTGCTGCTCGCGCGACGCGGAAGTCCGTGTGTTCGATGAGGTCGCGGAAGCCCACCATTTCCGGCGTGGGGTTGGGCACCTCGACGCCGACAGCACCGCGGCCAGGGATTGGCGCGACGATGCGGATTGACGCGGCGCGCATGGCGAGGGCGAGGTCGTTGGAAAGGTTGGCAATTTGCCGAACCTTCACGCCGGGAGCCGGCTCGACCTCGAACTGGGTGACCGTGGGCCCCGTGGTGCGGCCGACGAGCTCACCCTCCACCTTGAACGTGCGGAGTGCGTCCATGAGCTTGGCGCCCATCGCGTCGAGTTCGCGCTTGCCCAGCTCCTGGTTGCGCACCGGGGCGAGCGTCAGCAGGTCGGACGGTGGCAACTCGTCGGCGCTCGCCTCGGGCTGCTCCGTCGCATCGATGGCGGCGGCAATGCGCTCGTCGCGGCCGGCCTTCGCTGGCTCGTCGCCCTTCTTGCGCTTCTTGCGCTCCTTCTCCAGGTCCTTGATGGCCGCTTCTTCCTTCGCGTCGGCCTCGGCCGACGCTGGCGCGCGCATGGCACTCTCGAGCGGATCGGAGCCGATCGCCGCGAACTCCTCGGGCGCCCCTTCAAGCGCGAGCGCCAGCGGTTGCGGCTCTCCCTTCTTGCGTCGCCGTTTCGGTGGCGCGTACGGCTCCTCGGCTGGCATCGCGGCCGCTGGAATGA
>JBBQFW010000425.1:0-2280 GCA_038322445.1 Gemmatimonadales bacterium
CACGCAATTCGGTGATCGACGGCAGGGCACCGATCGCAACGCCAATGCGGTGACATGGATCGAGATGCAGCTCAAGGGCTACGGCTGCGCCAACGTCGAACGAATCACCTATGACTACCAGCCGGCAGCACCCGCCGCGCCCACGCGCGACAGCGCCGGTCGCGCCGCCGCCGCCGCCACACGCGCGCAGGCCGCCACGTTCGGAAGCGCGCAGGGTGGGGGACGGATGCGCGGGGTGCGCACGCGCACAGGTGTGAACATCGACTCGCTTGCGCAGAAAGACCTCACACTCCGCGCGCTGAACTCGCAGCCCACGAAGCCCGGCATGCGGCAGGAGGTCGTCTGCACGAAGGTCGGCAGCACGCATCCCGAGGAGATGTACATCGTCGGCGCGCACATGGACGGTCACGGCTGGGGCGAAGCGGCCAACGATGACGGATCCGGCACCGCGCTCGTCATGGAGCTCGCCCGCATCATGAGCATGCCGGACGTGAAGACCGACCGCTCCATCCGCTTCGCGCTCTGGAACAATGAAGAGACAGGGCTCAACGGCGCCCGTGCGTACGTGGTCCAGCGCGAAGCCCTGCAGGGGAAGGAGAGCCCGGTCGGCTCGGGCAAATATCCGGAACCCAAGTGGCTGGGCATGATCCAGCACGACATGATGATGTTTGACCACGGCATGCCGCGTCCGGACGGGACGATGAGCCCCGAGCAGCGTCCCGAAGCGGACGTCAACATCGAGTTCCAATCCGCGTCGAAGATGTCCGCCGAGTCACAGAAGCTGGCGTGGTTCTTTCACGCGGCGAACGAGAAGTACGCGACCGATTACCCCGCCGCCGTCGGGCCGCACATGACCAACACCGACAGCGGGCCGTTCCAGGACATCGTCGCCGCGATCAGCCTGCGCGAGAACGAACGCGGTCGCGAGGTCGGCGCGGGGTGGGACCCGCAGTGGCACCAGGTGACGGACGTCTTCTCCACCTACACCGACAAGGACTTCAAGCTCGGCCTCAACGCGGCGCAGACAACGCTCGGCGCCATCGGACTGCTCGTCGGGGCGACGGTGATTCGCTGACGTAGTAACGGTTCGTCATCCCCGCGAGTGCACGTCAGCGTTCGTCATCCCCGCGAAAGCGGGGATCCATGTCTGGGCTTGGTCAACATGGATTCCCGCGTGCGCGGGAATGACGATCTCTCACGGCTTCAGGCTCCTGCCGCCGGCACCGAGTTCGCGTTCGAGTCGGTAGCGGCCCGCGAGCGCGGACGCGAGACGCTCGAATGTTTCGCTCATCTATCGAGCGTCCATGAGAAACTCACCCGCCTGCCGGATCCAAACGTATCATCGCCGGATCACGCGAACGAGGTCGTAGCTAGATAACACGCGAGTTCACCAGCGGACGCCGCTGCTGCGCGCCCGCCTTCGCACACTCGGCACGCAATGCGTCCAGCCCTGCGCGCTACCACGAGGTTGAATGTTCTCCATCCGGTGCATCAACACCAGCCGAGCGCCGGGCATCACGTCGGGTTGGCGTGGCCGCGGGAGCGCGGGAGAACGCATCCTGCTTGGCCGCGACCCAGCGGACGCGCGCCGATGGCGCGGCCGGCGAAAGAGCCATGCTCAAGGTTGGGAGTGTACCGGCACACGCACGGCGCGGCCCGGCGTCACTCCCACCACGGCTTGTCCATGGGAGACGACCGGCACGCCATTGACCAGCACGTACTGGATACCGACCGGCGGAAGGGACGGCTCGCGATACGTCGACCGATCCATCACGGTCGCGGTATCGAAGATGGTGATGTCAGCGTCGGCTCCCATGGTGAGCCGACCCTTCCGCCGCATGGCGGGCACGCGCGCCTCGAGCCGCTGCGCGGGCATGAGCGTCATCTTCCTCAGCGCTTCCATCAGCGTGAGCGCATGCGCATCGCGCACATATCGCCCGAGCACGCGCGAAAACGTACCAGTCGTGCGCGGATGTCCCGTACCGTCCTGCCAGTACGCATCGCTCGCGATGATCGTGAGCGGACTGCTGATCGCCGCCACGACCATCTCCTCCGAGTTTCCGTGAACCACGACCGGTCCGCCGACCACGCTGTACTTCGCGAAGCGTTCACGGTTGAGCCGCTCACCTGTCCGCGGCCACTCGATATCCGCCATCTCCGAATCCGGCGCATCGCGATACCTGTTCTGAATTGTCGCCGACTTGATCTCCGTCATGCCGGCGGTGTACGGATATGCCTCCGTCGTCACATCGAGTCCGGAGCGACGCGCCTCAGCGATCA
>JBBQFW010000426.1:0-2265 GCA_038322445.1 Gemmatimonadales bacterium
TGCGGGCCGATCAAGGCCGAACAGCGCGCGCACGAGCTCCGTGCGCCCGGAGCCGAGTAACCCGGCGATGCCGAATATCTCGCCCCTGCGGAGCTCGAAGCTTGCAGACTTGAGCTTGGGCGGAGCGGAGATGTCGCGCACACTCAGCGCGACGTCGCCATTCGTCTCACGCGCTCGAACGGGAAAGAGCCCGCTCGCCGAGCGACCCACCATGCTCGCGATGAGCTGTTCATTCGTCGTGTCGCGGATCAGGCCCGCGCTCACGCTCACGCCGTCGCGGAGCACGGTGTAGCGGTCGGCAGTCTGGCGCACTTCCTCGAGAAAATGACTGATGTAGATGATCGCGATGCCGCGCGCCGTGAGGCGCTGCACGAGTGCGAACAGCCGCTCCACGTCAGCGCCCTGGAGGCTGCTCGTGGGTTCATCCATCAGCACGACCTGCGCATCCGACGCCAGCGCCCGGCAGATCTCCACGATCTGACGCGCCGGGAGGCTCAATTCGGCGAGCTTGCGATCGGGGCGGATCTCCGGATGCGGCATCTCGTCGAGCAACGCGCGCGCGCGCGCACGGGACGCTGCGCGATCGATCCAGCCGCGATGCGAGACTTCGACGCCAAGCAGGACATTCTCGGCCACGCTGAGGTGCGGGCAGAGCGAGAGTTCCTGGTGAATGAGCGCGACGCCATTCTTCCGGGCATCGAGCGGCGTGCCAGGTTCATAGCGCGCGCCGCGGAGGAACATTGTGCCGGCGTCCGGTTGCACCGCGCCGGCGAGCACGCCCATGAGCGTGCTCTTGCCCGCGCCATTCTCACCGATGAGCGCGTGCACCTCACCCGCGCCGACGGCGAGATCGACGCCGTCGAGCGCGATCGTTGCGCCGTACCGCTTCGCGATGCCCGAAACGCGAAGGGCTTCGCTCATCCGCCGGTGAGGTACTTCGCGATGGGGGGATTCACGACCGCCTGCGTCGACGGCTGGTCGAGGTTCTCCGGCGTCACCATCATGACGCCGGTGTCGATCTTCTTCTCGATCGGCTGCTTGCGGAGGTACGCCACCATGGTCTTCACGCCGAGGTAGCCCATCTTCATGGGGTTCTGGACGGTGATGCCGTCGAGCTGGTGGGCCTTCAACGCGTCGATGAGCGTCTGGCTCGCGTCGAAGCCGACGAACTTCACCTTGCCTGCCTTGCCCATGTCCTGAAGCGCGAGCAACATACCGACGGTGGCCGACTCATTCGAGGTGAATACACCCTGAAGGTCCGCACCATACCGGTTGAGCAGGTTCTCTGACGCGGCCTTCGCTGTCTCGCGCGTGGAGCCGGCGTACTGATCGGACGACACGACGATGATGTTCGGGAACTTCGACTTGAGCTGCTCGAGGAATCCGCGCTCGCGCTCCTCGGTGCTCTGCGACCCTTCCTGCAGCCGCAGCACGAGCACCTTGCCCTTCCCGTTGAGCACCTGGCCGAGCCGGTCGGCGGCGAGCGTGCCGCCCTTGTAGTTGTCGGTCGAGATGTAGCTGACCATCGCGTCGGTCTCGAGGCCGGAGTCGATGATCACGGTGGGCACGCCGGCCGCCTTCGCCTCCTCGACCGGCCGCACCAGCGCGCGACGGTCGAGTGGCGCGAGCACCATGCCCTGCACGCCCTGCGTGGTGAAGCCCTCCACGACCTGGATCTGGAGCTCGCGGTCATCCTCGCGGAGGGGTCCCTTCCAGATGATCTTCACCGAATCACCGGCCGCCGTCAGCTCCTGGCTTGCCTGCACCGCGCCCGCATGGATGCTCTTCCAGAATTCGTGCGATGTCCCCTTCGGGATGACGGCGATGGTCAGCGGCTTGCCGGTCCCGGCCTTGCCGGACGCGTTGGTTTCGCCTTTCGAACAGGCTGCGGCGAGTACCGAGAGCCCTATCAGCGACGAGCGGAGCATGGTTCGCACGAATTCACCGTTGGGGGAGATTCGGAACATGGATTCCCGCTTTCGCGGGAATGACGAACGACTACAGCAGCAGCACCCCCTTCACATAATCCGGCCGGCGGTGCTCGCCGCCGAAAGCACGCGGCAGGTCATCGAGCGACCGGTAGCGATGCGTGATCAGCGGAGCCACGTCGATGGTGCCGTCTTCGAGCAGTTGCAGTGCGTGAAGATACGTGAGGGGACGTCCGTCGCTATCGTGGCCGCCCGACGCGCCCGCGGGACTCACCAACGTGGGTTCGCGGAATTGCACCGGATTGAGGACGCCGAGCTCCACGCCGGTGTGGCCATG
>JBBQFW010000427.1:0-2257 GCA_038322445.1 Gemmatimonadales bacterium
CGGCATCGATCCGCTCCAGGTGTTCGTGCTGCCGCGCATCGCGGCGTGCGCGGTGGGTGTCACGGTGCTCACCGTGTTGTTCGATGCGATCGCGTTGTTCGGCGGGCTGGTCGCCACGTGGTGGCTCGCCCATCTGCCGCCGTCCGACTACGTCGCATCATTGAAGCTGGCGCTGGGTGCCACCGTGTTCGGTCTCGTGCTGACCAAGGCGGCCATCTGCGGCGCCGGCATTGCGTTCATCTCGTGCTGGGCCGGCATGCGCACGCCCGGCAATGCGATCGAGCTGCCGCGCAGCGTCACGCGCGGGACGGTGCTCTCGCTGCTCTACGTATTCCTGCTCTCCGCGACCTTTGCGTTCCTTGCCATTCAGCGGTCCGCATGGCTGTCACCCTAGCACTTGCGGGGGTCCGGCCAGAGAATCCTCCGGTGCAGTGGCGACATCCCCTCTCCCTCACCGTCGAAGAGAGATCCTTCCTGGTCATCCGGACGGTGCCCGCACTCGGATCGCGGCTCTTTCGCCTCGTGCTCGGCGCCGAGCGACTGGTGTCGGGCTCGATCAGCGTACTCGGCCATTCACCCGGCGACCTCAATCGCAACGAGATCCGGCGCCTCCGCAGTCAGGTCGGCAGCGTGCTGATTCCCGACGGGCTCGTCGGCAACATGACGGTATGGAGAAATCTTGCGCTGCCCCTGATCTTTGCGTCGGGGATGGGCGAGGACGAAGTTGAACGCCGGATCGAGCGCGTCGTCGAAGCGTTCGGCCTCGACGACATCCGCACCCGCCGGCCAGCGAACCTCCCGGCCGACGCCCGCCAGATCGTTGCTCTTGCCCGCGCTGTCGTCGGCGGGCCGTCCCTCCTCCTGCTCGACGATCCCCTCGCTTCTGTAGGTACTGTGGAAACCGGACGCCTCATCGCCCTCTGCCGGCACTTCGCCGGCACCGTCATCGCCACGACACATCGCCGGAACACGGTGCTGTACGAGAACGCCGACGACGTTGCCTTGTGGGACGAGGCGGGCTATCGCGAAGCCGGACAAGCGGCGGAACGCGCTGGCGACGCGGCGGGAAGTGCCGCCTCATGAGAGCATCCGCGGAGCCCGGCGATTTCCAGACGGGCGCGCTGGTCCTGCTCGCGCTGGTGCTCGTGATCGCGGGAGTGATCTGGGTGTCGCCCGTGCGCGGGCCGCGACCCATCGAGTTCTATACGGAGATGCGCGAGCTCGGCGGCGTGTCGCTCGAGACGCCCGTCGTGTTGAATGGGTTCAAGGTGGGTCAGGTGGACAAGGTGGACCCATATATCGGGAGCGACGGACGCCTCCACTTCCGCATCGGCATGGCGATCACCTGGCGTCCCCCGACGCCCGCACAGACGCCGTATCGCGACGGCCTGCACGTGCGCGTGGCGCCGCCCGCGCTCGACGTGTTCGGATCAGCGACGTTGCATCTCGAGCCCGCGGCCAAGCCCGGTGCGCCGCTCAAGTCCGGGACGCAGCTCCCGAGTGACGCCGATACGCCGATGCTCGCGAAAGCCGACTCGCGCATCGATTCACTCGCTCGGCAGGTGGCGCAAACGCTCTCCGAATCGCGCGCGATGATGGCGGCGTTCCGTGCGACGGCGGAGGCGTCGTCGGAGGCCATCAAGGGAGCGGGCGCGATGACGAACAAGGTCGACGAGCATCTCGTCGAGCTCACCGCGGGCACGATGAAGACGATGGCGCGTGCCGATTCGGCGATGCAGGCGCTGCAGCAGATCGAGCTCGGCGCAAAGAGCGCGACGGACTCGGTGAATGCGCTCCTTGGAGATACGCGGGCTGCGCTGAGGCAGGTATCGACGATGCTCGGCAAGACGGGGCCGCGCGTGGACGAGGCGCTGTTCAATCTCGATGAGACGACGTCGTTGCTGACGCATTTCCTGCGCAACATCACGGAGCGGCCTACGCGGCTGATTACCGGTGTGACGCCACTGCCGGCGCGGGTATTCCGAGACACGACTTCCTCGCGGCCGTGACTGGGTTTACGGCGCGAACCGCTTGGCCGTACGACGGCAGACCGCGCGGAACCTAGCGCATCGGTGCAAGCGTGAACGTAAAGGGCTGCTGGACAATACTGCGTACCGCGCAGCCGCCAATGACCAACGGCGTGAAGCGGAAGGAGGAAAGCGCCTCCTCAACGGCTTGTGCGACATTGGGATGCGTCGCACGACGGGCCTAGAAGCTTGCCTGTTCCGCCAGGCCATCCGAGCCAATGACGAATGCT
>JBBQFW010000428.1:0-2248 GCA_038322445.1 Gemmatimonadales bacterium
ACTTCGCGAGATCCTTCACCCGCTCGTAGTCCGTGGGAAAGTTGCGCCGACTCGTGATCCAGCCGATGTGCGACCACCAGAATCCGTGCACGTGGGGGGAATGCGCGTCGTCTGCCTCGTCCGAATGCTGGTGGTGGTGCCGGTGGTGATGGGCCCACCACAGCGGACCACGCTGCACGCAGGTCGCGCCCCAGAGCGCCAGGAAGAATTGACCGCCGCGCGAGGTGCGATAGGTGCGATGCGAGAAGTAGCGGTGGTAGATGCCCGTCACCGCGAACATGCGCACGACGTACAACGCCAGGGCCGTCCACAGCGCCACGGGCGACACGCCGGTGGCGAACGCCAACAGGCAGCCGAGGTGCAGCACGATGAACGGAAGCGTGCGCACCCAGTCGACGCGGTCCGGCTCGGCCGCCATGACGTCCGGCGACTTCGCATGGTAATCGGCATCGAACCAGCGAATCACGGCGGACGCCGCGCGACCGGGCCACGCACCTGCCTTCATCGCACCGAGCCCCACGTGGACGCCGCCCAATACCCCACCGACGAAGACACCGCCGTCAGCACCATGCCCCAGATCATGTCCACCACGGCGATGCGGACGGGGAAGTCACGAATGAGGGCGAGACTCGTGAGGTCGTAGGTCGCATATGTCGCAACGCCGAAGAACGCACCCATCAGCAGCGCCCGCACGAAGGAATGTTGCTCGGCCGCTGGGAGTACGACGAACACCACTGTCGCGGCAACGTACAGGGTATAGAAGAGCAGGGCCGGCAACCACTGGATATCCGGTCGCAGCAGCGTCCCCATCTCCCGGGCATAGAGCGACTTGGCCACCAGGCCGAGCCACGCGATGTCGAGCACGAACATCGTGATCGCGGTGGCGCCGAAGGCACGGACGAAATTCATCGGGCCGCCACGACGGAGGGGAACAGCGCGCGAATCGTCTGCGTGCGGTAGTCGAAGATCGCGCGCAGCTGGTGCCGCACGACGAGCCAGTGGACGAGGCGGCCGAGCGGTCCGAAGGGCAGCCGGTAGTCGACGACATCGGTCATCTCCACACCGCCCGGTGCCGGTCGAAACGAATGCAGGTGATGCCATTGCGCGTACGGTCCTCGCACCTGCACATCGGCGAAATGAGAATTCTCCACATATTCCGTGATGCGAGACTCCCACCGCAATCGGATTCCATGTAGCCGAAGCTGGTAGTGAATCCGCGTACCCTCCCCGATGACCTCATCACTGGTCGAGTCGATGCGGAAGGCGAGCCATGGAGGGGTGATCAATTCCAGATTGCGGGGCTCGCGAAAGAAGGCAAAGACGTCGCCCACCGATCCAGGCAGGAAGGTCGTCCGTTCGAGGCGATGCATCATCAGGCGTCAGGAAGAGGTAAGTGAGCCGCGCGCGCCAGCTCAGCGCGAAAGTCGGCGAAGCTGCGACAGACCACCGCGCCAGTCGCGGCGAGGGTCGCGCCCATCGCGACGGCGGCCGCGCCGCCGACAATCACGGGCAACGTGGGCGGCGTGCCCTTCCGTACAGAGCCGACCTCGCGCAACACGTGCGCGCGATCCGACTCGTGCAGGATGCTCATCGCCACGGCACGAGCGCCAGCGGCCGCGGCTGACGTCGCGATGTCGGTGGCCGGGACGTCGACGCCGAGGTGGACAACCGCCCATCCCTCGAGGGCCGCAACGGCGGCCGCGAGTGCGGCGCCGACGCCATGCCGTTCGTGCGACAGCGTGGCCACGAGCAACCGCGGCGCGGTGGGCGTCGTCGGCAGCCCGCGAATGGCGTCGAGAATGACGTTGAGCACGATCCCCGATGCGAGGTGCTCGTGTGCAACACTCAGGCGGCCCGCCTCCCACTCGTCGCCGACCCGGCGCATCAGCCCGGGCGCGTCCACCTCGAGGAAGCGCGGAAGCCCGCCTTCCGTAATGGAACGCCGGAGCGATGCATCGAGCCCTGCGCCGTCAAGGGCGATCGCGAATGCGAGGGCCGCGTCGAGCCGACCTGCGTCGACCATGGCGCCGTCCGAAGCGCGATCATTCCCCGCGCGCGCATTGTCTTCAGCCACGAGCGCCTCGAGCGCCGCGGTGGACAGATTCGCGACGTTGCGAATACTCCGGCCCGTGCTGGTGGCCGCGGCGAGCAAGCGGAAGCGCGCGATGTCGTCGTCCGAATACAGGCGCTGGTTGCCCGCTGACCGCGTCGGCTCCACGGCCCCATAGCGCCGCTCCCACACGCGAAG
>JBBQFW010000429.1:0-2243 GCA_038322445.1 Gemmatimonadales bacterium
CCCGAGGACGGCGCCATTCGGGATCGTGACGGCGATGTTCTTGATCGTGCAGAGGCGCGTGACGAGCAGCGTCTTCTCCACGACGTCGCCCACCGTGTCCCCGATCTTGACGCGATCGCCGATCCGGAATGCGTTCGTGTAGGTGAGCACCACGCCGGCCACCACGTTGCCGATCGCGGCGGAGGAGCCCAGCGAAAAGAACACGCCGAGGAAGATGGAGACGCCCTTGAAGGCGTCCGATCCGGCGCCGGGGAGGAACGGATAGAGCGCCATCACCGCGAAGGCGAGTACCATCACGCGCGCGATCTTGTAGGTCGGGTCCGCCCAGTCGCGATGGAAGCCCTCCACCCGGATGGCTCCCGAGCCCATTGCCGCGAACACCGACCGGACGAACTTCAGCGCGTAGCGCGCGATGATGACGCCCGCGGCGAGGTAGAAGAGGTTGGGCAGGTACGCCACGAACGCCTCCCACGCTGCCGCGAACGGCGTCAGCGCGTACGCGACGATGCGGCGCGAGAGCGGCGTGGTCCACGGGAAGAAGCTCAGCACCAGCGGCACGTACACGTACAGCAGGAGCAGGGTGATGACGAGCCGCAGGAGCCGCGCGGCGCCGAGCAGCAGTTGCGACAAACGTCCCGCCGAGAGCAGTTCGAAATCCTGGATACGGAGCGCGGGCATGCGCACGCGCTCGAGGGCGCGGATGCGCCGATACAGTCGCGCGAAGCCCCAGCGCGCGACAACGAACAGGAGGACGAGCACCGCCGTCGCTGCCAGCGCGAGCCCGACGTCGACCAGGAGCGCTTGCGTGCCTTCGCGGGCGCTGAGCGCCACGAGCGTGCTGTCGATGCGCTCGGCATACCGTCGCGCGAGCACCGCGCGTGGCCGGCCGAGCGGCGCGGCGTCGGCGTCGAGAATGGTCATCAGCAGCTTGTCGCCGACCGCAAGCTCGCTACCCGACTCGTGATCGGTCACCGTGATCGGCGTACGGTCGCGGCCGACCGTCTCGAGCACGCTGCGCAGGCGCTCCGTCACGGCAGCCGCGCGCGCCTCGGCCGAGAAGGCACCGAGGTGCCCGTACAGGCGGAACAGTGTATCACCGGCGATCACGACGGGACTGCCATTGGCGACCGGCGCCACAAGCGCAGTCGTTGGCTGGGCCGCGGGCAGCGTGTGCGGGCGGTTGGCGGCAGTCACGACGTCCTGCGCAGCGCAGGGGGCGGCGAGAGCGGCTGCCATTGCAATGCCCACCAGCATGCGGACTACAGACCTCATCCGGCGAGTTGTCATGGACCGGCTCCGCGAGCGGCGGTGTGAGCGAGGGAACGCCGCACAAATTGCCTCAAGATCGCGCCCGGCGTAATCAGCCAGTGCCCGCCAGCGGCGTGTCATCCTCCTGCTTTGCACCCGCAATCGCTCGCGCCACGCCGGCGGCACGGGGAGCGGCCTTCCCCGCGGGCCACCCTTCGCGCTGGTGCGCGCGATCGCCGTCCGACTCCTCCGTCTGGTCGTGAAAGAGGATCTGCTGCGTCGGGAACGGGAGGTCGATGCCTGCCGCCGTGAGCTGCTGCTTGCATTGCGTCAGCACCTTGTCGCGCGACACCAGCAGGTCGCCGATGCGGGAACTGCTCCACCACCGCGCGCGCAGCACAACCGTGGAATCGGCCAGCGCAACGACAATCACGTCCGCCTTCGGGTCGGGCAGCACGCCATCGATCGATCCCAGCACCCCGAGCACGATGGCGCGCGCGGCCTCGATATCGTCGCCATAGCCGATGCCAATGTCGTATTCCATCCGTCGCGTCGCAAACGCGGTGTTCACCGTGACCGCGTTCGTGAAAAGGTCGGAGTTGGGGATGATCACGCGCCGGCCATCGTAGGTCTTGAGGTACGTGGCGCGCGTGAGGATCTCGTCGACGGTGCCTTCATGCTCGCCCATGCGAATCTGGTCACCCACGCGAAACGGCTGTCCCACGAGGAGCAGGATACCGGCGACAAAATTCTGGAAGATGTCCTTGAAGGCGAACCCCAGCGCCACGCCACCGATGCCGAGTGTGCTCACCAGGTTGGCGATCGTGAAGGCGGGAAACGCGGCGGTGATCGATACCAGCAGGCCGAGGATGATCACCGCCGCCTGTACGATTCGCCCAACCGCCAGCTCCAGTGTGCGGGCCTCGCCGTGCCGGTGCGCCACGCGCCGGATCACCGTCCGGATCGATTTTGCGATCACGATGAACACCAGCATC
>JBBQFW010000430.1:0-2170 GCA_038322445.1 Gemmatimonadales bacterium
AGCGCGTGTCGCCGATGGAGACATCGCCGCACGATCCGCGTGTCGTCTATTACGGCTCGCAGTACCTGCACCGCACGCGCGACGAGGGCGTCACCTGGGAAACGATCAGCCCAGATCTTACGGCGAATGATCCGCGGTATCGGAAGGTGTACTCCGGCGATCCGATCACCATCGACGCGACCGGCGAGGAGATGTACGCGACGCTTTACGCGATCCGCGAGTCGCCATTGAAGGCGGGCGTCATCTGGACCGGCGCGAACGACGGCCCGATTCACGTCACGCGCGACAACGGGAAGACGTGGACCAACGTCACGCCGAAAGACCTGCCGCCCGGCGGGCGAGTCCAGAACATCGAGCCGTCGCCGCACCACGCGGGATCAGCGTACGTCGCCGTGCTTCGCTACCTCCTTGGCGACTTCCAACCCTACATCTACAAGACGGAAGACTACGGCGCGACGTGGAAGCGCCTCACCGACGGCACCAACGGCATCGCCGCCGATGAGCCCACGCGCGTGGTGCGCGAGGATCACGCGCGTCCCGGCCTGCTGTACGCGGGCACCGAGTTCGGCATGTACGTCTCGTTCGACGATGGTGCGCGCTGGCATTCACTGCAATTGAACATGCCGGTTACGCCCATCACCGACTTCCGCGTGCACCGCACCGACCTCGTCCTCTCCACGCAGGGGCGGTCGTTCTGGATTCTCGACGACCTCACGCCGTTACAGCAGATGAGCGATGCAATCGCGGCGAAGGGATCGCATCTCTTCAGGCCGCGCGACGCCATCCGCTATCGCTATCGCGCCGGCTTCGGCGACGCAGACTCGGAGCGGCCGGCGTCGGAGGATACGCCGGTGTATCCACCCGCCGGCGCGATGATCGACTACTGGCTTGGATCGGTGCCGAGGACGTTCACGCTCGAGATCCTCGACGCCAAGGGTGCGGTCGTGCGCGAGTTCTCCTCGCCCGATTCCGTTCGCGTGCGGACCGGCGGTCGTGGCGCGGGAGCAGCGACGGGACCGTCCACGAGTGCGGGAGTGAACCGCTTCATCTGGGACATGACGTACCCCGGTCCAACGGGCGGCAGTGCCGCGGCCGGTGGCCGCGGCCCGATGGCCGCGCCTGGCAACTTCACCGTGCGGTACATCGCGAATGGCGTGACGACCTCGCAGCCGCTCGTACTCAAGGCGGACCCGCGCGTCTCGCGCGACGGTGCCACTCAATCCGTGCTCGAGCAACAGCTCGCATTCAACCTCAAGGTGCGCGACCTCGTCACGGAATCGAACCGCGTGGGCGCCGAGCTGCGCACCCTCAATGACAAGACCCTGAGCGACGAGTTCTTCACGCCGCCGGTGCGCTACAGCCGACCCGGCCTCCAGGCGCATATTGCCTACCTCTACAGCATGACGCTGGGCGCCGACCAGAAGGTCGGGAAGGACGCGACGGATCGCTATGCAGAGCTGAAGAAGGCGCTCGAAACGCTGAAGGCACGCATGCCGAAGCGGCCGGTGACATGAGGGCGTGATGCGGGACCTGTCATTCACTTCGCAATTCTCGCGCAGCCACACCCTTTCGTCGTTCCCGCATAGCCACACCCTGTTCGTCAGTCCCGCAAAGCCACACCCTGTTCGTCATTCCCGCGAAAGCGGGAATCCATGTTCCCTCGCCCACACTGCTCCATGCGCACACGTCGCTTCGGTCGTCTCGGTTGGAATGTCTCTGAAATTGGCTATGGCATGTGGGGCATGGCCGGATGGACCGGCTCCGACGACGAACGCTCCCTCGCCGCGCTGCACAAGGCCGTGCAACTCGGCTGCACGTTCTTCGACACCGCATGGGGCTACGGTGACGGACACAGCGAGCGGCTGCTCGGTCAGGTCGTGCGCGCGCATCCGGACAAACGCCTTTATACCGCCAGCAAGATTCCGCCGAAGAACCGGCAGTGGCCGTCCCAGCGCGGCATGCGCCTCGACGACGTCTTCCCTGCCGACTACATCGACGAGTACGCACACAAGTCGCTCGAGAACCTCGGCATCCCCACACTCGACCTCCTGCAGTTCCACGTGTGGGAAGACGCATGGGCGCACGACGACCACTGGTGGACCGCCATGTCGAAGCTGCGCGACCAGGGGCTCATCGGCGGCATCGGCATCAGCGTCAATCGATGGGAACC
>JBBQFW010000431.1:0-2144 GCA_038322445.1 Gemmatimonadales bacterium
CGGATACGTCCTCGAAACCGCCATCGACGTTCCCGAAAGCAAATACGCGTACAAGCCCACCCCCGACGTGCGGTCGTTCGGTGAGCTGTTCGCACACCTCGCCGGCTCGCAGTTGATGTTCTGCGCCATTGCCCTCGGCGAGAAGCCGCCCGCCGAAGACGCAGTGACCGCCAGGTCAAAGGCGGAGCTCGTCGGCGCGCTGAAGCAGTCCAACGTGGCGTGCGAGCGTGCATATACGCAGACCGATGCCGCCGCGTCGACGAGTGTCGATGTGTTTGGCGAGCAGCATTCACGGCTCTACGCATTGATGATGAACGCTACGCATGATGGTGAGCACTACGGCAACCTCATCACGTACCTGCGGATGAACGGGATGGTCCCGCCCTCCAGCAAGCCGGGTCGCTAGACGGATCTCGCGCGTACTTCGGCTTCATGGAGTCATCGAAGCTCGTCGCGCGGCGGCGCCGCAGTCGATTCAATTCCGCGGCGGTGTGAGAACACGTCGATTCGTGTGAAAAGCCAGCCTCCATTCCTGGAGGCCGCTCTTTCACGTTTTCCCGACAGCATGATACAGCGACAGTTACTTCACCTACAGTGCGCTGAACTCGACGCGCACGCTGTCGCCGTACCCCTCCGCGATCCATCTTTGCCACGGGCAACAGCGTGCGGCCCGACTTCTCCGCTCCCTACGCCGGTATGATCCGGATCAGGATCCAAGAGACTGTCTCACTCGCGCTGTGTTCACAGCGCGATACCCCTGGCGGCTTTCGGGAATCTACTTTGCGAGCGACGCGTGCCCCCACTCCCCGGTGCTGCTGGCACTGCCTCACCCGATCTGGCGAAAAGATGACGACACCGGTAGCCATCAGCTGGAGCGGGGGGAAGGACAGCGCGCTCACCTTGCACGCGCTTCGGACCAGCGCCGAGTACGAAGTAGCGGCGCTTATCACGAGCGTCACTCGTGGGTATGACCGGATCAGCATCCATGGTGTTCGTCGAATCCTCCTCGAGCAGCAGGCGTCGGCGGTCGGTCTTCCGCTCGTGGAAGTGACGCTCGAGCCTGCATGCTCCAACGAGGACTACCAGGCCGCGTTCCTGCGCGGCCTCGATGAGGTGTCAGCGCGGCAGCCCGGCATAGCGCACATCGCCTTCGGCGACCTGTACCTGGCCGACGTGCGCGAATACCGTGACCGGATGCTCGCGCCGACGGCATTCCGTGGGGTCTATCCGCTCTGGCAAACGCCGACAAGCGCTCTCGCGGAGCAGTTCATCGCTACAGGGTTTCAGGCCAACCTCGTTTGCACGGACGATACCCAGATCGATCCGTCGTTCGCGGGACGACCCTTCGATCGCGCGTTGTTGGCCGACCTGCCCGCCACGGTCGACCCGTGTGGCGAGAACGGCGAGTTCCACACGTTCGTGTGGGACGGCCCGATCTTCGGCCACCCCGTCCCGTTCACAAGGGGCGAAACCGTGCAGAGAGACGGACGCTTCACTTTCTGCGATCTCCTTCCCGCTCAGCCATCGGGGGGCGTCTGAGGGCGCGAAGGCCGCAAATTCGCTCCAAGAGGACAGCGCGTTTCGCCCGCCATACGAACGCGTCCGCAATTGGTGCGCTGCGTCACACTGCGTAAGGTCATGATACGCAGAGGGTTAACGAGATCTGGCGTTGTCTCTTGTACGGCTCCGAAGATGCATTGAAGTGAGGAGCGGGGACCTCCTCGCGCATCCTACACGCTGGAGTCTTCTCATGCGTACACATAGTCGCCTCGCAGGTATCGCGATCGCTGCACTCGTCCTTGGCGCAGGTTCGGCCGACGCGCAGGGCAAGGGGCACGACAAGCACGATGGTGACGAGGTTCGTACGTCGACAGGCGACATGATCCGCGTGCGCGACCCGCGCGACATCACCCGCGATCGTGACGGGCGTGATATGCTGCGAGGCCGCGATAGGCATGAGGGCCGCGACGATCGTGAGGACCGCGACGCCCGTGATGGTGACGAGCGTCGTGGCGGCGGACGCCGCGTACCGCCCGGTCTCGCCAGGAAGCCGGGCCAGATGCCACCGGGCCAGTACAAGAAGCGCTACGGCACCAACGAGGGCGCGGACATCCTGGGCGGCATCTTCCGGCGCAATGGCTACA
>JBBQFW010000432.1:0-2142 GCA_038322445.1 Gemmatimonadales bacterium
ACGTTCGCCGCACGTCGCGCCTCCAATCACTCAGGCGCCAGAGAGCGACCTCGGACTCGTCGAGCGAGTGCACCTGCTGTATGACCTTCGCGAACAGCCGCTTGTGCATGCGCGGCGGCTTGATCTCCGGCGCGTCTTCCCGATGACATCCGATGCGGAGCTTCAGCGCGGCGACCGGACTCGAACCGGGGACGTCCAGCTTGGGAAGCGAGCCGCTCGCTCACGCCCGCAGAAGCACTCGGCGCTTGACAAGAGGCAGTACGGTTTCCATATTGGAAACAAGACGGGCACCACCCGAGCCCTAGCGATGCATATCATCACGCGGACGCGATTGACGGCATTCGGTCGGAAGCACGCGGACGCAAAACCGTCCTTGCGCGACTGGGTGCGCATCATGCGCCGCAAGCAGTATGGCGAGCACTTGCAGGTGCAGGCGGACTTCCCGACGGTTGATTTCATCGGCCCGCGAAAGGCCGTCTTCAACATCGGAGGCAACAAGTACCGGCTCGTGGTCGACATGCGGTACGACCTCGGCCGGGTCTACATCCGGCATGTGGTGACGCACGCGGAATACAACCGACTCATCAAGAAGGGGCTGCTTTAGCCGATTGTGAGAGCAGGACCAACGACGGATTTCACTGGAAGGACCATACACAGGTTGGACCTGCCCCCTCCCCGGGGGCACATACGACGGAGACGACGATGGCGACGGCCATGGTGCTCGATTTCTCGACGCCACACGTGCTGCGCAACGCCAAGGAATACCGGGCAGCGGTGACAGAAGTTGACCAGCTCCTTGACACGGATCCGAAGCGCGGGACCACGGAATACGACCGCCTCGAGTTCCTCTCGGTCCTCATTGAGGCGTACGAGAACGAGCGCGATCCGATCGACGAGAGCACGGGCACCCCGCAGAGCGTGGTAGCCTTCATGCTCGAGCAGCACGAAATGACACGCGCTGACCTCGCCGGGCTCATGGGCGGGAAGGCACGCGTGTCGGAGTTCTTCTCCGGGAAGCGGCGCCTCTCTGTCGAGCAGATCAAGGCGCTGCGCGATGAGCTCGGGATCCCGGCCGATCTCTTGATCGCCTGACGCCATGGCCGGGGATCGTCGCACCATCGCTCCCAGAGCCGTGGACGCGGGGAACATGCGCCCCAACCCTGCGGCACAAAAAAATCGCCGGGGCACATGGTGGCCCCGGCGATCTCGTCTTCCATACTGGTGACGCGACTTGCGGAAGAGCGGGCGACCGGACTCGAACCGGCGACGTCCAGCTTGGGAAGCTGGCATTCTACCAACTGAATTACGCCCGCAAGCGTCGAACTCGTTCGACGTGCGCAATATACGACCCGCCTCTTCCCCTCACAAGCCGAACAGCGCGCGCTTGCGCACCTCCGCCCCGCGGCGCATCGTGTCTCCCACGCGCAGGAATCCCGTCTCAATCCCTTCCCCGCCGTCACGATGCCTCGCTCTTCGACTTTCGCCATTGCGATCACCGTACTGCTTGCCTCGGGCTGTGCGTCCACCAGCTCGTCCGGCCCGCCGATCGCGGCCGATCGGATCATCCTGACGACCGCCGACGGCACCGTGCTGCGCCAGTCGACCAATCAGAACGCGCACATGACGTTCACCGCGGCGCCTGCACGCGTGTGGGCCGCGGTCCAGTCGAGCTACGTCGATCTGGGCATCGCCGCGAACACCGCCGATCGCTCGGCCTGGCGGTATGGCGTGACTGGCTACGCGGTCCCGCGGCGTATCAACGGAACGGGGATCGGGAGCCTCTTCAGCTGCGGCTCGAGCATGACGGGCCCGCTCGTGGATCAGGGGCGCGTGACCGCCGACGTCATCACGACGCTGACGCCCTCCTCCGACGGCACCTCCACCGACGCGACGGTCTATGTCGATGGGGTGCTTCGCAAGAGCGACGGCGCGAGCTCGGATCCGATGAGCTGCGCGTCGACCGGGCGGCTTGAGGAGATGCTGCGCGCGATGATCGCGCAGCGACTCGCGACGCCCTGATCCGTGACACCGGCAGCATCAGACGAAACGACGATGGCGCCCGCGAGGGCGCCATCGTCGTCTGCGCTATGATCATCTGACCTGCCTGAGAGCCACAGGTGAGAATTGAACTCACGACCGCTC
>JBBQFW010000433.1:0-2112 GCA_038322445.1 Gemmatimonadales bacterium
CGCAGGAACCTCCGGACCCGCGACCTTCTCCGCGACGGCAAGCGCGAGCCGCCACAGGCGCTGCAGAAAGCGGAAGGCGCCCTCGACACCCGCGTCCGACCACTCGAGCATGCTCTCGGCCGGTGCTGCGAACAGCGAGAAGAGGCGCACCGTGTCGGCACCGAACTGCTCGATGAGCGGCAGCGGCTCGACGACGTTCTTCAGCGACTTGGACATCTTCTCGATGCGGCCGACCACGATCACCTTGCCGCAGTGCTTGCACGTGAGCGCGCTGCCGTCGCGCAGCACCTCCTCCGGGTACACGTAGTCGTGCTCCGGGCAGCGATACGTCTCCTTGCACACCATGCCCTGCGTGAGGAGGCGCGTGAACGGCTCGCGGATGTCGCGACCGATCCATCCCCAGTCGGAGAGCATCTTGGTGAAGAAGCGGGCGTAGATGAGGTGCTTGGTGGCGTGCTCCGCGCCGCCGATGTACTGGTCGACCGGCATCCAGTAATCGAGCTCGTCCTTGTCGAGCCAGTCGGTCGTTCCCGGCGAGGCGTAGCGCAGCGGATACCACGACGACTCCATGAAGCCGTCCATCGTGTCGGTCTCGCGCTCCGCCGGCCCCTGGCACACCGGACACGTCGTGAGCTTCCACGTCGGATGCGTCGCCAGCGGAGACTTTCCACCCTGTGCGAGCGTCACGTCTTCTGGCAGCGTCACCGGTAGCTCCGAGGCGGGTACCGGCTGATAGCCGTGGTCCTTACATCGGACCATCGGGATGGGGCAGCCCCAGTAGCGCTGGCGAGAGAGCAGCCAGTCGCGGATGCGGTAGTTCACCGTCGGACCGCCCGCGTTCTTTTCCGTGAGCAGCGCGCCGACCTTTGCTTTCCCGTCGATGCTCGGCGTCCCATCGAGCGCACCGGAGCGCACCATCGTGCCCGGATCGCTGTAGGCCGCGGTCATCGTGGCAGGGTCGAGCGTCTCGCCGGGCTTGTCGATGACGACGATCTTGGGGAGGCCATACTTGGTGGCGAACTCGAAGTCGCGCTGGTCGTGCGCGGGCACCGCCATGACGGCGCCGGTGCCGTAGTCCATGAGGACGAAGTTCGCGACGAAGATCGGCACCTTTGCACCGGTGAGCGGGTGGATGCAGAACGCGCCCGTGGCCACGCCCTCCTTCTCCGCGCCCTCGGCGCCACGCATGATCTTGTCCTCCTTGCCGATGCGCTCGATGAACGCGGCCATCTCCGCCTCGCGCGACGTGCCCGCGACGAGCTTCCTGGCGAGCGGGTGCTCGGGCGCGATGGACAGGAACGTGACGCCGTACAGCGTGTCGGGCCGCGTGGTGAAGACCTCGAAGCTGCGCGTATCACCGCTGTCATGCTCGATCGCGAACGAGACCTTCGCGCCGACGGAGCGACCGAACCAGATCTCCTGCATGCGCAGGACCTTGTCGGGCCACTTCCCTTCGAGCTTCGCGACAACCGCGAGCAGCTCGTCGGCGTAGTCGGTGATCTTGACGAACAACTGCTCGAGCTCGCGCTGGCGTACGGGGTTGCGGAAGCGCGATCACAGGCCCTCTTCGACCTGCTCGTTCGCGAGCACCGTGCCATCGAAGTCGCACCAGTTCACGAGCGCGCCCTTGCGGTACGCGAGCCCCCGGTTCCACATCTCGATGAAGATGCGCTGCTCGTGGACGAAGTAGTCGGGTTCGCAGGTCGTGACCTCGCGCGACCAGTCGTACGACAGCCCGAGCGCGACGAACTGGCCGCGCATGTGCTCGATGTTCTGCAGCGTCCACGTGCGCGGATGCACCTTGGCCTTTATCGCAGCGTTCTCGGCGGGGAGCCCGAACGCATCCCAGCCCATCGGGTACAGCACTGCGTGGCCCTGCATGCGTCGGACGCGCGCGACCACATCGCCCATCGTGTAGTTGCGCACGTGCCCCATGTGAAGGCGGCCCGACGGATACGGGAACATCTCCATCACGAAGTACTTCTTCTTACCCGGCTGCTTGCGCGCGACAAAGACGCCCGCGTCTTGCCATCGCTTCTGCCACGCGGGCTCAATCGCGCTCGGATCGAAGCGCTCTGCGTCCTGTGGTCCTGTCGTCGCTGCGGGCGTGTC
>JBBQFW010000434.1:0-1898 GCA_038322445.1 Gemmatimonadales bacterium
TGATGACTACCTGAACGCGGGCGACCGGGCGCAGGCGACGCCTCAGGCATTGGGGGCGTACGAAGGTCATCGGTCGGAAGACCGCGTGATCGCGGCGGTCACGCACTACATCAAGGGCGAGATGCGCGAAGGTCAGATGGCCTTGCGCAGTGCGAGGCTGATGCGGATCGCGCGATCACCCGGGCTGCAGCGGTGGCGACTCCTCACCATCGCGACCGGCATGTGGCTGCTTCTCCGGCTGCCGCGCCAGGAACGACTGGCACGCAGGATGTTCGAGCGATGGCATGTGAAGCGAGCGCCCCGGTGAATGTTCGCGGGTATGCACCAGGTACTGATTGTGGCAGTCGACCGCATGCGCTTTCATGTGCTACAGAATCTTGGCACGAGTGATGACCCGGACCGCACCCGGAAGGGTAGTGGTCACGCTGGTCTGAAATACCGTATTCCGGCCCCATCGCAACCCTGGATCCCATGCGCGCGGACGACATTGCCGTCTACATCGACCCGCACACGCGACACTTGTTCGACGACCGTCTGTTCGAGCGGGAAAGCAATCCGTACGCCGGCGACAGTATTCTCGCGCCCTATGCTGCCGTGCACGATCGCCTCGTCGCGGCCGGCATCGCCGTGCACACGGCGGACCTGTTGCCCGATCGTCCCGACGGCAGGCAGAATATCGTGATCTCGTATGGCACGCCGTATCGAATGCCGTCGCAAGCAACCACCAGGTATCGCGCCCTGGCCCGTCGCACGGATGTCCGTCTCAGCGCGTTCTTCGCCATGGAGTGCCCCGTAGTGGAGCCGGGCATGTATGCCGAGCTCCCCGCGCTTCACCAGTTGTTCCGGCGGGTGTTGTCGTGGAGCGACTCGCCTTCGCTCCTCCCCTTCACCGGAGCGCCCGTTCCCGTGGCGCGGTTCTGGTGGCCGCAGTCATTCGACGGCGTGCATGAGCAACTGTGGCAGCGCCAGGATCGCAAGTTCCTGGTCATGATGAACGCGAACAAGCTGCCGCGCCTGTACGAGCAGGAGCTGTACACCGAGCGCCTTCGCGCCGTGGAGTATTTCCACCAGTTCGGTGAGATCGACCTCTACGGGCGCAACTGGGATCGCGCGCCGGCACGTGTCGGCAAGACGCGCGTACCCACGATCATGCGACGGGCCGGCGAACGGGCGTGGGAGCTGCGGCAGCGCATCGCGCCCGATCCGCTGTACACGGCCGCCGCCGCCGCGACGCGCGGTCCCGCGCGCTCAAAGTCGGAGACCTTCGCGCAGCACCGGTTCACGCTGTGCTTCGAGAACAGCGTGCTCAAAGGATGGATGACCGAGAAGCTCTTCGACTGCTTCTTCACGGGTACAGTGCCGGTGTACTGGGGCGCCCCGGACATACTCGAATGGGTGCCGGCCGATTGCTTCATCGACATGCGGGAGTTTCGCGACTATGCGCAGCTCCGCTCCTTCCTTCATGCGTTGACACCTGCGCAGGTGCAGGGCTACCGCGAGGCCGCGCGAGCATACCTCGCGTCACCGCAGTATGCGCCGTTCCGACTGGAGACGTGGGTGGACCTGCATGCCCGCATCATCCACGCGGACACCGGCGTGCAGGTCTGAGCCCAATGTCACGGAATGGACGCCGACTCCGCGTGCTGGTCCTCTCGTGGAACTATCCCACGCCGGCGGCGCCGCAACGAGGCCTCTGGGTGGAGCGCATGTGCTCGGCCGCCAGTCGCGACGCCGATGTGCGCGTCATTGTGCCGACGCCCTGGGTGCCTCCGTTCGTCCCCCACTCGGCCATTTCGCGATTTCGCACGGTGCCTCGGCACGTGAGACGCGGCGCGGTCGACGTGCACTTCCCACGCGTTCCGGGCTCCCTCGAATACCTGACGCACGACTTCGACGCG
>JBBQFW010000435.1:0-1875 GCA_038322445.1 Gemmatimonadales bacterium
GCGACCGCGCGCTCATCGAATTCGTGAAGCGCATGTCCGCGATCAGCCGCGGCAAGGCGTACTTCACGAACACGATGACGCTCGGTCAGTTCATTCTCATGGATTTCCTGAAGCGGAAGACGCGGAAGGTGTCGTAGCCGAATTTCGTCCCGGGAGATTCTCGGCCTTCCACCGCATCGCGGTGAAGATCCGCGTGTGGCCGCTCGGGTGGTCGAAGAAGATCCTCTCCTCCCACGGCCCGGGGTCGAGCTTCCGGTACTCGCTCAGCTTGATCGCGGTCTGCGCGAAGCCGTCCGGCTGCCGCGCGGTGTTGAGCCCGAAGACATCCGCTTCGTACTCGGCCGTGCGCGTGATCGTGTTGAGCACGGGCGTCATGACGAACAGATAAGCGGCGAAGAGGAGCGCCACGAGCGGCAGCCCCGCCGGATCGGCGATCCCACGCACCTTCCAGCTCGCCTCGTAGCGACGTCGCAGCCGCTCGAACAGCCTCGCGACCACCGCGAAGCCGATCACGATGATGATTCCGAACGACAGCAGCTCCCAGTAGACGTGATTGAGCACGTAGTGCCCCATCTCGTGCCCCATCACCGCCTCGATCTCCTCGAGCGACGCGCGGTTCAGCAAATTGTCGTTGAGCGTGATGCGCTCGGTTCCGAGCGCGCCGCTCACGTTGGCGCTGATGCGTTTGCTCTGCTTCGACGCGTCGATCTCCCACACATCCGTCGCGTTGATGCCATTTTGCCTCGCGATCCGCAGAATCGGGTCGACCACGCGGGCGTCGGCGAGCTTCTTTGGTGAGTTGAAGATCGGCGTGATGAGCACCGGCCCGAGCACGCTGCCGATGAAGACGAACGCAATGCCGGCGATCCCGCCCCACACCCACCACGGACGCGGCAGCCTTCGTACAATCGCGTACAGCGCCGCGACCATCAACGCGCCGATGACGAGCGCGACCCCGAAGCCCTTCGCCTGCTCGCCCAGCCACGCCCCAATGGTGAGATTCGACAGCCCATACGAGTGTTCGCGCACGAACCCCTCGTAGATCGTCCACGGCAGCGTTACCACCGTCGTCAGTACCACGAACAGCACCCCGTAGTAGACGCTCTGGAGCGTCGCCGACCGCGTCCTGCGCTCCGCGGAATCGCGCATGCGCGCCGAGACTCCGGTCGAGAGCAGCACGATGTACACGACGGCGCCGATGAGAAAATCCCACAGGATCATCCAATATCCACCCTCGAAGTACGCGTCCGACTGCGCCTTCTTGTCGCTCGGCAGTGTGGCCAGGTAGGCCCTCGTCGCCGCGGCGGGATCGAGATGCCCGTCCGTTCCCTGTGCGGCGGCGGGTAGCGGAGCCAGCGTGGGAGATTGACCCGTCCGTTGCGCGAACAGAGGCGACGAGAGCGCGGACAACGCGCACACGAGCGCCGCGATGAACAGAGTGCGAAAGAGCGGCATGCGTGCGAAGTGAGAGATAAACGCGTACCCAGGAGTGACGCGCCGCCGACCCTACGCTGGGCCTGGAAACGAAGTTACATTGGCGAAGTGACTCTGTTACGGCAACCATTCTTCTCCGTCCTTCCAGTGTACCGCGCGTGACGTTCCACGGGTGGTCCTCCACAGTGCACTGCGCCGGTACCCGATGCCACTGCTCCTCAGATCAAACGACCAGTCCGCCCCTCCTCGCGAGCGGCGCAACTGGAGGCTTCGTCCGCTCCTCTCCATCGCGCTCAAGCGCGGTCCCATTCGCTCTTGGACCGGCGGCGCAATCCTCTTCGCGACCATCATCGCCCTCGGCGTGTGGCGTCTCTCACCGCCCCAGATTCGCGGCGATGCGAGCGTCGCCTACTCCGAAGCCGCTTGGGCGCTGGCGAACAG
>JBBQFW010000436.1:0-1851 GCA_038322445.1 Gemmatimonadales bacterium
TGTCGCGGGCGCTCGCGGTGTCGGCACTCCTGTGCCTGCTCTCGAGCGCCCGGTCATAGAGCCCCCGGTCGATGATCTCGCGCAGCGACTTCACCGGTGCGCCACCCGGACGCGCGAAGTAGTCGATCAGGTCGAACTTCGTTTCGAGGATGATAGCGCTGCTGCCGCCGATCAGATCGTCGAAGTCCGGCATGTTCACCTCGACGACCTCAGTGCCAAGGACGCGCATCGAGCGCACGGCCGCGCGGATGGTATCGGCGACGTCGGCGTCCGCATTGCGAAAGTACGGCGCGAAGATGCCGATGCGGGCGCCACGCAGTGCATCGGACCGCAACGAGTCCACGAAGCGCGGCAGCGCCCGGCCATCGAGTGCCTGCGTGGCCGCATCGCGGGCGTCCGCGCCGATGGTCGCATCGAGGCCGATGGCGAGGTCCCGCACGGTGCGTGCGAGCGGACCCGGCACATCCTGCGTGTGCGCGAGCGGCACGATACCGTCTCGGCTGAACAATCCCATCGTTGGCCGCAACCCCACGAGCGAGCCGAACGCAGAAGGAATCCGGATGGACCCGCATGTGTCACTGCCCCAGCCGATCGCCGCGAAGCTGGCCGCGACCGCGGCGCCGGTGCCACCGCTCGACCCGCCGGGACACCGCGAAAGGTCGTACGGATTCCGCGTCTGGCCGCCGAGCGAACTGATGGACGTGATACCAGCGGCGAGTTCGTGCATGTTCGACTTGCCGAGAATCACGGCGCCGGCGTTGCGCAGCTTCTGGACGACGAACGCGTCCTGCACCGGCTGGTGCGTCGCGAGCGCGAGCGAGCCCGCGCTCGTGATCTCGTCCTTCGTATCGTAGTTGTCCTTGAGAATGATCGGGATGCCGTGCATCGATCCACGCAGGTGGCCCGCGGCGCGCTCGGCGTCGAGCGCCACGGCGTCCGCATGCGCCCGGTCATTGAGACGGATCATCGCGTTGATCGCTGGGCCGGCGTGATCGTACGCCGCGATGCGCGCGAGATACGCATCGACGAGCCGCGCGGAGGTCGTCTGGCCGTCGGTCATCGCACGTTGCAGGTCGGTGATCGACGCTTCGGTGACATCGATGCCGGCGGGTGCGGCGGCACGATGCGCGGTGCGCGCCTGCCCCGTGGCGGTCGTGATGGGCAGCACGACGAGGGCCAGCGTTACCCCGATGCGTTTCGCCGATGGAATTCCGATGTACATGCGCTCGCTCACACTCAATCACCCGTTCGCCTGAGCCGAAGACCAGAAGGAAGACCGTACCCTTACCGTGCGACTCAGGTCACGGGGCGACGCTTGCCGTGGCCGGTGGCCTGCTCGAACGCGTGCGCAATCTGGAGGACGCTCCAATCGGCACGAGGGCGCCCAACGATCTGCACACCAACCGGGAGTCCATTTGCGGTGAAGCCGCCCGGTACCGAAATCGCCGGACTCCCCATGAACGTCACGTACCAGCACGACCGCATCCAGTCGATGTACGTGGACATCGCCACGCCAGCTACCGATGTGGGATACGGCGTGGTGACATCGAACGGCTCCACTTGTGTCACCGGCAGCACGAAGTACTCGTATTTCGAGAAGAACGCGTGGCACTGCTCGAAGAGGCGCGACTGCAGCGCCGCTGCCCGCCCGACATCAGCACCCGTGTTCCGCTCGGCCTCGGCGATCTCCCACTTGATGGTGTCCTTCACCATGTCGGGATGTTCGCGGGCGAGCTGCGCGAAGCTGGAGTGATACGACAGATGCCGCAACACAGGGAACGCGTCGCCGACACCGCTGAAGTCCGGCTCGGCGTCCTCCACGATGCAGCCGATGTCCTCGAACGCCTTCCG
>JBBQFW010000437.1:0-1846 GCA_038322445.1 Gemmatimonadales bacterium
GATATGGCCAAGGAGGCACTGCCATCCGAGCTTCTACCGTCGCCAACGAAGGGATGAACGATGTACGCAGCTGATCGCGCATGGCGGCTCGTGCCGCACCGAGTCGCGCTCCTGGCGCTTGCGCTCGCAACTTGTCCCGTCATCGCGCGTGCGCAACAGGCGCGCGATAGCACGGCGGCCCACGCACGCCAGTCCACCGACGACGCGTGGTGGACGGGACCAATGCTCGCCCCATCGCCCAACACGCTCCCGCCCGGACACTTCCTCGTCGAGCCCTACCTCTACGACGTGCGCACGCCGCACGCAAACGGCTTGGGCTCGCTCACGTTCGTCAACTACGGCCTCTTCAACAACTTCACCATCGGTCTGATTCCGACCTTTGGCTTCAACATCATGAGCGAGGGCACGAACAGCTCGGGGGTCGGCGTCGGCGATCTCACGCTGCTCTCGCAGTATCGGCTCACGCAGTTCCACGCGGGCAGTCGCGTGCCGACCACCGCAATCGTTTTGCAGGAGGCGCTACCGATCGGGAAATACGACAGGCTCGGCTCGCGCCCGAGCGATGGTTTCGGCGGAGGAGCGTACACGACCACGCTGTCGTTCTACTCGCAGACGTATTTCTGGATGCCGAACGGTCGCATCCTGCGCACGCGTCTCGACGTCTCGCAGGCGTTCTCCAACAGCGTACACATCGAGGACGTCAGCGTGTACGGAACGGGCGATGGCTTCCGAGGGCGCGCCGATCCCGGCAACTCACTCTTCGCCGATGCCGCGGGCGAGTATAGCGTTACGCAGCGATGGGTGCTCGCCCTCGATCTCTTCTATCGCCACGGCGGCAGCACGCGCGTCCGCGGCGAGCAACCCTTAGGGCCAGCACTCACCGGCGGATCGTCGAACGTTGCGTTCGAGACCGGGTCGAGCGATGCGTTCGGCTTCGCGCCGGGACTCGAGTACAACTGGAGCCCGCGATTCGGAGTGCTCCTGGCCACACGCATCATTCTCTCCGGACACAACACGTCGTCGTCGATCACACCGGCAGTGGCGCTCAACATGTTCTATTGAGCACCGTTATTTCCCGGCGTCAAGCATGACATGTCGAAGCTCGGCGCCACCGATCGCACCGAGACAGTGACGATCGCGCTGCAGCGCGGGATCGTTCACATGGACAGCTGACCGCTAGCGCTTGTCGAGAAACGTTTTTCGCCGCGCCCACGCGAAGTCGACGTGCGCATCGCGGTAGCCGGGCACGACGACCCAGCTCGTCTCCGCGCCGAGCGCGACGAAGTCCGCCGGGACGAAGATGTAGCCGAGCGCGTTGGAGGTGAGGCTCATCATGTTCGGCAAGCCACCGCTGTTCCGCGCCTCGATGCGCAGCGTCACGTTGGCGAGCGGCTGATGCGTGGTGGCATTGATGAGCTTGAGCGGATGCGGCGCGGGCTCGGCGCCCGTCTCAGGGAAGAGCTCGAGCGTCCAGCCCCCGCTGGTGGCCGGTGTCGCATCGCCGGCGAGGTCGCCGCGGTACGACGCGCTCGTGATGCTGGCCGTCGTGTTGAGCGCGCTGTGCGGGATGACGAGCTCTCCCTTGGCGTCGGACTTTCCCTTCCAGCTCTTACCGTCCGCAGGGCAGGGCGCCTTGATGCAGCGAAGCCCGTTGTCCGAGGTGAGCTCGAAGTCGGTGCTCGCGATCGGCTGCGCCGTCACGGCGCTGTAGAGACGCACGTGCACGGAGTCGCCCTTGGCGGCAAGAATCGACTGCTCCGCGCCCGCCGGCGCCTGCGCACGTGCACACGCGAGGGCAGAAAGGGCGCAGAAAACCAGGATGAGACGCGGACGAATGAACGACACG
>JBBQFW010000438.1:0-1809 GCA_038322445.1 Gemmatimonadales bacterium
CGGGTCAATCCCCTCCGTCGGGTTTCCGTCGATCTGCAAGCCGGCTGCCGAAGATGCCTCCATCGGAATCGAACAGCGGTCGGTCGTCCGCACGACGCGAGCCCTCACGGAGCGCGTGGAGGCCATGCTGGACCGCTGGGACGAAGTCCTTGTCCAGCGCTTCATCGAGGGCCGCGAGGTGAACATCGGCGTCATCGGCGATGCCGTGCTTCCCATCGCGGAAATCGACTTCGGGAACATGCCGAAGGGCATGTGGCGCATCGTCACGTACCGCTCCAAGTGGGACGAAGGCTGCGACGAGGATCTCGGGTCCGCACCACGCTGCCCCGCGCGCCTGCCGGCCAGCGTCGCATCCCAGCTGCGCAAGATCGCGATCGCAGCGTGGCGCATTGCCGGGGGATCCGGGTATGGGCGCGTTGACATGCGCATCGACGAACGCGGACATCCGTGGATCCTCGAGGTCAATGCGAACCCGGACATCTCGCCTGATGCGGGGCTCGCCCGTATGGCGCGAGTCGCCGGCATCGAATATGGGGCGTTGATTCGCCGGGTCTGCGAGCTCGCGCTGCAACGGTCGCGGACCGGCGTGACGACGGCGGATCGCTGGGCGCTCGCCCAGAAACTGTCGGGGGTTGTGGTCACGGACGGCGAGCCGGACCTGTTCGCCACGGGCGGGGCCTAGGTGTCAATGCGTCTCTCCGCCCTGTGCGCGGGCGACCGTGCCCGCGTCTCGGAGTTGCTGGTCGCGACCTGTGCGTTCTCGACCGAGGAAGTTGGAGTGGCGCTCGAGCTGTTCGACACCACGTTCACCTCGGGAAATGGAAGCGGTCGTCCTGAGCGGAGCGAAGGACCTGCTCTAGCCCCTGGTGGTATGGCGGACTACGAATTCCTCGGCGCCTTCGATGACGAGGACCAATTGCTCGGGTATGCGTGTTTCGGGCCCACCCCCTCGACGGAAGGGACATACGACCTGTACTGGCTGGCCGTCGATCCCGCGGCACAGGGATGCGGCACGGGGCGCGCGCTCGTGCGCGAAGTCGAGCGGTCACTGGTGGGGCGGCACGCTCGGCTGCTCGCCGTGGAGACGTCGTCCCGCGAGGGCTATGCGCAGACGAGGGAGTTCTATGCACGATGCGGTTACCTGGAGGCGGCGCGCGTCCGCGACTTCTACGACCCGGCCGACGACCGGATCATCCTCACCACACGCCTCATGGCCCGCGCGGTCGGAGTAGCCACACGATGAGCGACTGGCAGAAGACGTTACGCGACGAGAGCATCAGCACGCTCGAGGAGCTTCGATCGTACGTGGCCGAGCGGTTCGGGGAGGATGCCGCCGAACGGGAGATCGACGTCGAGGCACTCCGCCCTGCGTTCGACAGCTTCCAGATGCGCATCACACGCGAATCCCTCGCCCAGATCACCAGCGTCGGCGACGCAAATTGGCAGCAGTTCATCCCCACCGTCCAGGAACTCGAGGTCGTCGACGGCGTCGTCGACTCGCTCGACGAGGACGGTGACTCGCCCGTACCGAACATCACACACCGCTACCCCGACCGCGCCCTCTTTCTCGTGAGCCCGGTCTGCGCGAGCTATTGCCGGTTCTGCACGCGACGTCGCAAGGTGGGCGACCCGGAGAAGATTTCGCTCAAGGAATACGAGTCGGCGTTCCAGTACCTGGCCGAGCACACCGAGATCAGGGATGTCATCCTGTCGGGCGGCGACCCGATGATGCTCAGCGACCAGCGGCTGGAGTACATCTTCCAGCGCCTCCGCGCCATTCCGCACATCGAGATCATCAGGATTGGAAGT
>JBBQFW010000439.1:0-1778 GCA_038322445.1 Gemmatimonadales bacterium
GAGCCGCATGCGATCCTCGTCGGAGTCGTAGGTGTGGTTCCAGTCCACGATGTCATTCGCCCACGCCGGATATTCGACGTGTACCGCGATGTGTGGCATGGGGTAAAAAGTACGCACGCGTGGGGTGCTCCGCACGGTCAAGGGAACGAATCGAAGTCCGCCGAGCGTCCTGTCCAGACTCGCGACCCACCAGGCAGCCGGCGGATGATCGCGCGCGCTTCAAGGAGGGAGTCCGCGTTCGTGGAGACGGCGTCTGCGCGTGCTCGGGCCGCTTCGGCCCGAGCGTTTACGCGCAGTCCCGCCGTCAGAACGAATGCAGACGACCGTTCTGTGCAAGCGGCCACCGAGCAAGGCGGTTGACTGAAAACTGCACGCGAACCATCTTCGTCACCCGTACAACAGGATGTACCCAGCATGCCGGCAGTAGGCACCAGCGTCGCCCGCAAGGATGGAATCGGCAAGGCCACTGGCGCCACGAAGTACGCCGACGACCTCCACTTTCCCGGAATGCTGCACGGACGCACCGTGCGCTCCACCATTCCGCGTGGTCGCATCACCAGCATCCGGTACGACTTCGACACCACCGGCTTCACCATCGTCGACTACCGCGATATCCCAGCCAGTGGCCGCAACGTGGTGGCCCTGATCGAGGACGACCAGCCCTTCCTCGCGGAGACCGAGGTCCGGCACCTCGCAGAGCCCATCGTGCTGCTCGCGCATCCGGACAGGGAGGTCCTGCTCGCTGCCAGCGTTGTCATCGAGTACGAGGCCCAACCGCCGGTACTCGATCCAGAAACGTCCGACATCATCCTCAAGGCCCTGTCCATCGACAAGGGGAATCTCGACGCAGGATTCGCCGCGGCGGACCTCATCGTGGAAGGCACCTATCGCACGGGCCACCAGGAGCACGTCTACATCGAGCCGAACGGCGTCATCGCTGATCCTGAGAACGGCGGAATCGCGGTGCATGGCTCCATTCAATGCCCGTTCTATGTGGACAAGGCGCTCAAGAGCTTGCTGGGCAAGGGCAGTTACATTCGCGTGGTGCAGACGGAAACAGGCGGAGGATTTGGCGGCAAGGAAGAGTATCCCTCGATTCTCGCCGGCCACGCAACGCTGCTTGCGCTCAAGTCGGGTCGGCCGGTGAAGATCATCTACGATCGCACCGAGGACATGATTGCAACGACGAAGCGTCATCCATCAATCGTGCGCCACCGCACTGGCGTGAAGCGCGATGGAACCATCGTTGCCATGGACATCGACATCGTGCTCGACGGTGGTGCGTATATCACCCTGAGCCCGGTGGTGATCTCACGCGGGGGCATCCATGCCGCCGGCCCATACCGATGCGATAACACACGCATCCGCGGCCGAGCGATGTTCACCAACACGCCTCCCAACGGCGCGTTCCGCGGCTTCGGCGCTCCGCAGACCCTGTTCGCCGTCGAAGCGCACATGGATCGCGTGGCCGAAGCACTCGCCATGGATCCCGTCGCCTTCCGCGAGCATAACGCGCTGGTCCCGGGCGACACGACCGCCACGGGCCAGACGCTCACCGGCGACTGCAGCGCCCTCGAAGTGCTGCGCGAAGCGGTGCGTCGCTCGGACTTCCACCGCAAGCGGGTGGAGTACCAGGGCACCAATCGCGGCATCGGCCTCGCATTGTTCTATCACGGCGCGGGCTTCACCGGCAGCGGCGAGCTTCGCCTGGCGTCGAAGGCCAGCCTGGAGCTCACGGCAACAGGTGTGCGCATCCTCGTCTCCAGCACGGAGATCGG
>JBBQFW010000440.1:0-1767 GCA_038322445.1 Gemmatimonadales bacterium
TCGGGTCCCAGCGCGCGCGTGACTGGAATGCGCTGCCCACGCCACGTGATGATGCGCGGGACCTCGTTATCGCAGGCGACATCGATGTGCTCCGGCGGATCCAGCGCACGCCGCGCCGCCGGCGTGACCGGCACTGGCTCACTGACGACCAGTCTGACGTTCTGACGGTCTGACCCGCTCGCCGCTGCGCGGCTGCTCGTCTGACAGCGGGCAACTGAAGTCTGACTGCTATTGCCTACACGACCAGGTCGTGCGCCAGGGGACCGCTCCGTGTAGGCAACAGCTGTCTTCCCAGCAGTTGACCCGCTGTCAGACGAGGCGCGCGGCGCAGCCGTCGCGCTGGGTCCGACTGTCTGACTGTCAGACCCAAAGTCCTTCCAGACGCCACTCCGCTCCGGTCGATGTGAATCGCGTCCTTCGGCGCGCACGATCGCGCCGGCGCCGAGCTCCGCTCTTAGCCGTTCAATGGCGGCGTCCGCGGCGCCGAGGTCGCGCCAGGAGGTCGTCAATAGATCGCCCTGTTCGCCCGACAGCGGCGCCGTTGCGACGATCGCCACGCGCACCGCGCTCACCGGCGCCTCGAGCGTCCAGCCGTCCAGCAACGCTCGGCAGCGTTCAAACAGCGGGAGCACGCGGGCGAGTGGTCGCGCCGCGCGGGCCTCGCGTGTAATCGTGTGCGCGGGTGCGTCGACGAGTGCCCCGCGCGCATCGTCGAGTGTGAGCGTGATCGCGACCGCGGCCACGGCGCGTCCGTGGGCGATCATGTCGTGCACGAGCCGCTCGAGCGCGGCGCGCACGAGGAAGAGAATGGGTTCCATCGTCGCGGCGGGAATCGTGAACTCCACCTCGACCGCCGGTTGCGTCTCCACGCGCGCGAGCACGGGACGTCGTGCATCGTCCGCGTTGGCGAGGCGCCATGCGCGGAGGCCGATCTCGCCCCACCGTCGCTCGACGTCTTCACTGCTCAACGCGGCCAGCGCACCCACCGTGCGGAGACCGAGCGCGTGCAGTGCGGCGCGGAGCTCCTCGTCCATCGGCACGAGCGCGAGTGGCGCCGGCGCGAGGTAGGCCGCGTCGTTATCGGGAGCGACGACGTGCACCAGCGTGCGGTCGCCGGCCTTTCGCTCGAAGCTCGCACCCGCCCACGTGGCCGCACGCGCGGCGACGCACGACCCTGCGATGGCGACGCGCGGACGCGGATGCCAGCGCTTCGCGACGCGAAGCAGCGCGCCGCCAAGTTCGCGCTCGCCACCGATGCCGTCGAACCCCGAGGCGCCCACCCACCAGAGTCCTGGCGAGCCGGCCACCGGTGTGACCTGCGGACTGGCGCTCACGAGCGCCGCCGATGCTTCGGTGATGGCGGCCCCGATGGCGACGACGTCCCACGCGAGTTCGTGGAGTTCGGCGCAGAGTGCCCGTGCTTCGGCGGGACGCATGCCGGCGCGCACGCCCGCACGGCCCGCGGCTGCGGAAACGGCGCGGAGGCGCACCTGGTTGCCGGCGCCGTCGACGAGGGCAATGGGGATGTCATCCCAGTGCTCGGGATCCGATGCTGGCGGTGTGCTGCTGCCGTTCGGGCTCGATGACGATGGGGTGGGCGGCGCTGTGAACGGGAGGAGAAGCTGCGCGTCCGCGGCGCCCGTGCCGGAGCCCGCCCGCTGGACCGCGCGCCACACCGCGCCGATCGGGAACCTCGGGATGCGTACACAGGCGACGCGCCACAGCGATTGCACAACTCACCTCCACCGTTCGAAGCGTTCCTCCTTT
>JBBQFW010000441.1:0-1745 GCA_038322445.1 Gemmatimonadales bacterium
CGTAGTCTGCGGCCGCTGTTCCGAACTACTCGCCGCCTTCGGCGTGGGTGGGCGCAGTCTCCGGATATTCCGTCGACATCTCGAGATCTTCCTTCGCCTCGAGCTCCCGCTCTCGACGCTCCGCCTCGTCCCGCTCGGCGCGGTACTGCTCGTACCACTCGCGCGTGACCTGGCCGGCCAGGTCCCGATTGCCAAGCCCGAACGCGAGCGCCATGGCGAGCGCGATGGCGCCGAAGAGGATGGCGAAGGCGGTCGTGACGATGTCCGTCGCGATGCCGAGTTCCTGGAGCGCCATGAAGATGGCGAGCAGGATGACGCCGCCGCGCCCGACACGTGCGAGCGCGCGGCCGCCGTGCAATGCACCCGCCGAGGCAGAGATCAATCCGCCAACGAAGCCGCCGAGCACGATGCCGACGAGGATGATCACGATGGCCGCGATCACGCTCGGGATGTAGCTGACGAGCTCCGAGAATACGTTCGCGAGCGACTCGAGGCCGAGCGCGTTGGCCGCGACCAGGATCACGGCGAACATCACGAGCCAGAACACGAGGTTCGCGAGGACGCGAGTCGGGTTCAGGTGCGAGCCGGAGCGCTCGACGGCCTGCATGACACCGCCGTGCTCCAGCATCTTGTTGAGGCGGATGCGGCGCAGGAACCGCTCGACGAGCTTCTCGAGCACCTTGGCCAGCAGGTAGCCGGCAAAAAGGATGATGAGTGCGCCGAGCAGCGCGGGCACGATGTCACCGAAGACCTGGGCGAAGCTGGACTGCAGGCGGTCGCCGAAATTCAAGGGAAACCTGTTCTGGTGGTGATGAAGCTCACTGAGCGTGAAAAGCTAGTGGACCGGTGCGTGCGCGCCAGTCAGTTCCTCGTCCCGCGTTTCAAGTCGAAGATGAGGCTGCGGCGACAGGTGGGGCAGATGAGCCATTCACGTTGGCGCGAATAGCCGAGCCCGAACGATCCTCCGCCAATCGAGCGCTTCGTCATCCGGGTTCCGTCGCGGGGACAGGTGGGGTGCTCGCCGGCCGCGATCTGCGCGATGATCCCCTTCTGCTCGTCGGCCTCGAACTGTGCGTGCGCGTCAGCCACAATGGACGGGGCGAAGCTTGTTTTCCGGCGCTACCACGACGCGAGCAGTCGGGTACACGCGGCGAGCCTCGGGTTGCGCAACACGACGCCGGGCACCGTGGCCGCACTCACCGCCATGGTCGTGATGGGGTTCCAGCTGACATCGGAGAGCGACGGCTGGCTGAGGCGCTCGTTGACGTCGACGAGGGCTCGTTCGGAAGGGAAGCGCGCCAGGGTGCTGCGCGCGGCGTCCAGCGCCTGGCGCACGTCGTCCCGCGGGCCGAACATCAGCTCACGCACGTTGGTGCAGGACGCGCGCGAAAGCAGCTCGAGCGATTCGAACCGCTCGCCCATGGGCATGCGACGATCGCCAACGATGGCAATCAGACGCTGCCGTATCTCAGTGGGCGCGAGCGGCGGACCGATTCGCTCAGCAGGTGTCGTGCGCTTCCACGACTTCGTCAGCTCGGGCGCGATGGCGCGCGCGTCGCTCGTGGTGACGTAGAACTGCCGCAGCGCGTCCCGCCCAACGCCAACGATCACACTACCGATCATCTCGTCGATGGTGGACGGCCCGTTGTCGATCATCGCGAGCCCGACCGACACGATCGAGCGAAGGATGGTCTCTGCCGAGTCGCGCTGACCGATGGCGAGATGGTACGCGGCGCGCGACACGG
>JBBQFW010000442.1:0-1697 GCA_038322445.1 Gemmatimonadales bacterium
GCCGGCATCCGTAGGCTCACCAGACACCCTTCCGGAGCGCCACCATGTCCATCCCGCTACCCCAGATCTCCAGCACGGCGTGGGAACACCCCGCCGACCGCGCCGCGCTCAACACGTTGCGAGCCATTCCAGGCTTCGACGAAATCGTGCGCCAGGTGGCCACGTTCCTCACGGAACGACGCGTGCGCCAGATCTTCCTCGCCAATGCCGTGCAGGTGAATCCGGTGCAGCGCCCACGGCTCGACGCCCTCCTGTCTGACGTGCTCACCACCCTCGACTGGCCGAAGCGGCCCGAACTCTACGTCACCCAGTCACCCAGCGTGAATGCGTACGCCATCGGATTCGAGGATCCGTTCATCGTCATGACGTCGGGCGCACTGGAACTGCTCGAGAGCGACGACGAGCGGCGCTTCCTCATCGCGCACGAACTCGGCCACATCATGAGCGACCACATGTCGTATCGCACCATCGCCATGGTGCTCGTCACGGTGGGTTCGCTCGCGCTGCTTCCGGTGGGTATCGCCCTCCTACCCTTCCAGCTCGCGCTGCTGGAGTGGCATCGCAAGAGCGAGTTCTCCAGCGATCGGGCCGCGCTGCTCGCGCTCCAGGACCGCGCGGTAGCCGCCACCACCTTCATGCGCCTCGCCGGCGGCCGTGACTACGGCGACACCACAAGCGTGGACGCCTTCCTGGCCCAGGCGGCGACGTATGAGAGCGGTGGCGATACCTGGGACAAGATCCTCAAGGTGTTCAACGCTGCGTTCCGCGAGCATCCATTCAACACGGTGCGCGCCGCGGAGCTCGAGCGCTGGCGGACGAGCGGGGCGTACGACGCCATCGTTGCTGGCACGTATACCCGGCGCGGTGAGCGAGGCCAGGGACTGGGCGACGACATCTCCAATGCGGCCCGCTATTACTCCAGCAAGGCCAACGAGGGCATGTCGAGTGTCGGCGACGCGTTCGATCGCGCGAAGTCAGCGTTCACCGATGCCTTCCGCGGACGGGCAGAATGATGTCGCGTGGGTATATTCGCTCCCATGCGTGTACTGATCATCGGTAGTGGAGGCCGCGAGCATGCGCTCGCGTGGAAGCTGAAGCAGGAAGAGCCGTCCGTCGAGCTGCTGGCGGCGCCGGGCAATCCGGGGCTCGCCACACTCGCCGAGTGTGTACCTGTCAGTGCCAGCGATATTCCATCGCTCGTCGCGCTCGCGCGTGAGCGTGCGGTGGACCTGACCGTCGTTGGACCAGAGGGGCCGCTCGCACTCGGCATCGTCGACCAGTTTCGCGTAGCCGGACTGCCGATCTTCGGCCCCACGCAGGCGGCGGCCGAGATCGAGACGTCAAAGGCGTTTGCCAAGCAGCTCATGCTGGACGACGGCATCCCAACCGCCTCGGCAGAGATGCACGCGCACGTGGGGCCCGCGAAGAAGTGCGCCCGGATGTTCGGCGCGCCCGTTGTGGTGAAGGCATCGGGTCTCGCCGCTGGCAAGGGAGTGATCGTGTGCCGGACGATGGCCGCGGCCGACCAGGCCATCGAGGACATACTCGAAGGCAACCGATTCGGCTCCGCGGGCGCGGAAGTGCTCATCGAGGAGTTCATGGATGGCGAGGAGGTCTCCGTGTTCGCCATCACGGATGGCACGTCGTTCGTGCGGCTGCCGTCACTGCAGGATCACAAGCGCCTGCTCGACAACGAC
>JBBQFW010000443.1:0-1653 GCA_038322445.1 Gemmatimonadales bacterium
TTCGAGCGGACGTCTCGCGTGGGAGTCGAATGACATCGATGGCGATCACGTGGTGGCAGTGCTGTCCGAGCGCGTGTCGAACGAATATCTCGCCTTCCTGCGCGAGCGCGGCGTGTCGTATGTGCTGGCGGGGGCACGCGAAGTGGACCTGAGGCTCGCGCTCGAGAAGATCACCACCCTGTTCGTCGTGAAGACGCTGATGCTCGAGGGCGGTGGCCGCATCAACGGCGGATTCCTCGCGGCGGGGCTGATCGATGAGCTGAGCCTCCTGATTGCCCCCGTCGCTGATGGACGCGTCGGCACGCCCGGGCTCTTCGATGTGGATGCGACCGGTGTTGCGCCCGGCCGACTGGCACTGGACGGCGTGGAGCAACTCGGCGACGACGTGCTCTGGCTGCGCTATCGCGTGGAGGACGCCCGTTGACCGATAGGGTTCCCCTTGGCGAGCGCACGTCGGCGATCATCCGTCGCGCGGTCGCCACCGACATGGATGCCGTCGGTCGTCTCGGCGCGCTGCTCGTGCGCACCCATCACGACTTCGATCCGCAGCGCTTCATCGCTGCAACATCGCAAACGGAACGGGGCTACGGCGCGTACCTCGGAACGCAGCTCAACGAAGCAAGCGTCGTCATGCTCGTCGCGGAGTTGGGCGGCGCGGTCGTTGGCTATACGTATGCCGGAGTGGAAGGGCATGACTGGATGATGTTGCGTGGGCCAGCGGGAGCGCTCCACGACATCGTTGTCGATCCAGTTCATGGTGGCGCCGGGATTGGCACGCAGCTGCTCGAGGCGACCATCGCCGAGCTGAAGGCGCGCGGTGCGCCGCGAGTGGTACTCTCGACCGCCGAGCGAAACGAAGCGGCGCAGCGCCTCTTCGCACGCGCCGGCTTCCGGCGCACGATGATCGAGATGACGCGCGAGCTGTAGTGAGGATGCGCACGACCACTACGACCATCTCGACCGCCACCGCGCGTGGTACTCGGGCGATACCGGCATGGAGCCGGCGTTCGCGGAGATCGGTCGGCGCTACGGTCCGTTCGACGTCACGCTGATCGAGTCCGGCCAGTACGACGCGGCGTGGCCGGACTGGCACCTGAGACCCGAGCAGGCAGTCGATGCGAATCGATTGGTCCGCGGTCGCGTGATGATCCCGGTGCATTGGGCGCTCTTCAAGCTCGCCCACCACGGCTGGACCGAGCCAGCGGAGCGCGTGCTCGCGGAGGCACGATGTGGCGACACCGTGAACGTGCTCATCCCGCGACCGGGACAGGCCGTGGAGCCAACGGCGAACCCGAAGCTCCCGCGATGGTGGCCAGCCGTCTGCTGCCGAGCGCCCCGTCATCTCGACGCTCCTTGGCGATCCTGAAGAGCGTTACAGCAGGGCGCACTGTTGATCTCTAGTTCCTCACGGGAAGCGACGTGAGTTGACCGGTCGCGGGCGTCTGTGAGAAGGTCCACCGCTGCCCGAGCAGCCCGGCGCCCGGCTGTGCGATCGTGAGGATCGTGCGACTTGCACGCTTTGCACCCAGCGTCACGCGCTCCCCGACGATCACCGCGAGCTGCATCGAACCCGCGTCGTCCGCGAGCGCCTCATCCGGGATGCGCAGCGTCTTCCGTGCGCCGGGCTCGACGCGGCCCAGATGCCACTCGCGC
>JBBQFW010000444.1:0-1652 GCA_038322445.1 Gemmatimonadales bacterium
CGTCCGCGAGAACGAGCCGATCTGCCGTGCCGACCTCGCGCGGCGGATGGAGATCGCGCGCGGGATGGTGACGTCGCTGGTGAACGAGCTGGTGCTCGGCGGAATGCTTTATGAGGGCGCGACGGTGGATTCCCCTCGTGGTCGTCGTCCACAAATGCTGTTCGTGCGCACGCGCGGGCGGCTCGCCATTTCTGTCGACGTCCGCTTCAGCCGCACCTACGTCATGCTCGGCGACTTCAGCGGGACGTCCATCGTCACCGAGGGGTTCGACACCATCGAGGATCCGACGGCGTTCGTGGCCGAGTTGAAGCGGCGTGTGCGGCGCGTGCTTGCCACGCACGGCAACGCCGGCGTCTGCGAGGGGCTCGGCCTGGTGGTGCCGGGGATGGTCGACAGCACGTCCGGACGCATCCTCAATGCACCGCACCTCGGCTGGCGGAACGTGGATGTGCGCGATGCGCTGTCCGACGCGATCGGACTGCCGGTGTTCGTGGAGAACGCGCCGATCGCCTGCGCGCTGGCACAGATGTGGCTGGGCCAGCGCGGCGCGGTGGAGTTGAGCGACTTCGTGTACGTCAGCGTTGCCGAGGGCGTGGGCACCGGCGTGGTGACCAACGGCCAGGTGATGCGCGGCAAGCGGAACTCGGCGGGGGAGTTCGGGCAATGTGCCGCTCAGCGCCGACGGGCCGCGCTGCCACTGCGGCGGGCGCGGATGCCTCGAAGCGTATGCGTCCGACCTGGCGACGGTGGTGCGGTACCTCGGGGAGGATTTCTCGCCTGACACGGCGCGTGCGATCGTACAGGCGTCGGGCGTCACGATGGCCGACGTGGTCGCACGCTCACTCGCGGGCGACAGGAAGGCGATCCGCGCGATCGAGGTAACGGCCCGACACCTCGGTGCGGGGCTCGACATCATCATCAAGACGTTCAGTCCGTCACAGATCTGCGTCGGTGGCGAGATCATGGGAGCGTGGGAGCGCATCGAGCCGATCCTCACGCGGATCATCCGCGACCGCGCGCTCACGGACAATTCCGCGGTGACGCCGGTGTATCGTGAGAAGGACGTGTTCGAGGCGCGCTTGCGTGGCGCCACGGCGCTCGTGGCGGCGCCGGGGTTCGCGGCGCCCAGCGTCGCCTGACTGCCAAGCCGTCATCCCCGCATCGATCGTCATCCCCCCATCTCCGGGATGGGATCAACATGGATTCCCGCATGCGCGGGAATGACGATCACCCAGGGCCGTTGTGCTCGATCCGTTTCAGGTCACGGAGAACCGATACGTCGTACTCGACTGAAATTCGTCGCCCGGCCGCAGGATCGTCGACGGAAAGCGCGGTTCGTTCGGTGAGTCGGGATAGTGTTGCGTCTCCAATGCGAGCGCGCTGTTGGCGGCATAGTGGTGGCCGCCTTTCCCGTGCCGGCCGGTGCCGATGTACTTGCCGGTATAGAGCTGGATACCGGGCTCGGTGGTCATGACCTCGATCGTTCGCCCTGAGTGCGGGTCGTGGAGGACAGCCACCGGTGCAAGTGGATCGCCCGCGTCGATCACGAACGTATTGTCGTAGTCCGCGGCGTCGACGCCGGCGGGATGCGCATCCGAACGGATCGAACGCTTCGTGGTAAAGTCGAACACCGAGTCGTGCACCGGATGGAT
>JBBQFW010000445.1:0-1611 GCA_038322445.1 Gemmatimonadales bacterium
GAGGAGACGCGTACCGCCGCTACCAGCGCATCACGAGCGCATTCGTCCCACTGCCGCGACGCGATACGCCGGCGCACCTTGCGACGCATGATGGAGTCGACCGGTAGTCTCGAGGCGATCTGGATCAAGCGCGCGCATCGCAGCAAGATGGATCCGGTACACCAGGCAGAGCTGATCGCGGGCAAGGGACTCGCCGACAGTGTCGACCGAAGCCGTCGACGCCAGGTTTCACTGCTCGAGCGCGAAGTGTGGGAACGAGTCACCAGTGGTCTCGGTGCCTCACTCGATGCCGCGGCACGGCGGGCCAATCTGCTGGTCAGTGGGGTCGCGCTCGTGCGGACACGCGGTCGCATCCTTCGCATCGGCGCAACGCGCCTCGTCATTGGCGGCGAGCTCACGCCCTGCGAGCGGATGGACGAGGCCTTGCCCGGCCTTCAGGCCGCGCTCAAGCCGGAGTGGTCGGGCGGCGTCTTCGCGCAGGTCCTCGATGGCGGGACGATTCGCGTTGGCGATACGATCGCGTGGGAGGCGCCCTGACGCGCATCACACGTCATACGCCCGCAGGTTTACGCCAGACACGGTGAACTGGAGGGTCGGTCGCTCGCGCCGAGCGCCGGCCCGCAGCGCCACCGCATCGGTCATCTGGATCTTGCCGAATTCGCCCACGTCTTCCGCGAGCTTCGACGCGATGTTGACCGGCGAGCCCGCGATGTCGCGACTGCTGTCGCCAAGGTCGAAGACCAGGACAGGGCCGACGTCGATGCCGATTCAGCACTGGATACCCTGCGCCGCAAGCGCCTCACGAAACCCACGCGCAAAGGCGATGGCATCGCGGCACTCGGGAAAGGCGTAGATCGACAGCAGGCCGGTGCACTTGATGTCCTCACCCGTGCCATCGAGCAGGGTCGCGCCAATGCGTTTCGTTGCCGCCGTGAGCGAGAGGTCATTCAGCACCGCGACCTCGGGAATGTCGGGCTCCTCGCGCTCCCGCATGATCAGCACGACCGCAAGCTCCTGGTAAGGCTGGCGCGGCACCATCGATTCACGCCGTGTTCGCGAGTAGTGTGAGAGCCCTTCCGAGAATCCGCTCGAGAATGGTGCGGGGTAGGCAATGTCGCTCAGGTCGAGGTCGCTGAGGGTCGGCGCGTCGGCGACTCGGTGCACCGCACCGAATTCGGCCACGAGGTCCCTTCGCTGCTCGACGCGCACATCGCCTGCATCACCGAGCGCAAGACGCAGGGCGTCCGTGATCACCATCTCGCCACCGGCGGTGTGCTCCTCGCCCACGGTCTCGACGAGGTCCGCATCAGGTCCGTACACGGCGTGTCCGAGTTCGAAGAATTCCCCGACGTGCGCCGCCATGCCCATCCCCACCTCGCACTCTGTGGCGACCCGTTGCATCACCGTGTTCATCATCGCGACGACGCGGCGGGGCGCGATGCTCGCGTCGTAGAACATCTGCGTGTTGTCCGCGGCCCAGACGCCGATGCTTCGTCCACCGATCGCGCGACCATGGGCGTAGAAGAGCTCCTTCGCCTGCGCAAGCATCGCGAGGATGTCGATGAGCGGACGCTCGCGCGTGAGTCGCGTGAGCCCGGACGCATCCGTGAC
>JBBQFW010000446.1:0-1525 GCA_038322445.1 Gemmatimonadales bacterium
GCTTCGGACTGGGTTCCGCGCTGTACTCACGCGGCGATCACGCGGCCAGCGTCGCGGCAAAGGCGGCGGCTTTCGTGTCGGCGTGGCAGCGTCTGGCCACCGTGGAGACAACCGGCACATGACATCACACTCGACGCCCCCCATCAACGCATGAAGATCACCACGCTGACGACTTACCTCGTACCGCCACGCTGGTGCTTCCTCAAGGTCGAGACGGACGAAGGAATCACCGGGTGGGGCGAGCCAGTGCTCGAGGGGCGCGCGCACACGGTTGCCGCCGCGGTGAGCGAGCTCGCCGATTACCTCGTGGGCAAGGATCCGCGGCTGATCGAGGAGCACTGGACGGTGATGTACCGCGCGGGCTTCTATCGTGGCGGCGGCGTCCATATGAGCGCCCTCGCCGGCATCGATCAGGCGCTCTGGGACATCAAGGGCAAGGCGCTCGGCGTCCCCGTGCACGAGCTGCTCGGCGGACAGCTCCGCGACCGCATTCGCGTCTACTCGTGGATCGGCGGCGATCGTCCGTCAGACACGGCGGCCATGGCTGCCGAATGCGGTGCGCGCGGCTTCTCGGCCGTGAAGATGAATGCGACGGAGGAGATGCAGTTCGTCGACAGCCACGCGAAGGTGGATGCGGTCGTCGCGAGGGTCGAAGCGATCCGCACCGCAATGGGCCCGCACTTCGGCATCGGCGTCGACTTCCACGGCCGCGTGCATCGTCCCATGGCCAAGGTCATCGCGAAGGCCCTCGAGCCGTTCCAGCTGATGTTCATCGAGGAGCCCGTGCTCTCCGAGCATTCGGAAGCGCTGCGCGAGATCGCGAATCACTGCTCCACGCCCATCGCGCTCGGCGAGCGTCTGTTCTCGCGGTGGGACTTCAAGCGCATCCTCAGCGAAGGCTACGTCGACATCATCCAACCCGACCCGTCGCACGCGGGTGGCATCACGGAGACGCGCAAGATTGCCGCCATGGCGGAGGCGTACGATGTCGCGCTGGCGCTGCATTGCCCGCTCGGGCCCATCGCGCTCGCGGCGAACCTCCAGATCGACGCCGTTTCCTACAATGCGTTCATCCAGGAGCAGTCGCTCGGCATTCACTACAACGAATCGAACGACCTGCTCGACTACCTCGTCGATCCGGCGGTGTTCGCGTACAAGGACGGCTTCGTCGCCATCCCGCAGGGCCCGGGACTCGGCATCGAGGTGAATGAAGAGATGGTGGTGCGCATGGCGAACGACGGTCATCGCTGGCGCAACCCGGTCTGGCGCCACGCGGACGGAAGCTTCGCGGAGTGGTGAGCTCGCCAGTCGTGCAGGGCGCGGGCGAGGAGCGGCCGAGTCGGTCTCGCTACCTGATCATGGTCATGCTCTTCGTGAGCGTGACCATCAACTATCTGGACCGCAGCAATCTCTCGATCACCGCACCGGCGATCCGGGCCGAGCTTGGATTCGACACTCTGCGGATGGGCTACATCCTGTCGGCATTCGGGTGGACGTACGCGCTCTGCCAGATTCCCGGTGGCTG
>JBBQFW010000447.1:0-1517 GCA_038322445.1 Gemmatimonadales bacterium
AGCTGCTGGAGCGTGTCGATCACCGGCAGCCCCGCCCCCACCGTCGCCTCGTGCAGGATGCGACGGCCACGGCTCCGCGCATCGTGCAGGATCTCGCGCGACGCCGACATCGCGGAAGCGAGCGGCACCTTGTTGGCCAGCACGAGATCCATCCCGTGCGCGAGGGCGCTCGCGAGCGCGCGTGACGTATCCCCGCTCGCCACGTCCACGAGCACCGGACGATGCAATGCATGCGTTGCCATGAAGTCCACCGCGTCCACCGCCGACGACGCGCGGCCGTTCGGGGCATCCTTGAGCTCCACACCGACCTGCTTGCGTCGCACGAGCTCAGCGAGCTGCCGGTTCGTCATCCCGCGCTGCTGGAAGACGTAACCGCTGCGGTCGATCACCCCGACGATCCGCAGCGCGTTCGCGCTCCGCGTGCCGAGTGCCGTGAACTGCGTGACGAGCTCCTGCGCAACGCGCCCCATGCCGAGCAGCACAATGTCCACCGGCTCCGAACGCCGCATGGCTCGGCCGCCGCCCACCTTGTCGAGACGGAAGGTGCTGTGCACGGCGCGCACGGCCGCTGCGGCCTCCGTCGCGTCCACCACGAAGGAGACGTTCCGCTCCGACGCGCCCTGCGCAATGGCGATGATGTTCACGTCGGCATGCGCCACCGCATTGAAGATGCGCGCGGCAATGCCTGGGGTGCGCGCCATGCCCGATCCCACCACGGCTATGGTACTCAGGTGTGCCCGCACGCTGATTTCCTCCACTTCGCGCCGCTCGAGTTCGAGCGCGAAAGCCGCTCGCAGCAACGCTTCCACCTCGCCCGCGCGATCGCCGGGAATCGTGAAGCAGATCGATTGCTCCGACGACGCCTGCGAGATCATCGACACGGAGATGTGCGAATTCGCCAGCGCGCCGAACGCACGGGCAGCGATACCGGGAACGCCGAGCATGCCCGTTCCGCTCACCGTGACGAGTGCCTGGTCGGAGATGCCCGAGATGGCACGCACCGGCGCGCCGCGCGCCGTCCGTCCCACCACGATCGTCGTTCCGGCAGCACCGGGATCGGCAAACGGCCGGAGGCGCAGTGTGGTCCCCACTCGCAGCGGCAACAGGGTGCGCGGGTGCAGGACCTTCGCACCGTAATACGCCAGCTCCGACGCCTCGCGTGCGTCGAGCAACGGGACCACTCGCGCTTCCGGCACGATGCGCGGGTCGGCGCTCATGCAGCCCGGAACGTCCTTCCACAGCGTGACCTCGCGCGCCTGCATCGCGCGCGCGAGCACAGCGGCCGAGAGGTCGGACCCACCGCGACCCAGCGTGACGACGTGGCCGGAGTCGCTCGTCCCGATGAAGCCGGGCACCACGACGACGCGTGCATGATCGAATGCCGACTCGATCACGCGCGGCGCCTCTGCATCCGTGCGCGCGAGATCAGGTGCGGCGTTGCCGTGCCGTCCGTCCGTGTGGATGACCGCGGCGCCATCGACGACGATCGCCGCAACGGATCGCTGACGCAGCATCGC
>JBBQFW010000448.1:0-1516 GCA_038322445.1 Gemmatimonadales bacterium
CCGGCAGGGCGTGCAGGTCCACGCCATCGACGGCGAAGCTGCTCAACACGCCTCCTTCGGACGCAACGTACAGCAACCGCCAGTGCGCGTCCCACGCCAGCACGTCGGGATCGCTGCCCACGCGGTGCGTGGCGAGCACGCGCATCGTACGAAGGTCGACCACCTGCACGGTCGCATTGCCCTGGTTCGAGATGAACGCGAGGCGGCCAGCCTCATCGAGGACGAATCCGTGCGGCGCATCGAAGCCGCGAAACGCATATCGCTGTACGATGCGTTCCGTCCGCGGATCGATGGCGACAAGCTGATTCTTCGTCTGAACCGCAACCAGGATGCAGTGCGACACGGAGTCGTAGTGCGTATTGCCCGCTTCGCCGTCGAGCGCGATGGCCGACCGCTTCGTGTTCGTGCGCGCATCGATCACGATGTCGGCCGCTCCCGCTTCGTCGGACACGAACACCTTCGCTTCGGCGGGCGCGTAGGCAATGCCATCGGGAAAGCGAATGCCCGGCACGCGTGCAGTGATCTTGAGCGTGCGGTCGTTGATGACAGCGAGCTCGTGCCGGCCGGCCGCGGAGACGTAGACCGCGCGTTGGTCCGGCACGGCGAGCACGCCGGTCGCGCGGTCGACACCGTCCACCTCGCCGATGACGCGCGCCGAGTCCAGGTCGAACACGACGAGCACACCCGCGTTCATATGGCTCAGGTAGAGACGGCGCGCCGCCGGGTCAACGCTCTGGTAGTCGAACCGGTTGGCGGCGCCCGGCAGCGGCACTTCCCGCACGGTGTGCAGCCCCCCGCGTTCCGCAGTGGGAGGAACGCTGGTGCTGGCGTTCCATGACGTCGGCGTCATCGACGTGGGCGTGGCCATGCAGGACACGCTCTGGCCGACGACCGGCTGCGCGCAGGGAATCATGGCGCACACCGCAAGGAATGGCAGAATCAACTCACGCATGGCTGGCTCCGGTTGTCGGTCGTACATCTGCTCGACCGCGCAATGCACGGCCGGGAACGGATATCAGGCGGAGCTTCGCTCACTCGAGGGGCGTATCTCCGGCAGGACGACGAGCGCGTCCTGCGCAACCACGTTGCCCAGCAGCCGCGCCGTAACCTCGAGCAGCGCAATCTCGTCGTCCATCACTGGCTGCAGCGCGGGATCGAAGCTGCAAAGCGTGCCGATCGGCGCCCCATCCACGGCCCGCACGAGCGCACCGCAGTACGAGAGCACGGACTTTCTCTCCGCGCTGTTCGCGGTGCGTGGGTCGATCGAGGCATCGGTGATGACGACGGACGACTGTGTTTCTCCCACAATCGCGCAGTACGTGTCACACAGCGGGCGGTCCGCGCCGCGCTGTGACTGCCCCGGCTCGCGATCGACGAGCGCCACGTTCCGCAGAACCGACCCGTCGAACCGGTAGAGGCCGGTAAAGCGGTGTTGCGTGTGGGAATTCAGGTATTCCAGTACGTCGCCCACTCCCCCGCTGCGGAGTCGGTCGAGAAGTTCTTCCTGAACCGGGTC
>JBBQFW010000449.1:0-1512 GCA_038322445.1 Gemmatimonadales bacterium
AGATCCACGAGGCGCTGTTCGACATCATCCACGATCACCGCAAACTCACCGACGCCGAGCGACTCGCGGTGCTCACGCATCCGCAGCGCGGCGCCGACGTGCTCGCACCGCTGAACGGCTTCTATCCCGATCTGGCGCGCGGCGTCCTGTCGCACCACGAGCGGTGGGACGGCAGCGGCTATCCGCGACAGCTCAAGGGCAGGCGCATTCCTCTCGCGGCGCGGCTCGTCGCGATTGCGGACACGTTTGACGCCATCACCTGCCACCGCCGCTATCGCGCGAGCCGGTCAGTCGAAATCGCACGCGACATCATCATGGACGGTCGCGGCACGCTGTTCGATCCCGAACTCGTGGACCTGTTCGTGCTTCCCCCCGTTTTTGCGGCGATCGTGGCGGCGGAACGCGAAGTGGCGACGTGGTCGGTGCCGGTCCATCAGCGTCGAACGGGACTCGAGGAACAGAACGTACCCAACATCAGCTTTCGCTGGCGTCCAGGGCGGCGCGGAGGTCGCGGGCGGCCTGCGTCGGATCAGCCGAGGAAAACAGCGCGCTGATCACGGCAACGCCCGCCGCACCCGCCCGCATCACCGTCCCCACGTTGGCCGTCGAGATGCCACCGATGGCCACGGCGGGAAGGCCGCAACGAAGCGACAGATCCGAGAAACGCGTGAGGCCAATCGCGAGACCGGCGCCCGTGCCACGACCCGCGGTAAAGACCGGTCCGATTGCGACGTAATCGGCATCGAGGGCGCGGCCGCACTCTGCGTCGTCGCCCACCGAAGCGCCAATGATGAACCCCGGCGGAACGATGCGTCGCAGCGAAGCGGCCGGCACTCCATCGACGTTCAGGTGCACGCCATGCGCGCCCGCGGCCATGGCGACGTCGGCGCGCTCGTTGACGAGCAGCGGTACCTCGGGCAAGGCCTGCCGCAACGCGCGCGCTGCGTCGACGAGCGTGCGAGCCGACTCGTCGGGCAGGCGAAGCTGAAGCATCGTCGCGCCGCCGGCAACGGCTCGTCGAGCGCGCTCGATGAGCCCGGGAATTCCATCGCGCAGCGTGTCCGTGATGGCGATGATCCGCAGGGCAGCCCGGTTGAACCGCGGCTGCGCGTCCATCAGCGCGGCTTGGGGGTATCGCGCGCCGGGATGGCCATGGGCGATGAAACAGCACCCGGCAACACGCTTGCGGGCGCCGCGCGTGTCGTGTCGTGTCGCACCGCGACGACGGAATCCCACTCCATACGGGCGCGCTTTACCGCGGCTGCGTGCGCGGTGAAGTTGCTCGTGAATTCGTGATGGCCGTCAGGGTGCGCAACGAAGAAGAGATAGGGAACGCTGGCGGGATTGAGTGCCGCGATGATCGAGGGCCGACCGGGCGACGCGATGGGGCCTGGCGGCAATCCCTTGTTGCGATAGGTGTTGTACGGCGAGTCGATCTCGAGGTCTCTGTAGAGTACCCGCGATACATGATGGCCAATGGCGTACTGCACGGTGGGATCGGCCTGGAGCCGC
>JBBQFW010000450.1:0-1505 GCA_038322445.1 Gemmatimonadales bacterium
TCGAAGGTACCGCCGTCATCGATCTTCATGTCGGTTGTCCAGGCGGATGTTGTGGAGCGCGCGAAGGCAATCGGCGTCGCGGGCCCGCTGGCGGTGTGACGAATCCCGATGATCTCCACGTCAGCCGCGATGATGAAGCCATTCCGACGTTCGTGCTGTGCCACGAATCGCGTGGTGAGCGACCCGGCATCGTCGCCGCGCAAGAGTGGAACGTCCAGCTCGTGGCCCTGGCCGACGAACCGCATGCGAGCGGTCCATGTGCGCGTCCATGCGGGGTCGTCGGCCACGCCGCGCGCGGCATCGTCGAGCGCGGCGGAGATCTGTGCGACGTCCAGCTCGCGGAGGCGCGCCATGGTGCTGATCATCCGCTCGCGGCGCTCTGGCGTGATCGCGAGACCGATCGCGCTGAGCACACCGGCGTGCGGCGGAACAAAGATGGTGCCCATGCCGAGCTGCTCGGCGAGACCACACGCGTGCAGTGGTCCGCCGCCGCCGAATGGGACCAGCACGCAGTCGCGTGGACTGACCCCGCGTTCCACGCTCACGCGTCGGAGCGCGCGCGCCACCGCGGCGTCGGCGATGTCGAGGATGGCATGCGCGACCTGCTCCAGGGGCGAGCCGAGTTGCGCGGCGATCTCGCCGACCGCCCTATGCGCCGCGGTGATGTCGAGCTGGACGCCACCGCTCAATGCGGTTGCGCTGATGTGGCCAAGTACGACGTGTGCATCGGTGACCGTCGGTGCCGTGCCGCCACGACCGAAGGCGGCGGGCCCGGGTTGCGCGCCCGCGCTGCGGGGACCAACACGCAATGCGCCGCCATCGTCAATCCACGCGATGCTGCCGCCCCCCGCGGACACTGTTTCCACGAGCACCCGCGGCAGCGAGATGGGAACGCCAGCCACTCGACCACCGGGCTCGACGAGTGGCTCGCCGTCGAGAATGAGGCCGACATCGGCACTGGTTCCGCCGATGTCGACGGTGAGTGCGTTCGGGAAGCCCGCCGCGCGCAGCACCGCGGCTGCACCCACGATACCCCCGGCAGGACCGGACAGCGCGAGGGACGCCGCGCCCCTGGCCGCCTGCTCCGCGGTCCGCATGCCGCCGCCGGACGTCATCACACCGGGTGCGGGAACGCCGAGTGCGGTGGCTCGTGCCGTGAGGCGCTGGAGGTAGCGGGCAACACCAGAACGGAGATACGCCTCCGCGACGGTGGTGGCCGTGCGTTCGTATTCGCGGATCTCGGGAAAGACGTCGGACGACAGGATGACGTCGATCGCGGGCAGTGTGGCACGCAAGGCGTCGGCGAGACGACGCTCGTGCGCAGGGTCTCGATAGGCGTGCAGCAGCGAGACGGCCACCACGTCCGGGCTCAGCGCGCGCACGCGTTCGACGACGTCCCGGATTGCGGTATCGGATAGCGCGGTCACCACCCCCTCGGGCGCGATCCGTTCCCGTGCGCCGACCGTATCCTCGCGGCGCACGAGCGGCGCGGGGTGATGTCGCGA
>JBBQFW010000451.1:0-1504 GCA_038322445.1 Gemmatimonadales bacterium
GTGCGAAGATGCCGATGCGGGCGCCACGCAGCGCATCCGTCCGCAGCGAGTCCACGAAGCGCGGTAGCACCCGACCATCGAGTGCGCGCGTGGCGGTATCGTGGGCGTCTGCGCCGACGGTGGCATCGAGGCCGATGGCGAGGTCCCGCACCGTCCGTGCGAGCGGGCCCGGCACATCCTGCGTGTGCGCGAGCGGCACGATCCCTTCTCGGCTGAACAATCCCATCGTTGGCCGCAGACCGACGAGCGAGCCGAACGCGGAAGGAATCCGACTGGACCCGCAGGTGTCACTGCCCCACCCGATCGCCGCGAAACTCGCCGCGATCGCGGCGCCGGTGCCACCGCTCGACCCGCCCGGACACCGCGACAGATCGTAGGGATTCAGCGTCTGGCCGCCGAGTGAACTGATGGACGTGATACCAGCGGCGAGTTCGTGCATGTTCGACTTACCGAGAATCACGGCCCCGGCGTTGCGCAGCTTCTGCACGACGAACGCGTCCTGCACCGGCTGGTGCGTCGCGAGCGCAAGCGAGCCCGCGCTCGTGATCTCGTCCTTCGTATCGTAGTTGTCCTTGAGAATGATCGGGATGCCGTGCATCGGTCCACGCACGTGACCCGCGGCGCGCTCGGCGTCGAGCGCCACGGCCTCCGCATGCGCCCGCGCATTGAGGCGGATCATCGCGTTGATCGCTGGGCCGGCGTGGTCGTACGCCGCGATGCGCGCGAGATACGCATCGACGAGCCGCGCGGAGGTCGTCTGGCCGTCGGTCATCGCGCGTTGCAGGTCGGTGATCGACGCTTCGGTGACATCGATGCCGGGGGGTGCGGCGGCGCGATGCGCGGTGCGCGCCTGCCCCGTGGCGGTCGTGATGGGCAGCACGACGAGGGCCAGCGTCACCCCGATGCGTTTCGCCGATGGAATTCCAATGCGCATGCGCTCGCTCACTCAATCACCCGTTCGCCAGAGCCGAAGACCAGAAAGAAGACCGCGCCAACGCCGTGCGACTCACAGCACGGGGCGACGCTTGCCGTGGCCGGTGGCCTGCTCGAACGCGTGCGCAATCTGGAGGACACTCCAATCACCACGCGGGCGACCAACGATCTGCACACCAACCGGGAGTCCATTTGCGGTGAAGCCGCCCGGTACCGAAATCGCCGGACTCCCCATGAACGTCACGTACCAGCACGACCGCATCCAGTCGATGTATGTGGGCATCGCCACGCCAGCCACCGATGTGGGATATGGCGTGGTGACATCGAACGGCTCCACCTGTGTCACCGGCAGCACGAAGTACTCGTATTTCGAGAAGAACGCGTGGCACTGCTCGAACAGGCGGGACTGAAGCGCCGCGGCCCTCCCCACATCTGCCCCCGTGTTCCGTTCGGCCTCGGCGATCTCCCACTTGATGGTGTCCTTCACCATGTCGGGATGTTCGCGGGCGAGCTGCGCGTAGCTGTTGTGATACGACAGGTGCCGCAACACGGGGAACGCGTCGCCGACACC